>NZ_JAUSTB010000009.1:0-172009 GCF_030812615.1 Pseudarthrobacter niigatensis | reverse complement strand
GTTCCTCACCCGTGCGGCAGCGGCCATGGCAGCCAACGGCGCCCCCGTCCGCAGAGTCATGACCGACAACGCCTTCGCCTACCGGTTATCGAAAGCTTTCCAGGACGCACTCGCTGCACTGGGCGCCAAACACATCCTGATCAAACCCCGCCACCCCTGGCAGAACGGCAAAGCAGAACGCTTCAACCGCACCCTCCAGGAAGGCTGGGCCTACCGGCAACCCTTCACATCCAACCAAGCCCGCACGGACGCGCTCCAGCCCTGGCTAAACTTCTACAACAACCACCGGCCACACGGCAGCCTCGGAGGCAAACCACCGATCAGTAGGTGCAACCAACCTACTGACTGAGTACAGCTAGGCCTTTTGCTGCCGCCAGAATACGGAAATCCCGAACGTCACCACGCACAGCACCAGCATGGCCAGGACCATCCGCATCCAGCTGTCCTGGTGCACCCCGCCGGACGCGAAAACCCCGATCATCACGGTGGCGGTGATGGCACCCACATAGCGGCAGGTCTGGTAGATGCCCGCCGCGACGCCCCGGTCCTGCGGCCGCGTCGAGACGAACATGCCCTGGTTGGAGGCGATGCCCACGGTTCCGTAGGGGATGCCCATCAGGGCTGTCAGGACCACCACGAAGGGGATGGCCAGGGTGCCGGTCAGTACCCACATAAGCGCCGCCACCACCGTCAAAAGGACGACGCCGGCCAGCAACACCCGCCGGACACCGAACCGTCCCATCGCCGCAACCGCCCATGGGGTGGCTACGACCGACATCCCGGCGAGGGGCAGCATCAGCAGGCCCACCACACCGGGGTCGTAGCCGCCGGCCTCCTGGAGCAGCTGCGGGAGGCCAAAGAAAACGAAGTAGTAAACGCTGCTGAATACGGCGAAGGCCAGGTACACCAGCATCAGCGGCCGGTTCCGGCCCAGCAGCCGCAGGTCCAGGAAGGGCTTGGCGAAGCGCAGCTCGCGCCAGGCGAACAGCGCTGCGAGCACGGTTCCGCCAGCCAGCATCGGCCAGCGGTAGTCCGGTGCCACGTTCAGCGCCGCCATCATGACCAGCAACAGCGCGCCGATGAAACCTGCGATGCCCGGGAGATCCGAGTCCCGCACCAGCTCGGCCACGCTGCCGCGTTCCCTGGCCTTGTCCGGCGGTGCCGCCCTCGCGACGATCAGCAGCGCCGCCAGGGACAACGGCACGTTGACCAGGAACAGCGACTCCCAGCCCACAAAACCCACCAGCAAACCACCTACCACGGGACCCACAGCGGCGGCCGACGTGTTGGCCATCTGCAGCCGCCCCAGGGGGCGCGCCGCCTCCACGTTTGCCTGGTGTGCCAGCGTGCCCACCATCACTACCGCACTCGGATATGCGGTGGCCGTGCCGAGGGCCATGACCGCACGCGCGACGCAGAGGAGCGCGAAGTTGGGGGCCAGCGGAGCCAGCGCACACGTGATGGCCACCAGTCCCATGCCCAGCAGGAACATCCGCCGCGGGCCGAACCGGTCCGCCAGCCTGCCCATGACCGGCTGGCCGGCGGCAGAGGCCAGATAGAAGGATGTGACCACCCAGGTGACGGCCGCGACGTCGAGCCCAAAGTCGGCACGCAGCACCACCAGGGCCACGGCGATCATGGAGGAATTCAGCGGGTTCAGTGCCGTGCCCAGACTGAGTCCGGCGACGGCCAGGGCAGTCCTGGGTTTGTTGCTCACGGTAACAGTCTGGCCCACAGCAGGCGCCGGGAACGACTTGGCGGACGCCAATCGTGGTGTGGCGTTGGCTACTTGGCGGTCAGTCCCACCGGGAACAGCGCGTCCTCGACGGCCCTGGTGAGGTCCCGGATCACCTCGGCCTGCCCGTCATCCGGCACGCCTTCCGGGTTCTCGGTGTAGATGACCAGTGCGAAAGTGGAGCCGCGGTAGCTCAGGAGCGCTGCATCGTGCAGTTCCCCGCCCACCTCCCCGTACTTGTGGTAGACGTCCACTCCGGAACGTGATCCTGCGGGTATGAGGTCCTCGTTGTTGGTGTCCTGCATGTAGCTCAACAACTGCTCCGTGTTGTCCTTGTCCAGGAGCTCCCCCGCATACAGCTTCTTGAGGATCAGGGCCATGTCCGCCGCGGTCAGCATGTTCTGTTCGGGATCGTAGGTGACCCCGATTGACGCCGCGTAGGCAATGAGTTGCGGGTAGCCGACGGCATCCATCAGGAGCAGCCAGGAATCGTTACTGCTGTCGTTGACCATGGCCTTGAGCTGGAACGCCGCATCGTAGTCGCCCATGGGATCGTCCAGGCTCGCCTGGCCGTTCTCCACCAGGTGGTAGTAGGCGGCGGCGGTCAGGATCTTGGCCGTGCTGGCCGCCGTGAAGGTTTCCGCATCGCCAAACGTCCGTTCAGCACCGCCGGACACGTCGGCGAGCGCCAGCCCGATCCGGTACTGGTCCGCTTCACCAAGGATGTTGTCCACGCTGTCCTGCAACGACGGCGGGGCGGCCGCCACCGGTGAGGCGGGAACCGCGGGCTGCGTGGGAACTACGGCGCCCGAGCGCGGCTCCGACCGGACCACCGCGAGGGTCACGGTGCCGATGATCACCAGCACCAAGGCGACAGCCAGGATGAGCAGCCTCTTATGCCCCTGCCGCCTGCCGGCTGACGGCGTACCCGGAGCCGGCGGCTTGCCCGGCACCGGCGGCGGAGCATCGCGGCCGGGTTTGGGCACCATGGGGTGCATGGACATACAAGGGCTCCTGGTCCGCTTCGGCAATTTCAAACAACGTCAGCGCGGGGGTGTGCCGCGCTGACAGATGCTGATTAAATCACCGGAATTTGGGAGCTTCCTGAAGGCTTGCCGGACGTTCCGCCGGGCCGTTCCGGCGACCCGCCGAATCTTTGCCGACGCGCAATTTCCCTGGCGCCGCCCGCACCAGGGAGTCTCCGGTTCAGTAACAATTTTTGGGGTCGAAAACTTCGAGTACAGGGTACTCGTGCGCTTCAAATCGGGGTGGCGTCTACTGGTACCTGTACGGGGGCGGTGCCGCATGCCGCCACGGGCATCACGTTGTTAGGGGAACCGATCGTGAAGCAGCAGGACAACTCGAAGGAGAACGGTGCATGAACCCGCCTGAAGCACCAGCCCCGCACGCGCGTGTCGCGCACGACGTCCACGAGGGGGCCACCTACGAATCGACAGGGCGGCTGAAGCCGCGCCCATGGCCGGTTGGACCGCGTGAGGGTTACGGAAAAGTCGACTTTGACGATGGCGACGGACAGACCGTCCTCACCCTCTTCATCCAGCGCGGCCCCGACGACGGATACGTGCTGCAGGTGGAGCATTTGGCGGCGCCGCTACGGGTTGACGGTACTCTCCTTCGCCTGGGCCCGACGCCACGTATTGACAAAAGCGCCGCAGGCTTCCGCCGGATCACCGCTGCCCGGACGGTTGCCGAGAACGCGGAGTCCGAGCTGGAGGCGGCCGTCCGGGCGGCCCGCGCCAACGGAGACTCCTGGGAGGCCATCGGCGCCGCGCTCGGCACATCCGCCCGAACGGCCCGGGAGCGTTTCCGGCACTAAGGCCTCAGCTCGAAAGTGGGCTGCCCATGTGAAAGCCAAGGAGCGCGGCAGGCCGTTGCCTGCCGAAGCCTAGCCCCGGGTGCGCGCGGCGAGCGCCGTGTCCAGGAATTCCAGGTGCGCAGGGGCCACGGCCACCACGCTGGCCAGGTATTCAGGGTGCTTGGCCAGGAACTTCTTGATGAAGGGGCACACCGGGACGATGCCGATGCCCTCCTCCACCGTGCTGTCCAGGGCAACCGTGGCCAAGCGGCCGGCCAGGCCCTGGCCGCCGTATTCCTCATTGATGACGGTGTGGTAGAAAATCCGCTGCGGCGACTCCCCGCCGTCGTACTCCTTGTACGCCGCCTTGCCGATCACATTGCCGGCATCAAGAATCTCGAAGCGTTCGCGCCCGGGGTTGTGGCGGACGGTGATGTCGCTCAAGGGAACTCCTTCGGTTGCGGATGGTGCTGACCCGTGCAAAGCCTAACCTGCACGGGGCACCACTTATTTCCGCAACCGGCGGTCTATCGCGACACCCCCGCCCGCCGCCGCGTCAGCTCAGGTAGCCGTTCGGGTTCAGGACGTACTTGGTGGCTGCGCCCGCGTCGAACTCCGCATAGCCCTTCGGTGCCTCCTCCAGCGGAATCGCCTTGGCGTTGACGTTCTTGGCGATGTTGACCCGGTCATTCAGGATGGCCATCATCAGCTGCCGGTTGTACTTCATGACCGGGCACTGGCCCGTAGTGAAGCTAAGGGACTTGGCCCAGCCCGTGCCCAGGCTCAGCGACAGCGCACCTTTCTTGGCGGCGTCATCAATGCCGCCCGGATCACCGGTGACGTACAGGCCGGGGATGCCGAGCGCTCCGCCGGCGGCCGTGAGCTCCATCAGGGAGTTCAGGACGGTCGCCGGTGCCTCCTTGGCGTCATGGCCGTGGCCCTTCGCTTCGAAACCGACGGCGTCCACGCCGCAGTCCACCTCCGGGACGCCGAGGATCTGCTCGATCTGGTCCTTCGGGTCACCCTTGGAAAGGTCCACGGTCTCGCAGCCGAAGCTGCGTGCCTGCGCCAGCCGGCCCTCGTTCATGTCGCCCACAATCACGACGGCGGCACCCAGCAGGTGCGCGCTGGTGGCCGCTGCGAGGCCAACAGGACCGGCACCGGCCACGTATACGGTGGAGCCAACGCCGACACCGGCTGTGACCGCACCATGGAACCCTGTGGGGAAGATATCCGACAGCATGGCAAGGTCCAGGATCTTCTCCATGGCCTTGTCCTTGTCCGGGAACTTCAGCAGGTTCCAGTCTGCATACGGGACCAGCACGTAGTTGGCCTGGCCTCCCACCCAGCCGCCCATGTCCACGTAGCCGTAGGCACTGCCCGGCCGGTCTGGGTTCACGTTCAGGCAGATGCCGGTCTTGCGTTCCTTGCAGTTCCGGCAGCGTCCGCAGGCGATGTTGAACGGCACGGAACAGAGGTCGCCCACCTTGATGAACTCGACGTCGCGGCCCACCTCCACCACTTCGCCGGTGATCTCATGGCCCAGCACAAGGTTGGGCGGGGCTGTGGTGCGGCCGCGGACCATGTGCTGGTCCGATCCGCAGATGTTGGTGGCCACGGTCTTGAGGATGACCCCGTGGTTGACCGGGCGTCCCACATTGGCGGGATTGACCCCGGGGCCGTCTTTGAGCTCGAACGTTGGATAATCAATGTCAATTACTTCGACCTTGCCGGCTTCTTTGTAGGCAACGGCTTTGTTCCCTGTCATCTATCGCTCCTGTAGTCAGGCGTCCGGTGGGACGGCCGTGATCTGGGTAGGTGAGACATCCCGCGTGGGGAACAGTCCTGGCCGGTTGGTGCATCCTGATGTTTGTCGTGGTCAGGTACCGGTTCCCGGGGTGGGGATCCGCCCAGTCTAGGCATGGCCCCCAGAGCGGTCTAGGGGTAAGTGCCCCTTGTTTGCCGGGGGCTTCCAACGGGTAACTCTTATTCGCGGCGTACGCTGTACCAACCGGCTCCGCACATGCAGGACGGCCGGTTCCCAGGCAAGTTCTACCGTTGAGGAGAACGGCATGAAAACGCGCACTATTGGACAACTGAGAGTCTCCGCCCTTGGCCTTGGCTGCATGGGCATGAGCGAGTTCTACGGCACCGGTGACGAGCAGGAGTCGGTGGCCACGATCCACGAGTTCCTGGACGCCGGCGGATCGCTGCTGGACACGGCCGACATGTACGGCCCCTTCACGAACGAGAAACTTGTGGGCAGCGCCATTGCAGGACGCCGCGGAGACGTTGTGCTCGCCACTAAATTCGGCAATGAACGCCGCGAGGACGGTTCCTGGGTGGGCATCAACGGCCGGCCCGACTACGTCCGGTCCGCTTGCGACGCCAGCCTGCAGCGGCTGGGGGTGGACCACATCGATCTCTACTACCAGCACCGGGTGGACAAGACGGTTCCCATCGAGGACACGGTGGGCGCCATGGCGGAACTGGTCCAGGCCGGGAAGGTCCGCTTCCTGGGCCTCTCCGAAGCATCCGCGGAAACCATCCGGCGGGCCCACGCCGCGCACCCGATCACCGCGCTGCAGACGGAGTACTCGCTGTGGGAGCGGGAGCCCGAGACCAAGGTGTTCCCCGTGCTCGCGGAGCTGGGCATCGGTTTCGTGCCGTACAGCCCCCTGGGCCGTGGTTTCCTCACCGGCCAGATCCGCAGCGTGGACGACTTCGCCGAGGACGATTTCCGCAGGCACTCCCCCCGCTTCCAGGGGGAGAACTTCACACGGAACCTGGAACTCGTGGACCGGGTCAAGGAGCTGGCGGACCGGAAACAGTGCACTCCCGGCCAGCTGGCCCTCGCCTGGCTGCTGGCACAGGGCGAACACATCGTGCCGATCCCCGGTACCAAGAAACGCGAACGCCTGCACGAGAACCTCGGCGCCGTGGACGTGGAGCTGACCCAGGACGAGCTCCAACTCCTGGACGAGCTGGCACCGGCGGGCTCCACTGCCGGTGCCCGCTACCCCAACATGTCCTCTATCGACACGTAGCCAGGGAAGCACGCACGGCCGGCCACTGCAATGGTTTACGACGGCGGGGCGGGGCTGGCGTAGGGTGGTTCCTACGGCTGAAGCAAGCGGCCGCAGTTTCCTTCTGTGCGGAGCCCAGTTCCATGTCCGACGAACCTGCCCTTCGGGCCCTTGCTGCTTCCTCCTTCAACCTGCCGGACCTTCGGGACGGGCAGCTTTCCGGCATGGCCGCGCTCGCGGAAGGCCGCGATGTCCTGGCCGTCATGCCCACCGGCTACGGCAAATCAGCGATCTACCAGGTCGCAGCACTGCACCTGCACAAGGCAACGGGACGTCCCGCCGTCGTGGTTTCACCACTGATTGCCCTGCAGGAGGACCAGCTGGACGGCCTGTCCCAGCTCCTCGGACCGGATGCCGCCGTAGCCATCAATTCCTCACACAGCGATGCCGAAATCGAGGATGCCTGGCGCGCTGCCGGGGAAGGCTCGGCCGTGTTCCTGTTCCTCGCCCCGGAACAGCTGGCCAAGCAGGCAACCGTGGACCGTATCAAGGCACTGGACATCACGCTGTTCGTCGTGGATGAGGCACACTGCGTCTCCTCCTGGGGACACGACTTCCGGCCCGACTACCTGGCGCTAGGACATGTCCGCGCGCAGCTGGGGAACCCGCCCGTGGCTGCCCTGACAGCTACGGCTTCCCCTCCGGTCCGGGACGAGATTATGGAGCGGCTTGGTATGAACAAGCCCTTGGTGCTGGTGCATGGGTTCGACCGGCCCAACATCAGCCTCGACGTGGTCCGGCACCACGAAGACAAGGACAAGCGTAAAGCCGTGCTGGTGCAGGTCGCTGGCCTGGCACGCAAAGGGCATGGGCTCCTCTACGCCGCCACCCGGAAGGACACGGAGAAATACGCCGCCAAAGTGGTCGCGGAGGGGCTGCGGGCCGAGGCGTACCATGCGGGCCGTTCCGCCGGGGACCGGGAACGCATCCACGAGCTGTTCCTGAACGACGAGCTGGACGTGGTGGTGGCCACCACCGCGTTCGGCATGGGAATCGACAAGCCCAACGTGCGCTTCGTGGTGCACGCTGACATCCCGGAATCGCTGGACTCCTACTACCAGGAGATCGGACGGGCAGGCAGGGACGGCGCACCCGCCTCAGCCGTCCTGCACTACCGGTCAGAGGACCTTGGCCTGCGGAAATTCTTCGGCACCCACTCCCCCGATCCCGGGTCTCTCCTTGCCGTCCTGAAGGTCCTCAAGGCCGCCCATGCACCCACGCCCAAGTCCTCCCTTGCGGAGTTGACGGGGTTCAAGGCCCGGCGCATCACGTCCCTTGTGAACCAGCTGGAGGAAATCGATGCCGTCAGCACCGGGAAGCGCGGGGTGCGGCTCACGTCCAAAGCCAAGCTGCCCGCGTTGGTGGGTGACGCCGTCGAGCTGGCCGAAGCCCGGCAGCGGGTTGACCAGTCGCGGCTGACCATGATGCGCGCCTACGCCGAGACGGACGGCTGCCGCCGGAAGTTCCTGCTCGGCTACTTTGGCGAGGACCTGCCGGACCCTGCGGCAATTGTGACGGGTGTGCTGAAGCCGCCAACCAGGCGGCGGCGAAGGAGTCCGACGGCGGCGCGCCGGCGTCCGCTGCCGGCGAGCCTTTCCCGCTGCAGTCCACGGTGGTCCATAAGGACTGGGGCCTCGGCCTGGTGATGCGGCACGAGGACGATGTCATCACGGTGCTCTTCGAGCAGGAAGGGTACAAAACGCTGTCCAGGGCAGCCGTCGTGGAGCACCAGCTGCTGAAACCCGCTTAGGTAGGCTGGGGGTACACCCCAACGAAAGGCCCGCCGCGTGGACGTACCTGTTTATGCCTGGACCCTGACCATCGCGGCGATCGTTGCGCTGCTGGCCTTCGACTTTTTCTTCCACGTCCGTAAGGCCCACACCCCCTCACTCAAGGAATCAGCCACCTGGTCCGCCGTCTACGTGACCATCGCGGTGCTCTTTGGGCTGGTTGTGCTTGTGTTCGGCGGATCCGACATGGGCACCGAGTACTTCGCCGGCTACGTCACGGAGAAGGCCCTGTCCGTGGACAACCTTTTCGTGTTCCTGATCATCATGGCCAGCTTCAAGGTGCCGCGGGCTGACCAGCAGAAGGTGCTGCTCTTCGGCATTGTCTTCTCCCTGATTGCCCGTACGGCCTTCATCTTCCTGGGTGCGGCGCTGATCAACAGCTTCGCCTGGGTGTTTTACATCTTTGGGCTCATCCTGCTGGTTACGGCGGGAAACCTGCTCAAACCGGACGACCACGACGACGACTCCGACGGGCTGGTGGTCCGGCTCGCCAAGAAACTGCTGCCCGCCTCGGAACATTACGATGGCGACAAACTGTTCACGGTGGAGAACGGCAAGCGGGTTCTGACGCCGATGCTGCTGGTAATGGTGGCCATCGGCGGTACTGACATCCTGTTTGCCCTGGACTCCATCCCGGCAATTTTCGGGCTGACCCAGAACGTCTTTGTTGTCTTCACTGCCACGGCGTTCTCGCTGATGGGCCTGCGGCAGCTGTTCTTCCTGATCGACGGCCTGCTGGACCGGCTGATCTTCCTCTCCTACGGCCTTGCCGCTATCCTGGGGTTCATCGGCGTGAAGCTCATCCTGCACGCCCTGCACGAAAACACGCTGCCCTTCATTAACGACGGCGGGCACGTCAACGTGGTGGAGGTCAGCACCGGACTGTCACTCAGCGTGATCCTCGGGGTGCTGGTGGTGACCATCCTCGCTTCGGTCTTCAGCCCCATGGGCAAGGCCAAGAACGCAGTATCGGGGGCGAGGCGCCACGCCACCGAGTACGTGGACCTCAACTACGAAACGGACATGGCGGAGCGGGACAAGATCTTCGCCAAGATGGTCCGTGAGGAGGACCAGATCCGGAAGCTTCCCGAGAAGTACAAGCGGCTGGTCCGCCATGAAACGGAGTTCATGGACCTGATCCGGAAAGCCCATGACGAGCACGACAAGGCCCAGGTGCGGGCCGCCGCGGCCGAGGGCTGAGGTTACCGGCCCAGTTTCGGGACCGTGGAATGTGCCGGATCTGAATCGTCCTGAGGCTTACAGGAGTGTTTGTCGGCCCCGCTTGCTAGGTTTGATTCCAGGCCGGGGGAACCGACTCCGGGCCCGCAAACAGTTGGGGAGGCCCCGTGTTTCTGCTGGACGCTGCCGGTCATCATGCCGGGTCCGACGCGCCGCCGGACCTGGTCTTCTCCGCGAGCGACCTTGTGGCGGCCTCCGAATGTGAGTACCGCACGCTCCGGGTCGTGGACGAAAAGCTGGGCCGTGCTCCCAAGGCAGAGTTCCCAACTGACGAGATGCAGAAGCGCGCCGGCGAGTTGGGCGACCAACACGAGCAGACCGTGCTCGCCAGCCTGGTGGCCAAGTACGGTGAGTGGGACGCGAGCCGCGGCGCCGGGGTCTACTCCCTCGAACGTGGCCAGAACCTGCGCGGGGAGCTGCAGGCAAAGCAGGCGGAAACCGAGCTCGCCCTCCGCTCCGGGGCAGATGTGGTCTTTCAGGCGACGTTTTTCGACGGCGAGTTCCTCGGCTACGCCGACTTCCTGGTCAACGAGGCTGCGGGCACCGGCAACCCGGGCCGCTACGAGGTTTGGGACACCAAACTTGCCCGTCACGCCAAAGTTGGGGCACTGCTGCAGCTGGCCGCCTACGGCGATCAACTCCTGGGGATGGGGCTGGACCCCTCCCCCGTCGTCACGCTGGTCCTTGGAACGCGGGTAGGTGAGGACTGGCTGCGGAGCAGCCATTCACTGCCGGACCTGCTGCCCGTCTTCCGGGAACGACGCCGGCGCTTCCGCCACCTCACAGCCAGCCACCGCGCCGCTGACGGCGCAGTGGAGTGGCAACAGCCCGGCGTCGTGCACTGCGGACGCTGCGACTACTGCGCGGAACAGGTGCAGCTCCACAGGGATCTCCTGATGGTAGCGGGCATGTCGGTGGCCCAGCGGCGGAAACTGCACGGGACCGGCATCACCACCATCGACGAACTGGCTGCGATGCCAGCCGGCGAGGCAAGGAACTCGGTGGCCAGGCTCCGTGCCCAGGCGCGGATGCAGCTCGGCCTGGATCGAACCGCAGGGTCCCGGACGTTCACGAAGGATGGACAGCCGCATACAGTGTCGTTCAGCGTGCTGCCGGACAATGCCATCGGCTCGCTTCCTGCCCCCAGCGACGGTGACATCTTCTTCGACTTCGAGGGCGATCCGCTATGGCAGGATCCGGCCACGGGCGCGTGGGGCATCGAGTACCTCTTTGGCGTCGTCGAAGCTCCGGTGCCGGGTGCCGCCGATGATCCGGTGTTCCGGCCGTTCTGGGCGCACTCCCGGTCCGGGGAACGCCGCGCCTTCCTGGATTTCCTGGAGTACGTCGAGAAACGCCGTGCCGTCTACCCGGACATGCATGTCTACCACTACGCTGCCTACGAAAAAACTGCGTTGCGGAACCTGTCCCTGGCCCACCAGGCCGGCGAGGACACGGTGGATGACTGGCTGAGGCAGGGCTTGCTGGTGGACCTGTATGCCACCGTCCGGCACTCGATCCGCATCTCGGAGGCCTCCTACTCCATCAAGAAGCTCGAACCGCTCTACATGGGAGACAACCTTCGGTCCGGCGACGTCAAGGATGCCGGCGCCTCCGTGGTGGCCTACGCCGCCTACTGCGCTGCGCGTGACGCCGGACGGCATGAGGAAGCCGCCACAATCCTGGCTTCCATCTCCGACTACAACCACTACGACTGCCTCTCCACCCTTCGGCTTCGGGACTGGCTGCTGGAAATCGCACCGCGGGCGCAGAAAGACGGAGCCGGTGGCGGAGCGGTCGCCGCCAACGGGCGACCCATGGAAGTGATGGCCGCCGGAGGGGAAGGCGAGGGCGGCGTCAGGCGGGGGCCCGGGGAAACCCAGGAAGAGACGCAGCTGCGGGAGTACTTGGCCAGCCTTCCCGATGACCGGCCCTGGACCGATGATGAGAGGGCCCTCGCCATGGTGGCAGCCGCCACCGGATACCACCGGCGGGAGCGCAAGCAGTTTTGGTGGCAACACTTCGACCGGGTCGAGGCGCCACTGGACACCTGGGCCGACCAACGGAACGTGTTCATTGTGTCCTCCGCGGAAGTGGTCTCAGACTGGGCTCTGGCCAAGCCCCGGGAACGGATGCGCACGCGCGTCCTGAAGCTCCGGGGCACTATGGCAGAGGGTTCCGATTTCCGCCCCGGCTCCAGCTGGTGCCGGCTGTATGACGCACCCGGGCCTGATGGGATGGCTGACCCGCAGGCCGCGTCCGGAACAAGGGCTTTCACGTTCGGGACCAGGATCAGTGAGCTTGAGGCGGCGCCGGACAGCCCGGAACACCTGGTCACCATTGCGGAGCGGGAGACCGGAAAGGTGGGCGCCTACCCGCAACTGCCCGTGGCCCTGACCGAGGACCAGCCCCTGGCCACCGCCAGTATCGAAGCAGCCATCGCGGAAATAGCCCGGACGGTGGGGGCTTCTGCCCCGGTCCTTCCAGCCCAGCCGGGCCTGGACATCCTGCGCAAACTGCCACCGCGTTTTCGTTCCAGGCCGGGTCCCGCGGAGGTGCTGCACGGCGGGGATGGCGCTGCCGACTACGCCGGGGCCATTACGGAGTCCTTGCAGGATTTGGACCACTCCTACCTGGCCGTCCAGGGCCCGCCGGGGACAGGCAAGACCTTCGTAGGCGCCCACGTTATCGCCAGGCTCGTGGCCCGCGGATGGAAGGTTGGCGTGGTGGCGCAGTCGCACAACGTGGTGGAAAACCTGCTCTGCCGAGCCATCGAAACCGGCGGAGTGGATCCGCACGCGGTGGCCAAGAAATTGGCCGCGCCACATCACGTTCCCTGGGGCCTCACATCGGAAGGCGACGTGGCCCGTCTCCTTGAGTCGCCTTCCGGCTGCCTGGTCGGCGGCACTGCCTGGACTATGACGGGCAAGGAAGTCCCGTCCGGGTCACTGGATCTGCTGGTCATTGACGAGGCAGGCCAGTTCTCCCTCGCCAACACCCTGGCGGTCTCTGTGGCAGCCAAGCGGCTGCTCCTGCTGGGCGACCCGCAACAGCTTCCGCAGGTTACCCAGGGCACGCACCCCGAACCCGTGGATGAGTCAGCGCTGGGCTGGTTGGCGGCCGGCCACGCCACCCTGCCTTCAAGCCTGGGGTATTTCCTGGCAGATACCTGGCGGATGCATCCGGACCTGTGCCGGGCGGTATCCAACCTCAGCTACGAAGGAAAGCTGCACTCTGCTCCTGCTGCATCGCTTCGCGAGCTCGAGGGGCTGCCGCCTGGAGTGGAAACGGTCTTCGTTGGTCACAGCGGCAATGCCACTGCCTCGCGGGAAGAAGCAGAGGAAGTGGTCCGGCAGGCGCGCCGCCATCTCGGCCTGAAATGGACGCCGGGCGCGGACTCTGAGTCCCGCCCGCTCGAGCAGCAGGACCTGCTGGTGGTCGCTGCCTACAACGCCCAGGTCCATCTGATCCGCAAACATTTGGCCGAGGCCGGGCTGCCGGAGGTGCGGGTGGGCACGGTGGACAAGTTCCAGGGCCAGGAAGCTCCAGTGGTGCTGGTTTCCATGGCCTGTTCGGCAGTGGCTGAGGCTCCGCGTGGAGCTGAGTTCCTGCTGAACCGGAACCGCATCAATGTGGCCGTGTCGCGCGGACAATGGCGTGCCGTGATGGTCCGCTCCCCCGAGCTCACCAGCTATATGCCGCACAAGCCAGCGGCGCTGGAGGAACTCGGTGCCTTCATCGGGCTCAGCCCGCGGGAGTAGCCGCACCGGCGGCAAGCGCCGGTCAGTGGGCCCGGAATCTGTTGAAAGTCCCCCGGGCAGCAGAAAAGTCAGACTCGACCCGCTCCACCCGGCCGGGAGTCCGGTCCGATTTGAGCCAGTCCAGCAGTTTCTTGACCTGCGGTTCGGCGCCTTCGGCAATCACCCGAACTGAACCGTCGTCGAGGTTGCTTACCTCGCCTGACAATCCAAGCTCCTCCGCCGTGCCCATGGTCCAGTAACGGAAACCCACACCCTGGACCATGCCGAAGACCTTGGCGTCCAGCCTGACAGTGTCCTGCGCAGAACCGCCCCGCGCTGGATCGTGCGGAGAACCTGCGTGCCTGCCCATGCTGTTCCTCTCCCAAACCCTGCTGCCCCCCATCGGGTCGCAGTGACCGCCGCCGTAATGCCATGGGACGGGCGCCTGCGACCCAAGAAGGGGTTGCAGGCCGGTTAGTTGATGGTGATATCGCGGGTGGCGTGGTTGTAACGGATGGTGACCGTGCCGCCGGTGTGGTGCAGCTCGTGGTTGGGTCCGTCGAAGGTGCCGAAGGCACCGTAGTTCTCGGTCCAGGAGCGGTTAAGGGCGATCTTGAACGTGTAGTAGCCTGCCGGCAGTTCGGCGCTCTTCTTCCACAGCTGGTCCAGGATGTCGAATTCCATCTGTGCTTCGTCGTACTGCGGTGCCCAGTTCTCCGGCGCACCCAGGATGGTGTTGAAATCGCCGGCCAGTGCCACGGCCTCGGGCTGCGGCAGCGTTTCGACGTCAGGGCCCTCCAGCGGCTCGGCGGCAGCAGCCGTTCCGGCCGTGTCCTTCGCAGGGGCCTTCTTGCGGACGGCTGCAACCACGGGCTCAACGGCGTCCTCGAGTGCCTTGGCTGCCTTGCCCACAACGGAGGCCGCCTTCTTGGCGGAGGCTTTGCGGGTGGTCTTCTTCGGAGCCTCCGCCTTCGCCGGAACCTCCAGTGTTGCCGCAGCGGCGGAGACCGGCCGGACGAAACCTGCGGGAGCCGTGGGAACCGGGGTGTCGGCAGGGACGGGAGTGCCGGCGTCGAGCGCGGCCGCGAAGGAGTCCGCATCAGGGAAGGCGACCGTGGCCCGCATACCGTCCTCGGTGATGGTCCAGCCCGAGCGGCCCTTAACCAGCCAGCCCGCCTTGACCAGTTTGGCAGTGGCCGAGGTGAGGGTCTTGTGTCCGCGCGGGATTCCGCCGCTGAGGAGCTCGGACTCATGGTCGTTGAACGGTACCCGGGCGGTTGCTTCCGCCAGGACCTGGCCCGCATTCAGTGCATCGCCGGACCACACGCCTTCGGTCAGGACATCCAGGACGGTCTTGAGTCGAAGGTAGGTGTTTTCTGCGGTGGACTTGGCCATGATTCCCCTTATATAAAAGCGATCGGTCTTAGGCATCTTGCCAACTGCCCATTAAATCGCGCGACTTTAATTGGTTAACTCTGCGTGTCGTGACCGACTATGAAGCGGATGGTGCCGCAAGTGAGGCGGAGGTCTCGGGTAAGGGCTGTCTGCATAACCCTCAAGCGCTGACACGGGTGCTGCCCTGCACTCCCCAGACACGCCTGCGGCACCTAGTTTACCGGGCGGAAAGACCGGCTGTTGCGCCCGGTACCGCAGCGGTCAGTCGGCTACTTCCCTGCCGTTCAATTCCGCTACCAGCTCCGCCTTCCGCTCCTCCGTTGCGAAGGAAGAGTGGATGGAGTTCGCTGCCAGCCGCGCCTTGTCGAAATCGGACAGCTCGAACACCGCGGTGAGCTGGGCAAAGTTGTCATCCACGTAGCCGCCAAAGTAGGCGGGATCGTCTGAGTTGACTGACACGTTTAATCCTGCGGCCAGCATGGCGGGCAACGGATGGTCAGCGAGGGTGTCAACGGCACGGAGCCGGACGTTGGACAGTGGGCACACCGTCAACGGAACGCGCGCGTCCACCAGACGCTCCACCAGCTCCGGATCATCCATGCAGCGGATGCCATGGTCGATCCGCTCCACACCCAGGATGTCCAGGGCTTCGTAAATGTACGACGCCGGGCCCTCCTCCCCTGCGTGCGCCGTCAGCCGCAGGCCTGCTTCACGCGCTTTCGCGTACAGCCGCTCGAACTTGGAGGGCGGGTTTCCCACCTCTGCCGAGTCCAGCCCAATGGCGCCGATGGGGGCATCCATGGCCAGCAGCTGGTCCAGGACTTCCAGCGCCGACTCCTCCGGCAGGTCACGCAGGAACGCCGCAATGAGGATGGTGGAGATGCCGAATTCGTCCTCCGAGGTTGCCAGCACCGAGGCGACACCGCTGACGCACGCCTCCAAGGAAATCCCGCGGGAGAGGTGCGCCTGCGGGTCCATCATGATCTCCGCGTGCCGGACGCCCGCGGCGGCAGCCCGTTCAAGGTATGCCCGCGTCATGTCCGCGAAGTCCTGCTCGGTGCGCAGCACGGCCATGTTGGCGTAGTAGAGGTCCAAGAAGGACTGCAGATCGGTGAACTCATACTTTTCGCGGAGCTCGTCCAGGCCCGAGTAGGGCAGTTCAATGCCGTTGCGTTCAGCCAGGGCAAAGATGAGTTCGGGCTGCAGCGTGCCTTCGATGTGCAGGTGAAGTTCGGCCACCGGAAGGGGCTTGGCGGGTACCGCGGGTTCCACGGAGTCCGTCTCGGTTTCGGGCATGGCGCTGCCGCCGGAAAAGTTGTCCATCGGGACAGAATAGTGCCCCCGCGCGATTCGCGCCCGTCCGCACTCGCGGAGGCAGTCCGCCCGCGCTCCTGAACGCACACCGGCGCGGTGGTGGCTATCTATGCGAGGGCCCATCCCCAGCGCGCCGGCGGAATCTCGATTTGATAACGCCCAGACGATGTCTTAGCGTGAAATACATGCCCGTTCGGCGGGCGACTTGATTGCCCGGTGCTGCCTTCACCAGAACTGCCCAGCGGCAGCCACCGACAGTGACCTCTATTCGTCAGGGGCGGGCAGTGGCGCGACGATCTCCGGGGACGGAACCAGCGCTGGTGGCCTTCAGGAGCATCCCCATCATGAAAAACACCAAATTCCGTACTGCCGCGCGCCGCGGAGTCACCCTGGCCGCCGTCTCCGCGGCAGGTTTGGCCCTTTCCGCCACGGCGGCCAACGCAGCTACCCCCACGTCCACGTGGGACGCACTCGCGCAGTGCGAGAGCGGTGGCAACTGGTCCACCAACACGGGCAACGGCTTCTCCGGTGGCCTGCAGTTCACCTCCAGCACCTGGTCCGCGTATGGCGGAACGGGCTCCCCCGAAAACGCCAGCCGTGAACAGCAAATCGCTGTAGCCGAGCGGGTTCAGGCTTCCCAGGGCTGGGGTGCCTGGCCGTCCTGCTCGTCGCAGCTGGGACTGAGCGGCGGCGGCGGAGCACCGGTCCAGAGCGCCCCCGTACAGAGCGCACCGGTGCAGAGCACCCAGGCTAAGAGCGCGCCGGTCCAGAACGCTCCGGTCAGGCAGGCCCCCGCGCCGCGGCACGCAACCTCGGTTCCGCTCAGCGGCGAGACGTACACCCTGCAGGCCGGGGACACCCTGAGCATCGTTGCGCAGAAGCTGGGCATCCAGGGTGGGTGGCAGCACCTTGCCGACGCCAACCTGGACACCATCTCGGATCCGAACCTCGTGTTCGCGGGACAGGTCATCCAGCTTCCCGCGTAGCACCAGCGGACGCTTCACCAGCGGCTTTGGCCGCATTGCCTTTCCAAGGCGACACAGGCAGGTCGGCGATAGACAAATTCCGTTGACCAAAGTACGACGCCGGCACACCCCCACGAGGGATGTGCCGGCGTCGTACTTTAACCGCCAAGCCCTGCCGCCGTGGGCGGCAGGGTCCGGACGGTCAGCTGGCGGGGAGCTCGCGGACGATCCGAACTTTCCAGGCGGACTCGTCACTGGTGTCCAGCAAGGCGACAGTGCCATGCGCAAGGTTCAGTGCCACCCGCTTCACGGCCAGCAGCTCCAAGTAGAGGTGCTCGTTCATGCGGCTGGGGGTGTCGATCATGTACTTCACGGCGTCCCGCAGCTGACGGTAGTTGGCGCTGCGTTCCCGGTGCATGTGCAGTTCCAGGGCGGACCGTTGCTTGAGCCGCGGCTCGTGCCGGTTGAGCAGCGTCACGGCGGCGTGCACTGCAACCACGAGGGTCAGCGAAACGCCATAGATCCACCAGCCGCTGGAGAGCAGGAAGAGGGGCAGGTTTCCGATGGCTACGAGGGCAATGACCACCCTGAGGGCAGCAATGCGGCGGACCGTCCTGGCAACGGCAGCCATGCCGTCGCGGAACCGGTGCTGATCCTTGCGCGCCGTGGCAGGATCGATTGTGAACTCGTCGAGAACCAGGATTCCCTGGGCTTCCGGCCCCAACATCTGTCCGTAGCGGGGCAGTGCGGCTCGGGCGTGGTCGACGGCTTTGTCAGGTGTAGATGTCATGAGAGAGCTTCCAAAACGCGGGGGTGGTTGCGGTGATCTTAGTGGGTCAAGCTGGGAGCCGTATGCAGGTGTCCATTATTTGGACACACCGTCATGCCCCAAGTGGTCCTGGGCACTGTAATTGGAACATCCGCCGCATGCCGTCAGACTGAATAGATGCAAACCTTCCTCCCGTACCCTGACTTCCGCGAAAGCGCCAAAGCCCTGGACACCGCACGGCTGGGCAAGCAGCGGGTCGAAGCCCTGCAAACCCTCCGTGCCTTGGTGATTCCCGGGTACGGCTGGCAGACCCACCCCGCCATCCGGATGTGGATGGGCCACGTGCCCGCCCTCACCATGTACGGACTGGCCATGGTGGACGAATGGCTCGAACGCGGCCACCCGGACAACACACGAGCGAACATCGCAGAGTTCGCGCCGCAGGCCGGGCACCCCGACTACGCCGCCAAAATCGTGATGCCGCCATGGCTCGGAGACCCGGACTTCCACCTGAGCCACCGCTCAAAGTTGGTGCACAAGGAACCCAAGTTCTATGCTCCTGTCTTCCCGGATGCAATTCCTGAAATGGACTATCTCTGGCCCGAACCCCGGCACGAATTCCTGCCGCAGGAGCCGGAAGGGGACCTGCTGTGGATCCTTCGCGAACCGCATGACGACGTCGATCCCCAGTCCCTTTCCACTGTGGCGCTCCCGCCCGTGAACCGGAGCGCTGCTGCCGCGGCCGCGATGTCCGCCGGGGACGACGGCTATTCGCCCGTCTACGTCGAGGACGGCTCGCGGCGGCCGTCGCGTGCGCCGAAGAAAGCGCCGCCCAGGCCCCAGGCGAAGAAGCCCACCCGCAAACGCCAGGCGCAGGAGGAGGCGTTCCGTACCCTTCCTGGCAAGACTCCGGTTGCTGTCCCCTTCGAAAACGGGGCCAGGTTTGCAGTGGGCCAGGTGGTGGGGCGTCCCATTACCCTGGCCGACGGCCGTTTTGGCAGGAATTTTGAAGTCACCGAGATCATCGACCGCTCGGCATTCACCTATCCGGCGCTGCTGCAGGATCCCCGCGTGTTCTTCCCGGTGGAGGCACCGTAGGCCATGACGGTTCTCCTGGCGGGGTGCGGGGACCTGGGCACCGAGGCGGGGCTGCGGTTTGCTGCCCTGGGCCACCGCGTGGTGGGCTGGCGCCGCTCCCCCACGAAACTGCCGGCAGCCATTGAAGGCGCCGCGGCTGACCTGGGCTCGACGGACCTGCCGCCCGTCCCCGCGGACACCACCGCCGTCGTCATCGCTGTTGCTGCGGACTCCCCTACGGAGGAGGCATACCGGTCTGCGTATGTACGCGGGGTGGCAAACGTTCTTGATGCGCTGGACCGGGACAAGGTGACGCCGGAGCGGGTCATCTTTGTCTCCTCCACTGCTGTTTACGGCGATGCGGGTGGCGGCTGGGTGGACGAAAACACCCCACCGGAGCCCGGCGGATTTTCCGGGCGGGTGTTGTTGGAAGCCGAGGGACTCCTGCAGGCCAGGCTCTCGGGGAGCCGCACAGCCGGCGTCTCGCTCAGGCTGGGAGGCATCTACGGGCCGGGCCGGACGCGCCTGATTGACCAGGTGAAGGCGGGCTCTGCCGTGGTCCCTGAGGACGTTCGCTACACCAACAGGATCCACCGCGACGACGCCGCGGCTGCCATCGTCCATCTTGCCGGGAAGGCAGCCGCACCGGGCCCCGTCTGCATCGGCGTGGACAACGAGCCGGCCGACCTGGGAAGCGTGCTGCGTTTCCTGGCGGCCCAACTGGGCCTCCCTTCACCCCGCGTTGGCGATGCCGGGCCGGCCCGTGGGGGCAACAAACGGTGCCGGAACGAGTTGCTCCGCAGCACGGGGTTCACCTTCGCGTTTCCGACGTTCCGCGAAGGGTACAGGGACGTTATGGCAGGGAACGGCGTCCGCCACCCGTGACCGGGGCCGCCGTTCCAAAGTGACCGCCAAGCGGGGCCCGCGCACGGGCTTGGACAAGCTTGGCACGGACTGGGGCAGGGCATGGAGTTTCGGCAGGTTATTGAGACGGTTGGGCAGCTGGTCGACTTCGCAGGAGTCGCAGTCATGGTCGTTGGAGCAGTGGTTTCCCTCCCCATGGCGCTCCGGGGCCATCAGCCGCGGCAGCTTCCGGCGGGCAATGAGAAACTGAGTTTCTACCGTTCCTACCGCCAACTGCTGGGAAGATCCATCCTGCTGGGCCTCGAACTACTCGTCGCTGCCGACATCATCCGCACAGTTGCCGTCACGCCGACGTTCGCCAGCGTCGGAGTGCTGGCCATCATCGTGCTGATCAGGACGTTCCTCAGCTTCTCCCTCGAGTTGGAAATCACCGGGCGCTGGCCGTGGCAAAAGGACCCGTCGGCTGCCCGTCCCCATTCCACCGCCGCGCCCAGCTGAGGGCCCGCTGGGGTGAGCCCACCCCAGCGAAGTGTGTCCAAAGACTGTCCGTTAGGCTTCACCCATGACCGAAAACAGCAGCGCAAGAGCCTCCGAACTTCTCCGCCTACACCAGGCCCCTGAGATCCTCCAGGTGGTCAACGTATGGGATGCCATCACGGCCAAAGTCATCACGGACATCCCGGGAACTACTGCCCTGGCAACGGCAAGCCACTCGATCGCCGCGACGCTGGGCTACGAGGACGGCGAGAACATTCCCGTCGACGAGATGATCAGCTTTGTGGGCCGCATCGCGGCGGCCACCCACCTGCCGGTCAGCGCTGACCTTGAGTCCGGCTATGGGAACCCCGGGGAGACAACCCGCAAAGCCATCGGAGTCGGAATCGTTGGAGCCAATATCGAGGACCAGATGCGCCCGCTCGAGGACGCCGTAAACCAGATGGCAGCCGTCGTGCACGCTGGCGCTGCAGAAGGAATCGACTTTGTCCTGAACGCGCGGACCGACGCCTTCCTCAAGGGAAAGGACCGGGATCCTCAAGACGTTCTTGCCGATGCCATCGCGCGCGGCAAGGCCTTCCTGGACGTCGGTGCCACCACGGTCTTCGTCCCTGGCCTCCTGGACGAGCCCACGGTCACGGCCCTGGTGGAAGCCATTGGCTGGAACAAGGTCTCGGTCATCAACGTGCCCGGGTCCCTGCCGCCGGCGAAGCTGGAGGAACTAGGCGTGGCCCGCATTTCGTACGGTCCCTGGACCCAGAGGGTGGCGTTGACTGCCCTGGCTGACACAGCTGCCAAACTTCTCGCCGGTGGCCAGCTTCCCGCAGACACCCGCCCGCTGAACTGAGAGCTGCGGAGCCGAATAACAGGGCGCTTAGCCATCCGGACCGAGCGAAGGAGTGGGAGGACCTTGACCGGAAACCTGAATGCCGCAGGAGTGTGGCCGCGTCCGCCGGCACTTCCCAGGCCGGTATTTTCCGACCAGAGGTGGCTTGATGCCGTCTTCCTTCACTGGCGCATTCCGGAGGCCGCCGCCGCCGCGTACATGCCTGAGGGGGTTCAACCCGATGTTTTCGACGGCAGTTCCTGGGTGGGCCTGATCGGCTTCCGCATGGAACAAGCGGGACTCGGAACCGGCCCCGGCATCCCGTACCTGGGCAGCTTCAACGAGGTGAACGTCCGGCTTTACTCCCGCGAACCGAATGGGACGCGCGGAGTAGTCTTCCTAAGCCTCGACGCCACCAGGCTGCCGGTGGTTCTGGCCACGCGGGCTGCCGGAATCCCATACGTGTGGTCGCAGATCCGGCAATGGCCGTCCTTTCCCGGCGGCGACGCGCGGCAGCAGGCAACTGGAGCAGCTCGTACACCTGGAAGTGCGAATCAATCCACGGTCGGCTATTCGGTGCGCCGGCTCGGCGCCGCCGGCGCACGCAGCAACTTCGGGGTAATCCCCGATCTGCACACCGCGGCCGTCGACCCTTTATCCATCTTCCTGACGGCGAGGTACGGCATGCACGGGCGCTTTCACGGCAGGAGCATCTACGTCCCGAACACTCACCACGAATGGCCACTTTTTAGCGCCAAGGTCCATCGGCTCCGTGACGGACTGGTGGGGGCGGCCGGTATCAACGTCAAGGGCCCGCCAGAGTCCGCCCTCTACTCCCCCGGAGTCCGGACAAGGTTCGGCCGGCCACGCGTGCTGGGAACTAACGGTTAGGGACCCTAATCCTGGACCGCCCAACACCGTGGACTACTTGCCCAGGCCCGCCTTCCGAAGTGCCTCGGCCATGGCCGTGTTGGCAGGCTGGGGTTTGGGGCTTGACCGGACGCTCCCGCCGGACAGGCCTGCTCCCCGCTTGGCCGGCTGTTGGCGGTCCGGACGCCCGGCACGCTCGGGCGTGCGGCTCCCGGAATCGCGGCGACCGGAACCGGAATCGCGTCGGCCTGAACCTGCGCCGCCGCCGGCGGGTTCGTCGTCGAGCCTCAACGTCAGCGAAATCCGCTTCCGCTCCGGATCCGCCTCCAGCACCTTCACCCGGACCACCTGGCCGGACTTCACCACCTCGCGCGGATCGGACACGAAGCGGTTGGACAGGGCGGATACGTGGACAAGGCCGTCCTGATGGACTCCAACGTCCACGAACGCCCCAAATGCAGCAACGTTGGTTACCGTTCCTTCGAGGATCATGCCCGGCACCAGGTCCGAGATCTTCTCAATGCCTTCCGAGAACGTGGCAGCGGCAAAGGCGGGCCGGGGGTCGCGCCCGGGTTTGTCCAGTTCTGCGAGGATGTCCTTGACGGTGGGGAGGCCGAACGTACCGTCAACGAACTTCTGTGGGTCCAGGGAGGAGGCCGGGGCGGAACCGGCTGCCACGAGGATCTTCCTCGCCACCGCATACGATTCGGGGTGCACACTCGATGCGTCCAGCGGCTCTGCTCCCCCGGTGATCCTCAGGAAGCCTGCACACTGCTCGAAAGCCTTGGCGCCCAGCCGCGGCACTTTCTTGAGGTCGGTCCGCTTGTTGAAGGGTCCGTGTTCATTCCGGTAGGCCACGATGTTCTCACTGAGCAGGGGACCGACGCCGGCTACCCGGCTCAGCAGCGCCGGCGAGGCAGTGTTGACGTCGACACCCACGGCATTCACGCAGTCCTCCACCACGGCATCCAGGCTCCGGTCGAGCTTCGACGCTGTCACGGCGTGCTGATACTGGCCGACGCCGATGGACTTGGGATCGATCTTCACCAGTTCAGCGAGCGGATCCTGCAGCCGGCGGGCAATGGAAACTGCGCCACGCAGCGATACATCCATCCCGGGGAGCTCCGCCGCGGCGAGCGCCGAGGCGGAGTAGACCGATGCGCCGGCCTCGGACACCACAATTTTCTGGGGTTTCCGGTCCACCTCCGGAAGCAGCTTGATCAGTTCAGCAGCCAGTTTGTCCGTCTCCCGTGAGGCGGTCCCGTTGCCGATGGCCACGAGTTCGACGGCGTGCTGCCGCGCCAAACGCACCAAGGTGGCCAAAGCTTCGTCCCATTTCCGCGCCGGGGCATGCGGGTAGACCGTGTCAGTGGCAACCACTTTCCCGGTGCCGTCCACCACGGCGACCTTCACCCCGGTCCGAAGCCCTGGGTCAAGGCCCAGGGTGGCACGGTTGCCGGCTGGTGCGGCCAGCAGGACGTCCCGGAGGTTGGCGGCGAAGACCCGGACCGCTTCGTCCTCAGCTGCGGCGAACAACCTGGCGCGGAGGTCGGAGGTGAGGCGGGCCAGCACACGTGAACGCCAGGCCACCTGGGCAGTCTGCATCAGCCATGCGTCGGCGGGGCGGCCCCGGTCGGCGACCCCGAGGAACCTGGCCACCGCAGACTCGTAACGGGCGCGGGCGGCAGTGAGGGCAGCGTCGTCCGAAGGGTCGGCTTCAGCGAGGTCCAGCTCAAGGACGCCGTCTTTCTCGCCGCGGAACAGCGCAAGCACCCGGTGGGACGGCATCCGGTCCGGCGCCTGCGCGAACTCGAAGTAGTCCGCGAACTTCTGGCCTTCGGCTTCCTTGCCCTTCTTGACGCGGGAGACCATCCGCCCCTGGGTCCACATCCTGTCGCGCAGGTTGGCGGCGAGGTCAGGGTCCTGGGCCACGCGCTCCACCAGGATGGCGCGGGCACCCGCGAGCGCGGCGGCAGGATCACTGATGGCGTGCTCACTGTTGAGGTACTTCCCGGCCTCGTGTTCGGGGTCCAGGTCCGGCCGCTTCAACAGCGTGTCCGCGAGGGGCTCCAGGCCTCCCTCCCGGGCCATCTGGGCCTTGGTCCGGCGCTTGGACTTGAACGGCAGGTAGATGTCTTCGAGCCGCGACTTGGTGTCTGCGGCCAGGACCGCTTTCCGCAACTCCGGTGTCAACTGGCCCTGCGCTTCTATCGCGTCGAGGACTGCACGACGGCGGTCCGCCAGTTCGCGGAGGTAGCGGAGCCGTTCGTCGAGGTCGCGAAGCTGGGTATCGTCCAGCGTGCCGGTGGCTTCCTTGCGGTAGCGGGCGACGAAGGGAACCGTCGCCCCGCCGTCGAGCAATCCAACCGCAGCCTTGACCTGCCAGTCCTTGACCTCCAGCTCGGCAGCGATCTGGGCGAAGATCGCGTCCTCCTCCGATGCGCGGGAGGGGGCGGACGTGGTGGCGGGGGCAGGCAGTTGAGTCACCAGAACATCTTGCCTTACCGCGCTGCCGGGCTCCACCGGAATCCGTGCGGATAGGGGTTCGGCGGGGCAAGGGAGGTATTCCGCTGGGCCCGGCAAAGTGCTGTAGTGGACATGCCGTTACTGGTACCCATGCTCGAGGAAGAGGCCATCATGCGGGAATTGCTTGTGGTGTTTCAGGAGGGGTTCGACGAGGCCAACGTTACCGTGACCGTCAACGGCAAGGAGGTCCGCCGGGACTTGGGGATCTCGACCAATCCGCTGCTCGGGATCGCATCCGAGGTGTCCGTCGAGCTCCCGGCGAAGGGTGCACAGGTGGGGGTCGAAGTCACCAATCGGGGCCTGAAGGCCATCACCAAGGTCAGCGGGAAGCCGAAGAGCGTGCTGGTATCGATCGAGGATGGGCGCTTGCTGATGAAGGAAGGCACAGGCCGCGAGGCTGTTCTTTAGCCCGTTTTCCAAGCGGCGAAATTGGCTCTGGCAGGAGTCCATTCGTTGGAGTATCATCTGATCACCGCCGGCATCCGATGGAGTCCGGCGGGCCACATTATCCTTCTGCCGGAAAGTCGTCGGATGACCTTCCGGTACAGCTGCCCGGGACCAGCACCCCTGACAGCCCACGACGGCGGCACCCACGGTGGGTGCCGCCGTCGTTGTCTTGTCCGGGTTGGCCAGTGGGTCGCTTAGCCCTGGTACACCGGGTAGTCCGTGTACCCGGTGGCGCCATCTGCGTAGAAGGTGGAGGCGTCAGGTTCGTTGAGCGGGAGGCTTTCCTTCCAGCGCCGGGCCAGGTCCGGGTTGGCGATTGCCGGGCGTCCCACCACGACGGCGTCTGCGTGGCCTTCGGCCACCAGGCTCACGGCTTCTTCCCGGGTGGTGATGACACCGAAGCCGGTGTTGACCAGGAAGGTGCCGCCGAAGCGTGTACGGAGGTCCTGGACCAGTTCGCCGGTGGGTTCGTGATGCAGGATGCTCAGGTAGGCCAGGTTGAGCGGTGCGATGCTGTCCACGAGGACCTCGTAGGTGGCGCGCACGTCGGCTGCGTCGGTTTCGGCGATGCCCTGCACGTTGTGCTCAGGGGAAATGCGCACGCCCACCCGGTTCGCGCCGACGGCTGCCACGACGGCGTTGATGGTTTCGATGACGAAGCGGGCCCTGTTTTCCGGTGACCCGCCGTAGCTGTCCGTCCGGACGTTGGAGTTCGGCGCCAGGAACTCGTGCAAGAGGTAACCGTTGGCGGCATGCAGTTCCACGCCGTCGAATCCTGCCTCAATCGCGTTCAGCGATGCGTTGACGAATTCCTGGATGACCATGGGGAGCTCGTCAGTGGTGAGGGCGTGCGGCACAGGATAGGGCTGCTTGCCTGCCGGTGTCCGGACCACGCCATCAATGGCTACTGCGCTGGGGGCGACGATGGGCAGGCCACCGGTGATATCAGAGTGGGAAACCCTGCCGCCGTGCATGATCTGGGCGAACATCCGGCCGCCTTCGGCGTGGACGGCGTCGGTAACCTTCTTCCACCCGGCAACCTGCTCCTCGGTGACGATACCGGGCTGGCCCGGGTAAGCCTGGCCGACCGGCGCGGGGTAGGTGCCCTCGCTGACGATCAGGCCCAAGGAGGCGCGCTGGCGGTAGTGCTCGGCGAGGAGCGGGCCGGGGACGCCTTTCTCACCCGCGCGAAGGCGGGTCAGGGGCGCCATCACCAAACGGTTGGGAAGTTCCAGTTCACCGAGGGTGAGCGGGGAAAACAGCATGCGCAGTTCCTTTCGAAGGCTGAAGACGTACTGTCCTTAGCAACTGTGGGGCGCATGCAACTATTCCGTGCCAGTCGATGGTGGGACGGGGATCACAGGTCCACCTCAGGGCCCGCGCTATCCGCCCACGCCCGGGCAGCCTTGGCCCTGCGGATTGGCGTTGCAGTCGTCGGCATAGTTGCGGGTGAGGGACCGCCACACGCTGATGGTTTGCGGTGTGGCGTTGAACTGGCCTTGGCCCGGGATCGGCAGCGGCGGCCCGGAATTCACCGAGTAGGTGCCTTGGAACGAGGTGGTCAGGACCACCCGGAAGTCGCCTGTGGAGGCATACGCGTGGCTGGTCCGGGTCTTCTCGCCCCAACGGTCCTGCGGCAACGGGCCGCCCATGGAAGGTTGCGGGCCGAAGACTGTGCCGTCTCCGTAGTTCCATATGTACTGGACCGGCGTGGCGACCACGTGAACCTTCTGGCCGAACATGGTGATGTCGAACTGCTGTTCAGTGGCTTCTGCGTAGAAGTTCGTCTCGGCGCCGCGCAGCGTGTTGGGGCTGGGCTGGGCCACGACCGCACCAGCACTGACCGGGAGGTTCTGGAACTGCCGTTGGATGTCGGCAGCAATCCGGGGCAGGAGGTCCTCGGGTTTCGGATCGTAGAGGCAGGTGGGGCCGGAATGGTGCGCCCACACTGCTCCCGGCACACCCCGCGGCCGCGACAGCCACATAACAGGGATGCCCTTGGCGCCGTCCTCCCGGTCTTTGCAGTCGAGCTGGCGGGCGAGGCAGGGCGTATCGAAGTCGCCGCCGCCAAGGTGGCACTGGAGCTCGTATTTGTACTCGTTGGGGTCTGTACTCACGGCGCCAGGTTCCGCTCGGCGGAACTTGCCTGTATCCGGGTCAGGTACCCAGTCGTCAGCGCCTATCTTTATCCCTGAGTCCACAAATCCCCCACCAATCCGTGGATTCTGTTTTGATCCATCTTCGGCATATGCGGTCACGAAAGAGGCCGTTAAGAGCACCATGCAACTGGCGAGAATTACGAGGATCTTACCCAAGTAACCCACCGCTACCGGATCAGACCCAAATCATTGACTACCCATCCGGAGTCTGCGAAGTTCAACATCGCTACGCTGCCGGAATTCGTTGCAGCTGTCTTCTCTTGATACGGGCTTCCGTCTTGGTTACGAATGACCAGTTCCTTCTGGAGAACTTGGAGAACCACCTGTGTTGAGCCGTCCGTTGAAGGCGTTGCGGTCGCAACGGGGATTTCTATTTGGCCACCAGATACCCACTTGCCCTCGGCCCAAGCGGCTTCGATATCAGCAACGAGCCCCTGACAAAAAGCGCAGCCAGGCTTCGAGAGTTTCGACAAGGCATCCGTGTCACCAGTCTCGTACGCGTAGCTCAGAACCGAGAACCAGTATTTAGTGAAGGCTTCTGCGCCTTCTTTCGTCTCCGTCTTGGCCACTTCCGGAAGCACAGGAACCGGGACGTTCTGGGCTGGGCCGGAAGCGTCGGCGGGCTTGTAGACGGCACTCGGCGTTGAAGTGGGAGTGGCGGCGGCGGTGGCTGTCGGCGTCTCGTCGGCCATCTGGGACGACGTGCCGCCCGGTCCTGGCGACCCTCCGGAGTTGCAGCCGGACAAGGCGAGGGCCAAACCGACAACAAGGGCCGCGGCACCGGACCTGGAAACTCTGGAGTGGAAGGCCCCCGACGGGGCAACGCGTGACGCGAAGGAGTTCTGTGATGTCATGGGCCGCTAATCCCCCAGTAGTTTCAAGACGGCTTGTTCCGGACAGTGACTTAAGGGTAGCCCACGTCACAATTCGGCGGGATAGTTATCCACAGCCCTAGAGCCCAAGAGTTGTCTACCACCAGGAATCCGACAAACGAAGTCACAAAGAAAGCCGGCGCACCTAAGTGCACCGGCTTCCTAATAAACCGCCCTACTTTGGTGCGGGCAGCACCAGCTCCCCCGTCTTGTCCGTCGACAAGGCGAGCGATGAAACATACTGCGGGCCGCCGTC
The DNA here is from genome assembly GCF_030812615.1 of Pseudarthrobacter niigatensis. Classification (NCBI taxonomy): domain Bacteria; kingdom Bacillati; phylum Actinomycetota; class Actinomycetes; order Micrococcales; family Micrococcaceae; genus Pseudarthrobacter; species Pseudarthrobacter niigatensis. Next base: position 143,771 of record NZ_JAUSTB010000009.1, on the reverse strand, counting down.
GGACGCGTCCTGGGCGGAACGCACCATGTCCGGCCGCTCAAACTCCAACCCCGTCACGTGGCACAGGAGCTTGGCGTCGCTGGGATTCCCGTCGGCGTCGAACATGGGCAGGTCGATCCCGTCGTCGAATCGCCGCAGGTAGAACTTGCCGCGGGTCAGAACGGCCAGTACCGGTGGCAGGACCAGCGCCAGTCCTACGGCGAAGATAGGCGAGTACGGCTGGATCGCGGCACCAAAGGCCCCGAAGAACACGGCAATCGAAACCCCTGCGGACACCAGCATGGACACGAAGCCAACAGGGTTCACGGCGTACAGCATGCCGCGGCGGAACTCAGGCACCTTGGGGGAAATCCTGAGGAGGTACTTGTTGATCGCGATATCGGACGCCACCGTGACAACCCAGGCCATGGCGCAGTTCGCGTAGAACCCGAGGATGGTGTTCAGGAAATCGAACATGTTCGCTTCCATCAGCACCAGCGCGATCAGCAGGTTGACCACCACGAACACCATCCGGCCTGGGTAGGTCTTGGTGATGCGCGTGAAGGAGTTGGTCCAGGCCAGCGAGCCGGAGTAGGCGTTGGTGACGTTGATCTTGATCTGCGAAATGACCACCAGCACCACGGCCAGGGTCATGGCCAGCCAGGCCGGCATCATCTCCTGGTACACGCCAAGGAACTGGTGCACGGGCTCATTGGCGGTGGCGGAGGCGGCAGGATCCAGCGTGGCGATCAGGTAGATGGCGATGAACAGGCCCACGATCTGCTTGATGGCCCCGAAAATCACCCAGCCCGGCCCGGCCAGGATCACTGCCCGCCACCAGGCGGCCCGGTTGGCATCGGTGCGCGGCGGCATGAACCGGAGGTAGTCGATCTGCTCGGCAATCTGCGCCATCAAGGACAGGCACACGCCGGCGGCGAGCATCACGGACGCAAGGTTCGGACCGCCGTCGCCCGTTGCACCGGTGTAGGCGAAGAAGCTGTCGATGCTCTCCGGGTGCGAGACCAGAAGGTAACCCACAGGCACCACCATCAGGAGCAGCCACAGCGGAGTGGTCCATACTTGGAGCTTGGCCAGCGTGTTCATGCCGTAAATGACCAGCGGAATGATGAGCACAGTAGACGCGGCATACCCGAGCCACTGCGGAATGCCCAGTCCCAGCTCCAGCCCCTGCGCCATGATGGAGCCCTCCAGCGCGAAGAAGATGAAGGTAAACGTGGCAAAGATGACGTTGGTGACCACTGAACCGTAGTAGCCAAAGCCCGAGCCGCGGGTGATCAGGTCCAGGTCGATGTTGTAGCGGGCCGCGTAGTAGGCCAAGGGAAAGCCGGTGGCGAAGATGACCACGGCTGCCACCAGGATTCCCAGGATCGCGTTGACCGTCCCGTAGGAGATGCCGATGTTCGCCCCGATCGAGAAGTCCGCCAGGTAGGCGATACCGCCCAGCGCGCTGGTGGCCACCACTCCCGCGCTCCATTTGCGGTAGGACCGCGGCGCGAACCGCAGCGTATAGTCCTCCAGGCTTTCCTTGGTGGCGTTCAGTGCGGCGGTGTTGCCTGCCGTGGGGATCGCCGGGGAGCGTCCGACGACGGCGGCACCAGCAGGTGCCGCCGGTTCCAGCAGTTGGGTTGTGTCTGTGTCGTTGCCCATTGGGTGCGTCGCTTTCGTTTGCAGTCAGCCGTCATGGCCCTGCGTGCGACGCTATCCAGCCGGAAATACAACCCGGTCACAGCCCTGTTTCCGGACTGTTAAGCCTTGACGGTGTTGTCAAAAACACAGCGAAATGGGGGCACAAAGCCTCTGGCGCGTTTCTACCTCACGTAGAAGAATGGCCGCATGATGTTTGAACACGCGGACGGCAATCCTGTCCTTGAACTCGATGATGAGCAGTCGTGGCGGCTCCTGGCGGCAACGCAGCACGGCCGGCTGGTGGTCTCCGTTGCCGGGGAGCCGGATATCTTCCCGGTCAACTATGTAACCTCCAACCGGAAGCTTTACCTGCGCACGGCGCCCGGAAACAAACTGGCGCAACTGACCATCAACGCCAAGGTACTGTTCGAAACCGACGGCATCCTGTCCCAGGAGGCCTGGTCCGTTGTCCTGCGGGGGACGGCGCGGGTGCTCAGTAATTCGGACGAACTCGCCGCCATCGAGGAACTCGGCCTGAAAACCTGGGTCCCCACGCTCAAGGACTTCTACGTGGAGATCGACCCCAAGTCCGTCAGCGGCCGCCACTTCGTGTTCGGCGAACAGCCGGAACGGGAGATCTAGGCACTCCTAGACTGGGAAGATGCCGGACACTTCCAGCGCTGACAACGCCTCAGCTGACAAGCTCACGCCCGAGCAGCGCAGCTGGAACATGTCCCGGATCCGCGGAAAGAACACCAAGCCTGAGCTGGTGGTGCGCCGGTTGCTGCACGCCAGGGGCTACCGGTACCGGCTGCACGGCAGTTCCGGCGGCAACAGGCTGCCGGGGAATCCCGACCTCGTCTTCGCCGCCCGGCACAAGGTAATCTTCGTCAACGGCTGCTTCTGGCATTTCCACGACTGCCGGGTGGGCCTGCATGCCCCGAAGGCCAACGCCGAGTTCTGGGCTGCGAAACGTACCCGGACCCGCGAGCGTGACGCCGGCCAGCGCCGGCAGCTCGAAGACGCCGGCTGGGAAGTGCTGACGGTCTGGGAGTGCGAGCTGAAGGACCGCTCAGCCCTCGAGGACCAGTTGGTGCACTTCCTCGAAGCCGGCGCCTGGGCCAAGCAATTAAGGAAATCTTGAGGCAATCTTTAGCTGCTGCCGGCACTGTCCTTGATCCTGGCACGGCACGATGAACGGGTTGCCGGCGATCGGGCGCCGCCACTGACAGTTTCGGAGCAGCCTATCCCCTATCCCCTAGCTTCTCCGTGCCGACAGGGCGGACTTGAACGCCGACGCCGACGAGTCACTGCTGTTGATGCGCCAGTCTGTTTCCTTTTGCATGTGGAACCAGACGAAGCCCATGACGTCCGGCTGGGCGGCCAGGTAGGACACCAGGTCCGTGTTCCAGGCCGCCTTGGAACCGCCCAGTTCGCTGGACGCCGTTTCCGCTATCAGCACGGGTTTCCCGGGGGCCACGGTGCGGAGCTGGGAGATGCCGGGGCCGAGGAGGTCCACCGGGGAAACCCAGCTGCTCCAGGTTTGCGAGGTGCCCCAGTTATAGCCGTCCAGGGCCACAATATCCGCGTACCCCGGACCGGGGTACAGGCCTGCCAGGTCGGTGGAGCCCGAGTACGGCACGTTCGGCGACCATACCCACTGGACATTAGCGGCGCCCGTGGCGGCAACGACGTCGTGGACGTGCCGCCACGCGGCCACGTAATCTCCGGCCTGGTTGCCGTTGACGCCTTCAGCCCAGGGATACCAGTTGCCGTTCATCTCGTGGGCGAATCGCAGCATGACCGGCTTGCCCCAGGCCGCGAGGGACTGGCCCCACTGGCTGATGTACCCGTCGAAGTCCCCGGCAGTAATCCGGGCCAGCGAATACGCGGGCTGGTTGACGCCGCCTCCCCATGCCCAGGGCTCCCAGGTGACCAGGGGCGTGGCTCCGCGGGAGCGGACAGCGTCCAGCTCAGTGATGGGCGGGGACTGCAGGAAATCCTTGTAACTCATCACGATGGAAGGGATCTCCCCGGACACTGTGGCTACCTCGTCCAGTTCACTGCTGGCCAGGGGTCCCCCCGGAGTGGCCGCTCCAAAACGCAAGGGGGCAGAACTGATTGTTGGAGCCGGCGCCGGGGCCGGAACGGGCGCCGCCTGCACCACGAAGGTTGCGGATGCCTTGATGGACGACGTCTTGGCGGTGATGGTGAGATTCCCGGTGGGCGCTGCCGGAATGGTGATGCCCGTGCTGAATGCCCCTTGCGAGGTGGTCTGGAACGCAAAGGTTGCGGAACCCACAATCACGGTCCCGGTGGTAGAGGCTTTGAACCCGGTTCCGGTGACTGTCACGGCGGCACCAGCCGGACCGGAAGTGGGATTGAGCGAAACTTGCGGTGACGTGGCTGCTGCGCTGGCCGGCTGGATGACGGACACCGCCAATCCAACCCCGATTATGAGCGCGACAAACAAGGACCTCAGTATTCGGAACACGGCAATCTATCCCCAGATTGAAATGCGGCCGCGGCCGCCGGTGGCGTCAATGCAGAAAGCACTGGCCTTGATCCTAAGGGCAGAAATCCGCACTCCCATCAAGAAAACCACAATTCTTGCCGAGTCTTCTGCGAGGTCATGGGAACAGTCCTAACCTGAAAAAGAGCAAGCGTTCCGGCCCCACCGCCCTGTTTCCCGAGTCAACAAAGCCAGCAGAAAGGAGTGTCATGAGCACATCAGATGATGCCCCCAGGCCGCTGGTAGACCAGTCCGTCCTGGACCGGCTGCGGGATGAACTCGAGGAGGAGGAGGGCTACAGCCGGGTCTTCGTGGGGAACTTCATCGACTTCCTGCCGCAACGGTTGGGGCGGTTGCGGCTGGCCCTGACCACCGGCGACCTGGAAGGCTCCATGGACGCGGTCCTGAGCCTGAAAACCTCAAGCCAGATGGTTGGCGCCGAACGCTTGGCCGGCCTGGCCCTCGAACTGGAGAACGAGATCCGGACCGAAGCCCGCCACGCGGACATGGCGGTGGCGCTGCCCCGGCTGGCCGCCACGTACTTGCGGCCCATCACCCAGTGCAGCAGGCAAACCATGCACCGGCTGCAGGCTCAGTGCTGCCCCGGCGCCAAGCGGTAACCCACCCCGCGAACCGTCTGCAGCCACCGCGGCTGCTGCGGTGAGTCACCCAGCTTCTTGCGCAGGTTTCCCATGTGGACTTCCACAGAACGTTCGTCGGCCTCGCTGATGTAACTGCCGACGTCGTAATCCTCGTCCCGGAGCCGCCGCACCAGGTCGGATTTGGTCCTGACAGTGCGCCCGGCTTCCAGCAGGGCATACAGGAGTTCGAATTCCGTGCGGGTCAGGTTCATCTCCTTGCCGTCAACTGTGACGGTGCGGGAGGCGTAGCTGAGTTCCAGGCCGTTGTGGCTGAAGTTTCCGCGCTCCGGATGGGCCGCGCTGTCCGCGCCGGCATCCACTGAAACTTCCTGCGGGTCAGGAGCAGTCCGCGGCCGGCGCATCATCGCCGCCACCCGGGCGCGCAGCTCGCGCGGGCGGAACGGCTTGGTGAGGTAGTCATCGGCCCCCGATTCAAGCCCGATCAGGGTGTCCAGTTCCTCGGTGCGCGCCGTCAGCATCACGATGTACGCATCCGAGAACTCGCGGATCTGCCGCGAAACCTCAAAGCCGTCGATATCCGGCAACCCCAGGTCCAGGGTGATGACATCGGGATTGAGGCTCTTGGCCATCAGGACGCCCTCAGCGCCCCCGCTGGCGACGGTCACGTCAAATCCAGCCTGGCTCAGCACAGTGCGAACCAATTCCCGAATGTCGTGGTCATCCTCGATGACCAGACCCACACGTGCCTCACTCATAGAGCCCCCTCAGTGCCAACGTCTGAAGTATAGCTGGCTGCGGATATCCTGCTGGTATGGTCCCGCACACCCCCGCGTCCGCGTCCTCCGCCGCATGAGCAACCCCACCGCCTGGTCCTCGGGACGGCTGCGGTTCTTCAGGCGGCCGTTCCATGAGTACCGGCTGACGGACCGGGTGGCGCTAAGCCAGATGCCGTTGTTCGTAACTACGCTCCTCACGGCATTCCTCGTGTGGGCGTTTTTCCCGGACACCATGGACAATCCCCTGTTCGTCACGTTCCTCGTCTCCCAACTGGCCATCATGGCGCTCTGCTACATCATTCCTTGGGAGCGGCTGCCCTACACCAGTTTCCTGGCGATCCCGCTGCTCGACTTTGTCTCCATTGCCGCAGGCAGGGAAGGCGGCCAGGAAAGCCTGACGGGAATCAGCCTGCTGGCCGTGTTCCCCGTCATATGGCTTTGCGCATCGGGTTACTACCCGCGGGCTGCACTGTGGTTTTCCTTCCTCGGTCCGCTGGCCATCATCTGGGTGCCGCTGCTCCTGAAGGGCAACTACACGCCGCAGGACTTCGCCCGTTCACTGCTGTTGCCCGTCATGATGCTGGGCATCGGCGTGTCGGTGAGCGTCCTGACCTTGAGCATGATGCGCCAGCAGGCGCAGCTGGAAGAAAAGGACGAGCAGCTGCGTGCCAGCTTGCGGACCAGCAAGCGCCAGGAATCGCTGCTGAACACCGTGCTGGACACCGTCCACCTGGGGGTGCTGGCTGTCGATGCGGACGGCCACGACATCCTGATGAACCGGAAGCAGCGCGCCAACCATGAACTGGCCCGGCCAAAGAACATTGCTGACCCCAACGAATCGCAACTGCTGGTCTACGGCCCGGACCGGAAGACTCTGGTCCCCGTCCGGGAACGTCCGGTCAGGCGGGCCGTCCTGGGGGAAACCTTCACCGACTACCTGGTGTGGCTGGGTGACGGGAAGGACCAGCGGGCACTCGTGACCACCGCCCGTGCCATGAAGGACTCGGACGGCAACTTCACCGGCTCGGTGGTCGTCTTCAGCGACGTCACGGACCTGGTGAACGCACTCACCGCCAAGGACGACTTCGTATCCAGCGTCTCGCACGAATTCCGGACCCCGCTGACATCCATCCTGGGCTACGTCGAAATTCTGCTCGCCGAAGACCAGGACGATCCCCAGCGGGAAATGCTGGAAATCATCCGCCGCAATTCTGAGCGCCTCCTGACACTGGTGTCAGACCTGCTGGCCAGCCGGAACGGCCAGCTGATCGTCTCGCCGGACGCCGTGGATGTTGCCGAGCTGGTACGCAGCAGCGTGTCCTCGGCGTTGCCCCGCGCAGCCGCCGCCGGCGTGGATCTGCGGGCGGAGACCCCGGAACGGCTGGAGGCCCGCGTGGACAGCGCCAGGATCTCCCAGGTACTGGACAACCTGGTGTCCAACGCCATCAAATACTCCCCCGACGGCGGCGAGGTGGTGGTGTCGCTGGCACGGGAAGACGGCCATTTGGCGTGCCGGGTCAGTGACACCGGGATGGGCATGAGCTCGGAGGACGCTTCCGAGGTGTTCGCCAAGTTCTTCCGGACCAGCAACGTCCGGCGCACTGCCATCCCGGGCGTGGGCCTGGGCCTGCCCATCAGCAAGGCGATCGTAGAGGCCCACGGCGGGACCATCGACGTCGAAAGCACGCTGGGCGAGGGGACGACGTTTACGTTCCGGGTTCCGGTGTAGCAGTCCTGAGCACCTCGCCCCAGGATTGGGAGGCAAGTTCCCGGATGGATGCCAGGATGGCCGACGGCGGCTGGCTGAGGTCCAGCGGGAACTCCACGATGTCGATGTCGGTGTTCAGGATGCGGCGGAGTTTCATCTCGCCTTTGCCCGCGTAGACCAGCCAGGCGGTGGGCACGGCCAGGGCGGTGCAGTGCGCCAGCATCTGGTAATGGTCGGCGGTCAGGGACGCACCGGCGTCCGACGCCGCCCGGTACTTGGCGTTGTAGGCCACCACAGGGCGTCCGCCGAGCATGTGGACGGCATCCGGGCGCACGGACAGCCGGTCGGAGTCGCGCACCGCCTCGCTGAGGAGGGCGTTGTACCGCAGCCGCAGTTCCCCTGGATATGACGCCATGGCGCTGCGCAGCGCCGTTCCCACGAAGTCTTCGAAAACCTGGGCCATGTCCACCACGAACGACGCCGTCTGCTGCCTGCCCTCACCCGCTTCCGCGGACGCGTTGCGCAGGACCAGCTCAGCCAGGCGCAGCACGGAGTGGTAGCGCAGGTTCATCCGGGTGGGTTTCCACGGCGGCACCGGGCTGCCGGCTGGAAGGCGGGTGACGGCGTCGAGCTTTCCCTTCAGCTGGCGCAGCCGGCCCAGTACCTCCGGCCGCACGCCGGGCACCTGGCCCATCCGTTCCAGGGCCGCCCGCAGGATCCGGTTCTCGGCGATGTCCTCGGTGAACTCGTCGTAGGAGACCTCCAGCGGAACCAGCATGCCGGGGCGGCGGGAGATCTGGTCCGAGATCCGGATCCGGCCCTTGACCGTGCGCAGGGATTCGTCCACGGTCAGGTAGCCCCGCAGGACCCCGCGGCCCAGGGCACGTTCGGCGAGCTGCGCCAGGGACTCCGCCAGCGCGCTCCACAGGTCCTGGTCTTCCTCGGCAGCCACCAGGTCCGGCCGGAAGCCCTGCTCCCCCGCATAGCCGAGCAGGAAGAGGAGCCGGCTGAGGCCCAGACGGTCCTTGGGCCGGACGTCCAGCTGCAGCGTTGAGGTGCGCACAGAGCCTACCTTGCCCACCGGCTCGATCCGGTACAGCCCCATGCCCATGGGCGAGGCCTTGGCCAGGCCACTGGAATTCAGGAAGGAAGCGCTGGGCGCATCCAGCCGCTCCACCAGCCCGCTGGACAGCTCGTCCAGGACCAGGTGACGCACGGACGCCCTGGGGTCAGCGCGCTGCAACGCGTCCCAGCAGCTGGTCCAGCCCGAACCGCTCCTCCAGCTGGGCCCGCGTCAGCTGGCCGTGATAGTGCTCCTCCAGCAGCGGCATGAGCTCGTACTTCCAGATCCGGCGCAGGCCGGCAGGGGTCTGGGCTGCCGGCTTCATGAAGTACGACGGGCCGATCATCAGGTCCCGGTCCCACTCGTCAATGGCCCCGTTGAGCGCGTCCAGCAGCAGCGCCGGGGTGGTATCGAGCTCCCTCGCCTCCAGGAACCGGAGCAGGGAGCCCTTGACCGGCTCCGTCTGGGGGTGGAGTTCGATGAAGGAGAAGCGCCGGCGGATAGCCGCGTCCATCATCGCGATGGAACGGTCGGCGGTGTTCATGGTGCCGATGATGTAGAGGTTGTCCGGCAGCGTGAACGGCTCGTTGGGGCTGTACTGCAGGTAGATCCGGTCATCGCGGTACTCCAGCAGGAAATACAGCTCGCCGAACACCTTGGCCAGGTTGGCGCGGTTCATCTCATCGATGATCAGGAAGTACGGCTTCTTCTCATTCCCTGGCTTGGCGGCTTCCTCCGCCAACCGGCGCAGCGGCCCGGCCACCAGTTTGAAGGACACCTGGCCTTCGTCCGTCTTATCCGGCCGGTAGCCCTCGAAGAAGTCCTCGTAGGCGTAGGACGGGTGGAACTGGACCAGCTTGACGCGTTCGTCCGTGGTGTCATCCGCCAGTTCCGCGGCGAGATGCTTGGCCAAGTACGTCTTGCCCGTGCCGGGAGGGCCGTAAAGCACCAGCTGGCGGTTTTCCTCCAGCAGGTCGGCGATCTCCTGGAGAGGCTCCAGCTCCATGTGCAGCGAGGCTGCGAATTCCTGCGTCAGCGGGCGGAAGCCCTCCTGGACAGGGAGGACGACGACGGCGCCCTCAGTGTCGCCGTCGGGCTCGGTTTCCGCTTCGGCCGGCAGCAGCGCCTGCAGCGCCTGGACCACGCGGGTTACGTCCACCACAATGCCCGGGGTGGCGAGCTGCCGCTGCACGTGGCGGGGAAGGCTGGTGGTGGTGTGGCCGTCGTCGAACCAGCGCACCTTGCGGCGCAGGCGCCGGTTGTCGTCGTTGTACTCGGGCTCCCCCAGCACGCCGCCAAGCCGTACGGTTCCGGCGTGCTGGTACAGCACCAGGTCACCGGGCTTCATGACGGTCAGGAAGGCAAAAACCGCGGTTTTGGTGTCCTCGCGTTCCACGTAGCCCAGGTGCTTGTAGTCCTCGTCCACGGCATGCTGCACCAGGCCGGCGGTCACGCCGGGGTCCAGTGTGCGGAGATGCTCGACGTCGAGGGTCACCTTCTCCTCTCCGTGCCAGGCAGTGAGCAGGTCGGCGTGATCGCTGTGCGTCCGAAGCAGCCAGGCGCGCCGGCCGGGGTCGCCCACCTTGCGCCACTGGCTGACCAGCTGGCGGGAGTACCAATCGATCCGCTGGCCCGCCTGCTCGTCCAGGTGCAGCCGAATGCAGTGGATGTCAGCGGTGATGTCCTCTTCCCCGTCACCTTTCGCCCCGCCCACCAGGGAGGCGAACGCGTCACGGATTTCCTGGCGTTCCACGTCCGCCACCACGGGCTCGAAGTAGCTGGGCCAGGCCAGGAACTCGATGCTGCGGCGGATGGCAGGCTGGTCATCCGGGGTGGAGGCCGCGAGGCGGTGGAACTGCAGCGGATCCTTGATGGCGGCCTGCACCACAGCGGCCGGCCGCTGTGCGACGTTCCGGACGAACCGGCACAGCCACTTCAGGTGGTCCCAGATGGTCCAGTTGAATTCAGCCGTCCGGTCACGGATCACGCCGTGGTCCGTCATGCCCGCGTAAAGCTCTTCGGGAAGCTCCAGCGGCGGCTCCAGCCAGCCGGCGGCCTCGGCCACGCGGGCGCGCTTGACCTTGAGGGATTTCACTTCGTGGGCCAGCGGAAGGGACTGCAGGAAGAGCAGCTCCACCGCCAGTTGCTTGGCTCCACGGGTGGCGCCGTCCAGGTTCTCGCGGAGGTTGGTCATCATCGGGGCCTTGGCGTCCGGGATGCCCCGTTCCAGGCGGTCCAGCAGCTCCGAGGCCGCCGCGACCGACCACGTCCGGGTCCGCCCGTCCAGCGGCGACGCCTTCCCCTGCAGACCCGGGCCAAGGACGAACCACGCTGCGTCTTCGATCTCCCTGGAGATGCCGAGGGCGCGGGTCATGGCAACAGTGGCAGTGGGGGTCATGCCCTCAAATTTACAGGGTCAAGCTGGGCGGCCGCTCCACGGGCGCCCGGCCGCCCTTCCGCCGGACTGGGCTACTTGGCGGCGGCGGAGTGCTTCCGGCCGAAGATGAAGTAGCCCATGGGGCCGATGAAATTGACGAAGGACGCCGCCCGCCACGCGGCTTTGGGACCGTTGATGAGTTCTGCCGGCCGCCGGGAGATGTCGCGCTGGGCGGCAACCAGCAGGGAGACCTGCACCAGGCCCGTCACAATGGTGCCTATCTTGGCACCCGGTGACATCTCCTTCCAGGTCTTCTTCTTCCGGGCGGCGCGGTTCTTGTTGCTGGCCATGGCGGCTTCCTTTCGCTGTACAACGTGTTGCAGGTCTGGGTGATGCTGGGGACCTGGTTCCAGTCCACGGGTCCGGGGCAGCCCCGTCCAGAGTCTTAGTGCCTGTATGGAGCCATCCGGTCTTTCTGCTCCTGGCTGAGCCTCTGCACCCGGCCCGTCGCTTCATCCACGAACGCCAGATGGCTGCTGGCCTTCACGCAGTCCTCCCGCGTGACGGGGTCCTGGAGCAGGTAGTGGATGTCGAAGCTGGCGCCCTTGACGGCACCGATCCATACCTGGACCACCGCCGGAACGTTGCGGTACTCCAGGGTCCGGACATAGCGGATCTTGTGGTCCACCACCAGGGCGAGGGTGCCCTCGGGGACGTCGTTAAACAGGGACACCGGTGGTTCAATGCCGGGAAGGCCCGCGCCCCGCGGCGGTCCGAAAGCCGCGATCCTGGCTTCCTCCAGCATCCGCACGATCTGGACGTTGTTGATGTGGCCATAGGCGTCCATGTCGCCCCAGCGCATTGGCACCAGCACCTCGATCCGCTGGCCGCCATGCGCGCTCAGCTGTGCACCGCCGTCGAATCATCCACCGGTACGTCCCCGGCGTCGGTCCCGGCAAACTGCGACATGTAGAGGCGGTGGTATGCCCCGCCGGCGGCGAGCAGCATGTGGTGGTTGCCCTGTTCCACGATTCGTCCGTTCTCCATAACCAGGATGGTATCGGCATCCCGGATGGTGGAGAGCCGGTGCGCGATGACGAAGCTGGTGCGGTCCGATCGCAGCGCAGCCATGGCTTTCTGCACCAGGAGCTCGGTGCGGGTATCCACGGAACTGGTGGCCTCATCCAGGATCAGCAGTGACGGGTTGGCCACGAATGCGCGGGCTATGGTGATCAGCTGCTTCTCGCCGGCGCTGACGTTGTTGCCTTCTTCGTCGATCACGGTCTGGTAGCCCTCGGGGAGCGCCCGGACAAATCGGTCCACGAACGTGGCCTTCGCTGCCGCCATGACCTGCTCTTCGGTGGCCTCGAGGTTGCCGTACCGGATGTTGTCGTAGATGGACCCGCCGAACAGCCATGCATCCTGCAGCACCATGCCCACCTTGGAACGCAGTTCGGAGCGGCTCAGGTGGGTGATGTCCACACCGTCCAGCATGATGGAGCCCGCATTGAGCTCGTAGAAACGCATTACTAGGTTCACCAGGGTGGTCTTGCCGGCTCCCGTGGGCCCGACGATGGCAACCGTGTTCCCGGGCTCCGCGGTGAAGGACAGATTCTCGATGAGCGGCTTGTCCGGGCTGTAGCTGAAGGTCACGTTCCTGAAGTCCACGTGCCCGTCGGTCTTGGCGGGCAGGTGTTCGGTGGCCGTTTCAACGTCCTGTTCGTCGGCGTCCAGGAATTCGAAAACGCGCTCCGAGGATGCCACGCCGGACTGGAGCATATTGGCCATGCCGGCCATTTGGCCCAGAGGCTGCGTGAACTCCCGGGAGTACTGGATGAAAGCGGTCGCATCGCCCAAAGACATGGCGCCGGAGGCCACCCTGAGGCCGCCCACCACGGCGATGCCAACATAGCTGAGGTAGGACACGAACTGCATCACGGGGAAGATGATTCCAGAGACGAACTGCGCTCCGAAGCTTGCCTTGTACAGTGCCTCGTTGCGTTCCTCGAACCGGGCCAGCATGTCCGCGTCCCGGCCGAAGACGCGGACCAGGTCGTGGCCGGAGAAGGATTCCTCGATCTGGCCGTTCAGCGACCCGGTGTTCTTCCACTGGGCTGCGAAGAGCTTCTGGCTCCGGGCACCGATCAGCCCGGCCGCCACTCCGGACAGCGGCAGCGCAACGAGCGCGATCAAGGCCAGCTGCCAGGAGACGATGAACATCATGACCACGATGCCCACCACGGTCAGCACAGAGTTCACCAGCTGGGCGAACGCCTGCTGAAGCGCCTGCTGGATATTGTCGACGTCGTTGGTCACGCGTGACAGCACATCGCCGCGCTGCCGCGTATCGAAGTAGTTCAGCGGCAGGCGGTTCAGCTTGCTTTCGGTGTCATCGCGCAGCCGCCGGATCACCTTCATGACAATGCGGTTCAGCACGTACCCCTGGAGCCACATGAAGATGTTGGCCACGAAGTACATCAGCAGGACGATGGCAATGAGCATACTGAGCTTGCCGAAGTTGATCCCGGTGCCGGGCACCAGCTCCATCCGGGAGACCATGTCCGCAAAGTTGTCCTGGCCCTGCTGGCGCAGGCCTGCCACAAACTGTTCCTTGCTGACACCGGACGGCAACTGCTTGCCCACCACTCCGGCGAAAATGACGTCCATGGCCTGGCCCAGGATCTTGGGGGCGATCACGTTCAGGACCACCGAGACCACCACCAGGCCCACCACCGCGTAGATGCCCAGGGCTTCGGGCTTCAGCAGGCCCATGAGTCGTTTGGCGGAAGGCCAGAAGTGCTGGGCCTTCTTTGCAGGCATCCCACCGAACATGTCCCCATCGGCTTCGGAAGGGGTGAATTCCTCCTCGAAGTAGTCGTCGTCCTCCGGCAGGCCGGCGCCTGCTTCCGCTTCGCCGTCGACCGGCTGGAGGGACTGGGTGGATTCTTCCACGGAGGCGTGGTCCTTCTTGCGGGGGCTCATGCCACTTCCTCCACGCTCAGTTGGGATTCGACAATTTCCTGGTAGGTCGGTGAGGTTTCCAGGAGTTCTTCGTGCGTGCCGCGGTCAACGATGCGTCCGTTGTCCAGCACCAGGATCTGGTCGGCCTCGGTGATGGTGGAAATCCGCTGGGCCACGATGATCACGGTGGCGTCCGAGGTGGTGCGCTTGAGGGCGGCGCGGAGCCGGGCGTCAGTAGCGACGTCAAGGGCGGAGAAGGAGTCGTCGAACAGGTATACCCGCGGCTTGGTCACCAAGGCACGGGCAATGCACAGGCGCTGGCGCTGGCCGCCGGAGACATTGGTGCCGCCCTGGGAGATCCGGGAGTCCAGTCCGTTCTTCTTTTCGCGGACAAAAGACTCTCCCTGCGCCACCCGGAGGGCGTCCCACAGTTCCTGGTCCGTGGCCTCGGTCTTGCCGAAGCGGAGGTTGTGCCCGATGCTGCCGGAGAACAGGTAGGGACGCTGCGGCACCAGGGCCACGCGTTTGGTGATCTCCGCGCGGTCGAGTCTGTCGACGGGGACACCGTCAAGCAGCACCTGGCCTTCGGCGGGGTCGTACAGCCGTGGCAGCAGGGACAGGAGGGAGGTCTTTCCGGCGCCGGTGGAGCCGATGATGGCGATGGTCTGGCCCGGCCGGGCGGTGAAGCTGATGTTGCTGAGCACCGGGGACTCGGCGCCGGGGTACGCGAACGTCACGTTGCGGTATTCCACCACGCCGGCCAGGGCGGCCGGGGCTTCGGGGCGTTCGGGGTCGTGGATGGAGGGCTCGACGTCGAGCACCTCGCCGATGCGGTCGGCGCAGACGGAGGCGCGCGGGATCATCATGGCCATGAAGGTGCCCATCATGACGGCCATCAGGATCTGCAGCAGGTACTGCAGGAACGCGGTGAGCGACCCCACCTGCATGGCGCCGGTGTCCACCCGCTGCCCGCCAAACCAGAGCACGGCTGCGGTGGACAGGTGCAGGATCATGCTGATGGCGGGGAACATGAGGACGAACAGGGCACCGATGCGGAGCGAGACGTCCGTAAGTTCCTTGTTGGCCGCACCAAACCGGTCCGTTTCATACGGTTCCCGCACGAAGGCGCGGACCACGCGGATCCCGATGATCTGTTCCCGCAGCACGGCGTTGATGCGGTCGATCTTCCGCTGCATGGAGCGGAAGAGTGGCATCAGCCGGACCACAAGGTAGCCCACCACCACAGCCAGGAGCGGGACGGACACCCACACCAGCCAGGACAGGTTGATGTCCTCGCGCAGGGCCATGATGATGCCGCCGATGCACATGATGGGGGTGGCCACCATGAAGTTCAGCCCCATCAGGAGGAGCATCTGCACCTGCTGGACATCGTTGGTGCCGCGCGTGATCAGCGTGGGCGCACCAAAGGCGTTGACGTCCTTGGCGGAGAAACTGGTGACCTTGCGGAACACGGCACGGCGCAGGTCCCGGCCCACTGCCATGGCCGTCCTCGAGCCAAAGTAGACGCCGGCGATTGCCGCGGCTACCTGCGCGAAGGCCACCAGGAGCATCAGGGCACCGGTGCGCCAGATGAAATCCGTGTCGCCCCGCGCCACGCCCTGGTCGATGATTTGGGCGTTCAGGCTTGGCAGGTACAGGGCTGCAATGGTGGAGGCGAGCTGGAAAACAACCACGGCGGCGATAAAGGGGAAATACGGTTTGGAATAGCGCCGTATGAGGGTGAGGAGCATGCACTCAACTCTAGTAATGCCCACCGACATTTGGTTCCATACGGGAGCATAATTCCCCGCTGGATTGACTCAAGAAAACGTCGTCTCCACCGGGGCCGCCATCCCCACCCATGCAGGAACGCCGCAGCCCACATCCGGAAGGTCCTCCGGCTGCGGGCTGCGGTGTTGATGGGTGCCGTCCAAGGCGGGCAGCCCCGGACGGAATGGCTTACCGTCCCGTTACCGGGGCAGAACCTTCCCCGCCGGACGGGGAAGGTGCGGCGGCGCTGTGCTTGCCGTGCCCGGCCAGGTACAGGGCGGCTGCTGCCTGGATCTTGCGTTCCTTCAGGAGCTTGCGCTGCAGCCGGCTGAGCTCTGCGGCCGTGGCTGCCTGCCCGGCTGCCACTTCCTGCTGGGACCGCAGTTGCTGCTGGATGTCCAGCACCAGGGTCCCGAGCTCGGCCTGCTGCCGCGCCAGCAGGTCCTGGGTGTCCTGCAGCTTCTGCAGGGTGGCCGCGGCACTGGCGATCGCATCGGCAGCCCTGTCCACGCTGTCGGCGGACCTGAGGTCCAGCTCCTCGGAGCGGAAGCTCCGTGCAAAGACTTCCTCGAAGTCCTCCGTGGCAACCCTGCCGGACGCCGCCGCGGCTGCGGCAGCACCGCCGTCGTACACCTTGGCAGGTGCCGCGGCCGGACGCAGGGCACTCCGGGCACCCGTCGACTCAGCGGCCGTCCCGTCCGGCACGTCGCTGGAAACCATGGGCAGTTGACCTGTCATGGTTGCGGTCATGCCGGCCTCACCGGCGGCGTTGGCCTCAAGCGCCTTTTCCGGTGTGATGTCAACGGTCTTGCGCAGCGGTACTTCCTTGATGAAGATGACGGCGATGAGGGCCACGGCTGCAACGATGGCGGAGATCATGAAGATCCCGGCCGTGGCATCGCCGTAGGCGGCACGCATGACCTCGGCGATCGGCGCCGGCAGGTCCTTCAGGTCCAGCGTGGCGCCGCTGTTGCCGCCGGCCGGGATGCCCAGCTTGGCCAGCCCGTCGGTGGCCAGGTCCTTGACATGGTTGGCCATGACGGCGCCCAGGACGGAAACGCCGATGGCGCCACCCACGGAGCGGAAGAATGCAACGGAAGCGCTTGCGGAACCGATGTCGGAGGCGCGGACCGTGTTCTGGACGGCCAGGACGAGGTTCTGCATGAGCATGCCCAAACCGATACCGAAGATGCCCGTGTACAGGCCCGTCAGCCACAGTTCGGTGGTGTGGTCCATGGTTCCGGCGAGCGCCAGGCCGCCGATCAGCAGGACGGTGCCGCCGATCAGGAAGCGCTTCCATTTACCGTAGCGGCTGATCAGCTGGCCGGAAACGACCGAACCGATCAGGTTGCCGGCGATCATGGGCAAGGTCAACAGGCCGGCCTCGGTGGGCGTGGCACCGCGGGCCACCTGGTAGTACTGGCCCAGGAAGGTGGAGGAACCGAACATGGCAACACCCACAGCGACGGACGCCACGATGGCCAGCGCGGTGGTGCGCTCCGAGATGATCTTCAGCGGGATGATCGGCTGCGGCACCTTGGACTCCACCAGCACCAGCAGCGCGAGCAGCAGGACGCCGCCGCCTACCATGACGGCTGACTGCCATGACCACCAGTCGTAGTAGTCGGCCTTGCCGGCGAAGGAAACCCAGATCAGGAGCAGGCTGACGCCGGAGGTCAGCAGGATCGAACCGACCCAGTCGATCTTGGCGGGGCGCTTGACGTGCGGAATCTTCAACGTGACCTGGAGCAGGATCAGGGCGACGACGGCCAGGGGCACGCAGACAAAGAAGGTCCAGCGCCAGCCCAGCGAGCTGTCCACGATGAAGCCGCCCAGCAGAGGACCACCGGCGGTGCCCACGGCCATGACGGCACCCATGTAGCCGGAGTACTTTCCGCGTTCGCGCGGCGGGATGATGGAGCCGATGATCGCCTGCGCCAGGGCGGTCAGGCCACCCATGGCGATGCCCTGGATCACGCGGGCGGTGAGCAGGAACGGGATGTTCTCGGAGAAACCTGCCATGACCGAGCCGGCAACGAAGATCACGATGCTGAGCTGGACCAGGACTTTCTTGTCGAAGAGGTCCGCGAGCTTGCCCCAGATGGGGGTGGTGGCCGCGTTGGCCAGCAGTGCTGCCGTGATGACCCAGGCAAAGTCCGTCTGGGTGCCCTTGAGCTCGGACATGATCGTGGGCAGCGCGTTGGCAACGATGGTGCTGCTGAGGATGGCGGTAAAGAAGGCAGCGAGAAGGCCGGTCAGGGCTTCCATGATCTGCCGGTGGTTCATGGGCGCGCCGGGCTCGTGGCGCTTGGATTGCCGCGATTCCTGTCTGGCGGTGCGTTCGCGCTGGCGCTCCTGCTCCTGGTCCGCGGCGGCGGTGACGTTAGCCATTGATGGACTCCTGCGTTTTCTGTTCAGTGGTGGTTCCGGCCGCCCTTGCCCGGATGGAATTCTTCAGGGATGCCGTGAGCTTGTTCAGCATCGCGGCTGTTGCAACGGCGTCGTCCTCGTTCCAGTCGGAGAGGTACGCCTGCAGCGTCTCCGCCCGGTGCCGCACCAGCTCCGCCAGCTTTTCCTTGCCCCGCGGGGAAAGCGCCAGCAGCTGGGCCCGGCCATCGTCCGGGTCCGGGGTGCGGAGCACCAGCCCCGCGTCGGCCAGTTCGGCCACGTGCCGGCTTAGCACCGGCGGGCTGACCCCCAATCGCTCGGCCAGGTGCGCTGCGCGGGTCTCCCCTTCGCCGATGAACTTGAGCACGCCCTGGAGGGCGATGCCAGTGTCCTGGCCCTTGATGTTGATCATGGTGACGCAGCGCAGCGCGCGCTGGAGGTCATAAATATTGCTGACGAGGTCGGCTGCAGTGGCCGGTGCGACAGACATGATCCTCCCTAAAGAATTAGTTGCTGCAAGCAACTGTATCAGGAAAAGGTTGCTTAGGGAAACGAAGTTGTTCCAGCAGGCAGCTTAAATGCCAAGCTCCCCCACGTCCGCGGGACGGTGTCCAGGACGTGGGGGAGCTTAAGGTTGGTGCCCGGTCAGGGGGCCAGGTGCGTAGGCCCGAACATCTTGAGGAGGGTTTCAACAACGACGACGTTGGGTCCGTCAGCGGCGAAGCCGGCCCGGAGCGCGTCCCCCACGCCTTCCGGGGCCACCCTGGTGGCCGGCACGCCAAAGGATTCGGCGAGCGCAACGAAGTCAGGACGGGCCAATTCCGTGGCCGTGGCCTTGCCGAACGCGCCCACCATGTATTCGCGCAGGATGCCGTAGCCGCCGTCGTCCACGATCAGCCAGGTGACCGGAACGTTGTGCTGCTTGGCGGTGGCCAGTTCTGCAATGGAATACATGGACGAACCGTCACCGGAGACCGCCAGGACCCGGCCGGGCTTACCCGCAGTCTCCAGCCCAACCGCCGCTCCAATGGCACCGGGAAACGCATAGCCCAGGCCACCGGCGCCCTGTGCGGAGTGGAACTGCCCTTCACGGGCGTCCCAGCAGGACCAGCCCCAGTAGGCGGCGATGGTCATGTCCCAGAACGTCTGCATATCCGCTGGAACGGCCTCCCGGATGGCGGCCATGAACGTCAGTTCTTTGGCAAGGTCCTGCGATTCCAGCCGGGCACGGACCTTGGCAAGCGACTCCTTGACCAGCTCTTCCGGCGTGCTGCCGTGCCAGTCCGGCATCGTTGCCCTGCCGGATCCAAGAGCTGAGTCCAGGGCTGCCAGCGCCTGGCCAGCATCGGCGCGGATCCCCAAGCCTGGCCGATTGGACTCCAGTACCCGGGGTTCGGCGTCGATCTGGATGATCATGCCGCGCGGTTCGAAGGTGAAGTAGTTGGACGTAACCTCGCCCAGGGACGATCCGATGACCACCAGGACGTCCGCGTCTTCGAGGAGGTCGGTCATGTACCGGTCCTCGATCCAGGACTGAAGGGACAGCCCGTGGTTCCAGGGGAACGCACCGTTGCCGCCAGGAGTGCAGATGACCGGCGCATGGAGCTTCTCGGCAATGGACAACAGGGACTTCTCCGCCTTGCCGCGCCGGGTTCCACCGCCGGCGATGATGGCCGGGCGCTTGGCTGATTCCAGCCACTTCACGGCCTCGCGCACCAGTTCAATCCGCGGTGGATTGTCCGCCGCCTCCGCCAAGGCATCCTCCACCGGCGGGACCATGATCGGATCCAGCAGGACGTTTTGCGGAATCTCGAGCCACACCGGGCCCTGCGGGGAGGAGATGGCCTCGGTCCAGGCGTCCTGGATGGCCGACGGGATTCCGGAAGCGTGCTGGATCAGCCGTTGGCTCTTGGTGACGTTGGCCGCGGAGGCCTTCTGGTCATCGAGCTGGTGCAGCATGCCCTTGCGCCGGGCCCCGAGTCCCTCCAACGGAATCTGGCTGGCCACCACCACCATGGGCACGCCCGTGGCATAGGCCTCCTGCAGTCCAGCCAGTGACGTCAGCGCGCCGGGGCCCGTGGACAGGAACAGCACGCCAACTTCGCCGGTGGCGCGGGAGTACCCGTCCGCGGCAAAGGCGCTGTTGTTCTCCACCCGGGAGGAGACAAAGTGCAGGTTGCCGCGGCCCATGGCATCAAAGAGTCCCAGGGCGTGCTGGCCCGGGATGCCGAACACGGTCTTGGCGCCCAGCGCTTCGAGGGTTTCGACGACGAGGTCCCCGCCGTTGCGGACGCTGCTCCCCCGGGCCGGGGACGCCGGGGCAATTTCCGTCACGGCCTACTCCTTGGTGGCGGCAGCGAAGCCGGCGGGGCGGCGGGCTTCCTGGCCGATCGCCTGGGCCTGGTACCCGGTCTCCTTACCGAACCGGCTGCCGGGCACTGCATTGTCCGCCATCAGGGTCACCAGCTCGTACGCGACGTGGCTGGCCGCGACGCCGGTAATCTCGGCGTGGTCGTAGGCCGGGGACACTTCGACGACGTCGGCGCCCACCAGGTTCATGCCGCGGAAGCCGCGGATGATTTCCAGGAGTTCGCGGCTGGTGATGCCACCTGCTTCGGGCGTTCCCGTGCCGGGCGCGTGGGCAGGGTCCAGGACGTCAATGTCCACGGAGATGTAGAGCGGGCGGTTGCCGATGCGGTCACGGACCTTGGCCACGGTTTCCAGCACCCCTTGGTAGTACACGTCCGCGGAGGTAACGATGCCGAACCCAAAGCGGTGGTCGTCGTCGAGGTCCTTCTTGCCGTACAGCGGGCCGCGGGTCCCAATATGGCTGATGGCCTCCGTGTCCAGGATGCCTTCCTCCACTGCGCGGCGGAAGGGCGTGCCGTGGGTGTATGCGGCACCGAAGTAGGTGTCCCACGTGTCCAGGTGGGCGTCGAAATGCAGCATGGCGATGGGTCCGCCGGCGCGTTCGGCAGCGGCGCGCAGCAGCGGCAGGGCGATGGTGTGGTCGCCACCCAGGGTCAGCAGCTTGCTCCCGGCGGCGGTGAGGTCCAGTGCGTTCTGCTGGATGGTCTCAATGGCTTCATTGATGTTGAACGGGTTGACCGCCATGTCCCCGGCATCGGCCACCTGGATGTTCTCGAACGGGCTGACGTCCCAGGCGGGGTTGTAGGGGCGCAGCAGCCGGCTGGCCTCGCGGACGTGGTTTGCGCCGAAGCGGGCACCCGGACGGTAGGAGACCCCCGAATCGAAAGGCACTCCCACCACCGTCACATCAGCCTTGGCTACCTGGTCCAGCCGCGGAAGGCGGGCATAGGTGGCAGCCCCGGCATAGCGGGGGATCCGGGATGAATCAATGGGGCCGAGGTTGCCGTTGGCTTCAATGCGCAGCTCTTCCAATGGGAGGCCTCTCCTTCGAGGAGTTGGGGATTTCTGTGATTGCCATCATACACCCTGGTTTTCCAAGAGACACCAACTGTTTACCTATGAACCCGTGCGCTCCCGCCCACTCACTCCCGCACGTGGACAGGATGCACTCCCGCGATCCGCGCCGTTCCGGCAACGTTCCCTGCACGGACCATGGGCAACTGGGCAGGACCGCACGCCCGCCCCGGGCCACCGCTTACCCACATACGCCTGAACTAAGGTTCCACTCATCCAACCGAAACCTTCCAATGGCCACATGGACATCCTCGAATACCTGCATACGCGCGGCGGTGTAGCCCGATCCAGCCAACTCCTGGACGCAGGTTTCCGGCGCCGGGAACTCCTTCGACTCACCGAACTGGGCGCTACCCAGCCCCGGCGCGGCATCTTCGTCCTCCCGGAATGCGACAACGGACTCCTCGCTGCAGTCCTGAACAACGGTCGGCTGACCTGCGCCAGCGCCGCGGGCCACTACGGACTCTGGCTGCGCAAACCTCCCGAACGCCCGCATCTGGCGTGCAATCATGGTCACGGCTCCGGCTTCGTCCGGCATCGCACAGTTCGGTTCCCCGGTCATCCGTTCCTGCCCCTGGCCGGCGTGGAAGATGTGGCGCTTCACGCTTTGGGGTGCCTACCGGCTCCGGCATCCGCCGCTTTGGCGACCTCGGCCATCAGATTGCACGGCGTGCCACGCGAGCTGCTGGCGTCCCAGCTGCAGGCCGACCGCTCCGGTTACGCGCTTCGCATCCTGCGCGAACTTGACGTGCGAGCAGAGTCAATCGTGGAGGTTGACGCACAGCACCTGTTCCGTGCCAACAGAATCGCCTACGACACCCAGGTCTTCCTGCCGGGAATCGGTCGCGTGGATTTCCTGCTGGATGGCTTCTTGATCGTGGAGATCGACGGCTTTGCCTACCATTCCAAACGCACCGATATGCTTCGGGACCGGAAGCGCAACAACGCTGCAGCCGTCAGCGGTTACGCCGTCCTTCGCTTCATGCCGGAGCACATCTGGTTTTACCCCGGCATGGTGCTAACCGAGATCAGTGCCGTCCTGGCCGGAGGTCAACGAAAACCCCTCCGGTAGAGGTGCAATCCAGCCCAGTTACCCCGGGCCAAGGGCGCTCCGCGCTTAAGCGCTTTCCGCGGAATGCGGCAGCTGAGAAAGGGACTACCGAAGGTAACTGGGCTGGAGCGCACCAGCAACAAGCTAGCGGCTCGCGGCGGGCACCAGGACCCAGAGCACCTCGACCGGCTTGTCCGTGGGATTGACCCAGGTGTGGGGTTCCCGGCCCGGGAAGGTCACGGTGTCACCTGTATCGAGGTCGTATTCCTCGTTGGTGAGGATCAGCTTGATGGAGCCCTTGATGACATGCAGGACGTCCACGTCGCAATCCACTGCGTACAACTCGGACTCGCCGCGGCCATGCGGCTCGATCACGGCCTGGATAATCTGGACCCGACGCTCCGAGCGGGCCGTCAAAAGCCGCTCCACGATGCCCTGGCCGCCGAGCGAGATGCGCGGACCGTCATTGCGTTTGGTGAGGTGGGTTTCCGGCGCCACGAACAGGTCCCCGATGGAGATGGAGAGCACCTGGCACAGCGTCACCAGGGAAGCGACGGACGGAGACGTCAAGTCCCGCTCCACACGGCTGAGGAAGCCCTTGGTCAGGCCGGTGGCATCCGCGACCTGCTCGATGGTGAGCCGCTGGGACTGCCTGGCGGCCCGGATCCTGGAGCCAATGGCAACGGGAACATTGCTCGGCTCAACTGGCAGTGCCTTCATCTACGAACCTTTCACGGCCGGCAGCCCGGCTCCACTCTCGAGCCATACTAATCGGCACCGCTTTTGTGACACGCGCATGCCACACCCACGCCGCTGCAGGCGCGATCTCCTTGACTGTCACCCACGTCACACCCTAGTCTTTGAAAACTCCTGTTGCCTATAGGGCAATTACAGGTCTTCTCCGTATTCGTCCGCAGCGGTTCCCGGCGTCCCGCCCCGGGTCATTACACCCGGCCCCAACAGCTCCAAGGAGCCATTTATGGATGCAAGTGCCATCAACATCGCCATAGTGGTGGTGTACCTCCTCGCAATGCTGGCCTTCGGCTGGTGGGGCAAGTCCCGCACCAGGAACAACAGCGACTTCCTGGTGGCCGGCCGCCGCCTGGGCCCGTTCCTTTACACCGGCACCATGGCCGCCGTCGTCCTGGGCGGAGCGTCCACGGTGGGCGGCGTGGGGCTGGGCTACAAGTTCGGCATCTCGGGAATGTGGCTGGTGGTGGCCATTGGCGCCGGAGTCCTGCTCCTGAGCCTGCTCTTCGCCGGGACCATCCAGAAGCTGAAGATCTACACGGTGTCCCAGATGCTCACCCTCCGTTACGGCAGCAGGGCCACCGAGGCATCCGGCATCGTGATGCTCGCCTACACTTTGATGCTCTGCGCCACGTCCACTGGTGCTTATGCCACCATCTTCGTCGTCCTGTTCGGCTGGGACCGGGCGCTGGCCATAGCGGTGGGCGGTGCCATCGTGCTGGTGTACTCCACCATCGGCGGCATGTGGTCCATCACGCTGGCGGACCAGGTCCAGTTCGTCATCAAAACGGTGGGCATCTTCTTCCTCATGCTGCCCTTCACACTGAACGCCGCCGGCGGACTCGACGGGATCCGCAGCCGGGTTGATGCCAGCTTCTTCCAAATCGACGGCATCGGCGTCCAAACGATCATCACCTACTTTGTGGTCTACACCCTGGGCCTGCTGATCGGCCAGGACATCTGGCAGCGCGTGTTCACTGCCAAAACACCCAAGGTGGCCAAGTGGGGCGGTTCGACAGCCGGCCTCTACTGCATCCTCTATGGTGCTGCCGGCGCAATGATTGGCCTGGGAGCCCGCGTGGCGCTGCCCGCCATCGACGTGAAGGCCCTGGGCAAGGACGTTGTCTACGCGGAGGTTGCCACCAACCTGCTGCCCATCGGAATCGGCGGCCTGGTCCTCGCCGCCGCCGTCGCCGCCATGATGTCCACGGCTTCCGGGGCCCTGATCGCGGCCGCCACGGTGGCCCGCGCCGACGTTGTGCCCTTCGTCGCCGGCTGGTTCGGCAAGACCATCAACACCGACGACTCCGACAACCCCGAGCACGACGTCAAGGCCAACCGCGTATGGGTCCTTGGCCTGGGCGTTGTGGCGATCATCATCGCCATCGTCACCAAGGACGTTGTTGCGGCACTGACCATCGCCTACGACATCCTGGTGGGCGGGCTGCTGGTCGCGATCCTCGGCGGCCTGGTGTGGAAGCGCGGAACCGGCATCGCCGCCGCTGCTTCGATGGCCGTCGGCTCCGTCATCACCCTTGGGACGATGATCATCCTTGAGGTCAACGCCGAGGTTCCGTTGGACGGCATCTACGCCAACGAACCGATCTACTACGGCCTGCTGGCCTCCGCCGCGGTGTACGTTGCCGCCTCGCTGCTGACGCGCCCCACCGATCCTGCGGTCATGCGCGCCTGGCAGCGCCGCGTTGCCGGGCAGGAGCAGGAAGGGACTCCCCAGGAAGTCCTCGCCGGCCACTGACTGCCAGGCATTAAAGTACGACGCCGGCACCGCCTCCCGCCAACAAGCGGAAGGAGGTGCCGGCGTCGTCAGTCCTACTCCCCCGTGTCGCGCTCGTCGTCATCCAGCGGGACCTCGCGGTCCTCGGCGTCGACGACTACCGGTGCCGGCTGGACCACCGGTTCTTCCTGGTCAATGAACCCGTCTTCGGAGTCCCAGTCCGCGTCGTCTACCGGTGCATCCTCGGCGTAATCGTAGGCGGGGTCCGCTTCGACGGCGTCCAGGTGCGGCATGTCCGGGTGCTGTCCGGTGGTGCTCATGATTCAACCTCCGTATGTTCGCCTGACGTGCTCTTTCAGGTAGGGCGCAGCCTGCGCCACACCTTCATCAGAGCACCGCCCGGGCGGACGGGTCAATAGCCGCGGCGGTGCCCGGAGCTGCCCTCCGCAGGGATATCGTGCCGGGCGTTTTTTAAGGTCAACCGAAACTTTCCAGCGAGGTTTGCCAGCCAAAAAACCGCGGAAATCCGCAGTAGGCTGGCAGGGCAAAGGCGCGAGTTCATGCCCTTTCCAGCCCAGGAGTTACAGTGTCGCAGCACGCCCAGTCCCATTCCCACGCCACGCCCCCGGAGGCCGGCGGCGTGGGCCAGCCCTCGCCGTCGAACATCAAGCGGTGGCGCCAGTACCTGGCCGACGAGCGCGCGGAAGCCGCCGTCTACCGGGACCTGGCCCAGAACCGCGAAGGTGAGGAACGGTCCATCCTCCTGGCCCTGGCCGAAGCCGAAGGCCGGCACGAAGCCCACTGGCTCGCGCTGCTGGGCGAGCACGCCGGCAAGCCGAAGAGGGCCTCCGCCCGCAGCCGGTTCCTCGGGTTCCTGGCCCGGCATTTCGGCTCCGTCTTCGTCCTGGCCCTGGCCCAGCGCGCCGAAGGCCGCTCCCCCTACGCCAAGGACCCGAACGCCACCGCCGCGATGGCCGCCGATGAACAGATCCATGAGGAAGTGGTCCGGGGCCTGGCCACCCGCGGCCGCAACCGCCTGGCCGGCACCTTCCGCGCCGCGGTGTTCGGCGCGAACGATGGCTTGGTCAGCAACCTCTCCCTGGTGATGGGCATGGCTGCCTCCGGCGTGGCCAGCAGCGTGGTGCTGCTCAGCGGCATCGCCGGACTCCTGGCCGGTGCCATGTCCATGGGCGCGGGCGAATTCATTTCCGTCCGCTCCCAGCGCGAACTGCTGGCCGCAACCCGGCCCACGCAGGTCACGCTGGCGGCCGCGCCCAAGCTTGACCTCGAGCACAACGAACTGCTCCTGGTGTACCTGGCCCGCGGGATGTCCCGGGAAGCGGCCGAGCACCGTGTGGCCGAGCGCATGGGGCTGCTGCCCTGCGACTGCGATCCCAGCCTTTCCCTGCAGCCTGAGCTGCCGGAGGAAGAGGACCAGCACGAGGCAGTGGGTACCGCCTGGGGTGCGGCGCTGTCCAGCTTCTGCTTCTTCGCCTCCGGCGCCATCGTCCCCATCCTGCCGTTCCTGTTCGGCCTGACCGGCGTCGCCGCGCTCGTGGTGGCAGGCGCCCTGGTGGGCGTCGCACTCCTTGCCACCGGTGCCGCCGTCGGCCTGCTGTCCGGCACTTCCCCGCTGACCCGCGGCCTGCGGCAACTTGCCATCGGCCTGGGCGCGGCAGCCATCACCTACCTGCTGGGCCTGCTCTTCGGCACCGCGGTCGGCTAGCACCAGGCAAGGACACTTCGTGGAGGTCCTCCGGCAGCGTTCAGCGCTGCCGGAGGACCTCCACTGCTTCCTCCACCGTGTCCACGAGGTGGATATAGTCCGCCATGGCCCTGCCCGCGGCGAGGCTGCGGAGCATGGGCCACGCCGGGTATTCCTGCTCCCAGTGCCGGCGGCCCACCAGCACCATGGGGGCCACTTTCTCGCGGGCGCCGTAGTAGTTCTCGCAGGCGTCCTGGAAGATCTCCTGGACCGTACCGGCCGCTCCCGGCAGGAAGACGATTCCGCCGTGGCACAGTTCCAGAAGGATGGCCTCGCGGATGGCATTGGCGAAATATTTGGCGATGTGCGTGGCGAAGTAGTTGGGCGGTTCGTGTCCGTAGAACCAGGTGGGGATCCCGAGGGACGGCGTCCCGTCCGGATGGCGTTCGACGACGGCAGCCGCCGCACGTGCCCACGCCGAGACCGAGGGACGGAAGCCGGGAACAGCGGCGAGCGTGGCAAGCGCTGCCTGCACGTCACCGTCGGACGCCCGGCTCAGGTACGCGCCGAGGTTCGCTGCCTCCATGGCCCCTGGGCCGCCGCCCGTTGCCACCGAATGGCCGTCAAGGGCCAGGAGCCTGCCCAGCCGGGCCGCGTCCGCAAACTCCCGGCTGCCGCGGGGCGCTGCGTGGCCGCCCATCACGCCGACGATAGAGCGGCGGTGCCACGCTCCGGACCGGGTCAGCTCATCCAGCGCATCGCCGATCGCATGGTCATGCAGGGCCGAGGCCAGCGTCGAGTCAACGCGGTGGCGCTGGCCGGGCTGGATGCTCCAGTGGTAGATGCGCGCATCCGGCAATTCCTCATACGGTGCGGTTGCCAGTCCGGCGTACAGTTCGGCCGGGGAATACAGGACGGCCCGGTATGGGTCGAAAGGGACTCCTTCAAGCCTGGGGAAGATCAAGGCGCCGCGGCTGCGGAGGTTGGCTTCCATACCGTCGTCGAAGATGCAGCCCAGGAACATCGCGCCCTCGACGCGGACGTTTTTGAGTGCCGCGGACCGGCCCCGCAGGTCCAGCGACTGCGCATGCCAGCCGTGCAGGTTGACCGCACCGCCGGCCACCAGGCTGTCGAAGCTGGCCAGGTCCTGGACTTCGAGGTTGCGGGGGCGGGGACCAAGGCTTCCGGCGAAATTCATGCTTGCTGCCCCGCGCTCCACATCATGCAGCCAGCCTAGGCCACCAACCGCAACGGCGGCGGCTACGCCGAAAGCTTCGCCGGCACCTCACCATCGCGGAAGTGCGCTTCGAGGTCCTCAAGGGAGTGGCCCTTGGTCTCCGGCACGAACTTGATGACGAACGCCAGGGACGCCACGTTGACCAGGACGAAGAGGCCGAAGGTACCCGTGGATCCCAGGGCGTTGACCACGATGGGGAACAGGAAGGAGATGGCCGCGTTCACGGTCCAGAGGGCGAAGACCGCGATTCCCATGGCGAACCCGCGGATGGCCAGCGGGAACATTTCGGAAAGCAGGAGCCAGACGCAGGTGCCGATGAAGCACTGGACGAAGGCAACGAACAGCATCATCGCGGCCAGGATGGTGTAGCTGGCAAGGTCCGACTGCGGGAGGAGGAAGACGACGGCCAGCAGGGCCTGGGCACCGACAACTCCGGAGAATCCGATCACCAGCATCCGGCGGCGGCCAACAAAGCCGAGCAACCAGATACCCAGGACGGTCATGAGCACTGAGGTAACACCGACGCCGATGGTGGCCACCAGCGATGCGCTGATGCCAAGCCCGCTCTTTTCCAGGATGGTGGGGGCGTAGTAGTTCACGGTGTTGATGCCGGTTGCCTGCTGGACGGTGGCCAGGCCAATACCGATCCAGAGCAGCCGGCGCATCCATGGGTTGTTCTTCAGGTCGCGGAGGGCGTGACCGCGTTCTTCCTTGGCCGTGCGCGCTGCGTGGGCGATTTCCTCGAACTCGGCGGTTGCCTCTTCCGGGCTGCGGCTCAGGTTCAGGACCCGGCGGCTGTCTTCCAGGCGGCCGCGGATGGCGTACCAGCGCGGCGATTCCGGCAGCATCAGCATGCCGGCGAGCAGTGCGAGGGCAGGGATGGAAGCGATGCCCAGCATGCTCCGCCAGACCTCGTTGTCGTGGATCAGGGCATCCAGGAGCGCATTGATGGCGAATGCCAGCATCTGGCCGGTCACGATCATGAGTTCGTTGATGGTGACCATCCGGCCACGAAGATGGGCAGGAGCCATCTCCGCCAGGTACAGCGGGCAGGTCACGGCGGCGGCGCCGACCCCCAGGCCCAGCACGATGCGGGCGGCAATCATGAAGGTCACGCTGGGCGCAAGGGCGCAGCCCATGGCACCCAGCAGGAATAGCAGTGCGCAGACCAGCAGTGAGCCACGACGGCCCAGCTTGTCAGCCATCCGCCCGCCGGTAAGGGCGCCGACGGCGGCACCGGGGAACAGCAGTGCGCTCACCACGGTTGCTTCCTCTACGGCGTTCATGTTGAGGGAGTCGTTCATGTACAGCAGGGCGCCGGAGATCACGCCGGTGTCGTACCCGAAGAGCAGGCCGCCCAGGGTGGAGATCACGGTGAGCCGGGCGAGGTAGCCGCGGCGCCTGCTGCCGGTGGCAGCCATGGTTTGTTTTTGCAACAGCATTGTTGCCTCTCAAATTCTCTCGGGGACCGGATGACCGGTCGGGAATGTGATGCGTGCCACCTACGTTAGAGCGCTCTAATCGGACCCGTCAATAAAAAGTCTTAATGTCAGCACAATATTTTTTTATTTCCTTTGGCTGAAGCGCGGCACAGCCACCCTTGACCCCCCGGGCGCGCCTGCTACGATCAAGGAAGGAACTATGTCCTATCAAGCGAACATATAGCGTAAAACTGCCCGCAGGCCGGCTGTCCAGACCGGGCGGAGGCGCCCGCACCAAAGACGAGGGGAACGCACCGTGGCGAACAACCTGGGACTCACCATCAACCGCTCCTCCCCCGTGCCCCTGTACCACCAGGTGGTCCAGGGCATTGAAGCGGCAATCTACAGCGGGGTGCTGGAGCCCGGCAGCCGGCTGGACAACGAGATCGATCTCGCCGCACAGCTGAACCTGTCGCGGCCCACGATGCGCAAGGCCATGGATGAGCTGGTCCGTTCCGGGCTGCTGGTGCGGAAGCGGGGCGTGGGAACGCAGGTGGTGTCGAGCCAGGTGCGCCGGCCGCTGGAGCTTTCCAGCCTCTATGACGACCTGACCAACAATGGCAAGAAGCCCACCACCGAGGTGCTGAGCTTCTCGCACCTCGAGGCGGATGACGCCACGATCACTACCCTGCAGCTTCCCGCAGGCTCGAAGGTGTACCACTTCACCCGGCTGCGGAAGGTGGGCGGCAAGCCCCTGGCCCTCATGGAGAACTGGGTGCGCGACGACATTGCCGAGATGGATGAAGCCATGCTCAAGGCAGAAGGCCTCTACTCGATCCTCCGCCGCGGAGGCGTGAACTTCCGGCTCGCCACCCAGCGCATCGGTGCGATGACCGCCAACGAGTACCAGGCTTCCATGCTGGACGCCCCGGCAGGCTCGGCGCTGGTGACCATGGAACGCACCGCGGTGGACGATACCGGCCGGCGGGTTGAAACCGGCCACCACGTGTACCGCGCCGATTCCTACAGCTTTGAAATGACACTCGTACAGCGATAATCCAAGGAGCCAACTCCATGACCAACTGGGTCTACCCCCTGGGCACCGCCGCCGACGGCACCTGGGACGTGTCCATCGGAACCTCAGATTCCCCCCTGGCCGTGGACGGCTGGGCGCACACCGGACTGAAGGTGGCCACCCTGCCGGCGGGGGCCGCCGTCGAACTCCCCGCCGCGGACGAGGAACGCATCGTGGTGCCGCTCAACGGGTCCTTCACCGTCACCGTTGACGGCACGGACTACCCGCTGCAGGGCCGCCGCTCGGTGTTCGCAGGTCCGACTGATGTGCTGTATTCCGGCACCGGCCGCGCAGTTGGCATCAGCTCGGCCGACGGCGGCAGGGTGGCGGTTGCCACCGCACCGGCCCAGGCTTCCTACCCCACCAGGCTGGTGTCCGCCGCAGAAACTCCGGTGGAGCTGCGCGGCGCGGGCAACTGCTCGCGCCAGGTCCACAACTTCGGCACCCCTGCCGCGCTCGAGGCTGACCGCTTCATCGTGTGTGAGGTGCTCACTCCCGCCGGCAACTGGTCCTCCTACCCTCCCCACAAGCATGACGAGGAAAAAGACGGCGAAACCTCCCTTGAGGAGATCTACTACTTCGAGACGCAGGTGGGCGCCGGACCGGGAGCACCTGCAGACGCCGACGCCATCGGCTACCAGCGTGTCTACGCCTCCGATGAGCGGCCCATCGATGTTTCCGCCGAAGTACGGACCGGGGACGTGGTCCTGGTCCCTTACGGCTGGCATGGCCCGGCCATGGCGGCTCCCGGCTACGACCTCTACTACCTCAACGTCATGGCCGGGCCCGGGCCCGTGCGGGAGTGGCTGATCAGCGACGACCCGCACCACGGCTGGGTCCGGCAGACGTGGGAGAGCCAGAACATCGATCCCCGGCTGCCGTTCGGCGCGTAGGGAACCTTGCCCGGCAGGTGGCGGCAGGCTGGCATAGTGGAGTCTTGTGAAACAGACGTCTCCTGCGCCGCGGTCCGTGACCATGGAGGATGTGGCACGGGACGCCGGGGTGAGCCGCGCCCTGGTGTCCCTGGTCATGCGGGATTCCCCCAAGGTCTCCCCCGCCAAGCGGACGGCCGTGCTGGAAGCAGCCGCCGCCCTGGGCTACTCGCCCAACAGGCTGGCCAGCCGGCTGGCCAGCCACCGGACCAACACCATCGGAGTCCTCTTCCTCGACCTGCACAACCCGGTCTTCGCAGACATCTATGACGGCATCACCGAAGGCCTGGCGGGGAGCGGCAACCAGGTGATGGTCGCCGTCGGCTCGGCTGATCCGGGAACGGAACTGGAAGCCGTCCGGTCCTTCGTGGACCTGCGCGTGGACGGCGTCCTGCTGGCGGGCTATACCGGCACCTCGGCGGAGCTGGCCGGGGCACTGCGGGGGACGCCCGCCGTCGTCATCACCCGGGAGCTGGAGGTCGACGGCGTGGATTCCGTTTTGACCGACGACTTCCGTTCCGGAGCGCTTGCCGTGGAGCACCTGTACGGACTGGGGCACCGGCGGATCGCCCACGTGGACATCTCGGACTGGCTCCCCTATACCGCGCGGCGGGAGGGCTACCTGCACGCCATGGAACAGTTCGGGCTGGAGCCACAGCTGGTCCACAGCGACATGACCGAACGCGGCGGCCGGGCCGTGATGGAGCAGTTCCTGGACTCCGGCGCCACGCTCCCCACCGCCGTCTTTGCGCACAATGACCTCACCGCCATCGGCATCATGGAGGCCCTGGCGTCGCGCGGACTGTCCGTTCCGGGCGACGTGGCGATCGTCGGCTGCGACAACATCGAAGTAGCGGCCTCCCTCCTGATTGGCCTGACGTCCATTGACCAGCACGCGGGGCAGCTGGGCCGGCTGGCGGCGCAAGCCATGCTGGAGCGGGTCGCCGGGACGGCCGGACAGGCCGGGACCCGGAAGCTTGAACCCGCCCTGATGGTGCGCCGCTCCTCGGATCCCGCCGCTTAGCGGACGGCCAGCTCGTCCACGGCCCGCACCTCTTTGCCCGGCTGCTGTTCGCCCCGCTTGGCGCCCGCCGCGGCGAGGGCCATCACCACCACGCCGGCCAGCGTAATGGCTGCGCCTGCCCAGATGGGCGAGGTGTAACCGAAGCCGGCGGTGATGGTGACGCCGCCCAGCCAGGCGCCCAGGGCGTTGCCCACATTGAAGGCACCGATATTGGCGCCGGAGGCGAGGGTGAGAGCACCGGCGGCGTACTTCATGACGCGCATCTGCAGGCCCGGGACGGTGGCGAAGCCGAAGCCGCCCATCAGCACCAAAGAGATGATCGTCAGGACGGGGTTGGTGGCCGTCAGGGCGAACGCCACCAGGACCACGGTGAGCGCGGCGAGCACCACCAGCAGCGTCCTGTCCACGTTGCGGTCGGCGGCCTTCCCGCCCAGGGTGTTGCCGGCGAAGAGGCCCACGCCGAAGACAATGAGCAGCCACGGCACGGTGGAGGCGGCAAATCCGGATACCTCCGTGAGGGTGTAGGCGATGTAGGTGAACGCACCGAACATGCCGCCGAAGCCCAGGATGGTCACCACGATGGACAGCCATACCTGCCCGGAGCGGAAGGCACGCAGTTCGGAGCGGAGGCTGGGCGCCTCTTCCGTTCCACCGGCAGATGCGGGGACGAGTGCAAGGATCCCGGCGAGCGCGGCTACGCCAATGACGGTGATGGCCCAGAACGTGGCGCGCCAGCCGGCCGCCTGGCCCAGCAGGGTTCCGAACGGGACGCCCAGGACATTGGCGGCCGTCAGCCCGGTGAACATCAGGGCAATGGCCCCTGCCTTCTTGCTGGGCGGAACCATGCCGGCCGCCACCACGGCTCCGATTCCGAAAAAGGCGCCGTGCGAAAGGGCTGCGATGACGCGGCCCAGCATCATGGCCCAGTAACCGTCCGCCGTAGCGGAGAGCAGGTTGCCGGCAATGAACAGGACCAGCAGGGCGGCCAGCACGGGTTTGCGCTGGAAGCGGGTTACGGCTGCGGTCAGGCCGAGCGCTCCCACCACCACGGAGAGTGCGTAGCCGGAGATGAACCAGCCCGCGGACGCTTCACTGACTGCAAAGTCCGCGGCTACCTGCGGGAGGAGGCCGGCGATCACGAATTCCGTGAGTCCAATGCCAAACCCGCCCAGGGCGAGTGCTATCAGGCCAACAGGCATGAGGATGCTCCTTTGAGCTGTTCGTGGTTGTTCCCGAGGCGGGAAGGCGCCTAAGATAGTTGCAGGCGCGGTATTTATTGTTGTACATGCAAATATACCGCGCAAGCAACTATCTATGACCGCAGCAATGGATGGCGCCTTCCGCCGTCTTCGAAGGAGCAACCATGGGCATCAAGGACGACGCCGTTGAGGTCCGTGCCCAGGGCTGGCGCACCCTGGCAGCCCTGCACGGGCTGATCGAAAACGAACTGGAACGCAGCCTCCAGGCCGAGTCAAAGCTGTCCGTGGTGGAATACACGGTGCTTGATGCCCTGAGCCGGCAGGACGGCTGGCACATGCGGATGCAGCAGCTGGCGCGCGCCACGGCACTGAGCCCCAGCGCAACCACCCGGCTGGTGAACCGGCTGGAGGACCGGGGCCTGCTGACCCGGATCCTGTGCGACGACGACCGCCGCGGCATCTACACGGAGTTAACGCCGAGCGGCCTCAGCCTCCTTGAGGAAGCGAGGCCGGTGCACGACGCCACCCTGGAACGTGCCCTGGGAGCGGCGCGGGACATCCCCGAGCTGGCACCGCTGGTGGATGCGCTGCCGCGGCTGCACGCGCGCGCCTAGGACACCGGCTCCTTAAAGACACCAGCAACGCCCCCGCGCGGATGCTCGTGGGGGCGTTGCTGTGAAGAACCGGGTGTGGCTGGTCCGGTCAGGAAATCTTTGCGGCGGACGCCTCAGCTTTGCCGTCGGCGACGTTTTTGAAGTAGTGCTCCAGGTCCTCAAGGCTTTTGTCCCTGGTTTCGGGAACGTATTTCGCGGCGAAGGCGATGGCTCCCACGCCAAGGACTGCAAACACGAAGAACGTGTTGGAGATGCCGATGGCGGCCAGCAACTGCGGGAATCCGAATCCGATCAGGAAGTTCACGATCCACAGCAGGAAGGCCGAGGCCCCCATGCCCAGGCCGCGGATCTTCAGCGGGAAGATTTCCGAGAGCATCAGCCAGGTGACCGGGGAAATTGCGCCCTGTTGGAAGGCCAGGAACGTCACAGTGAGTGCCAGGATGACGAAGCCCCGGGCGGAGCCCTCCGGCAGGATCAGCGAGAAGAAGCCGATCAGCAACAGTGCCGTGGTGGTCCCCACCTGCCCGGTGATCAGCATCCTGCGCCGCCCCACCCTGCCCAGCAGCCAGATCCCCACGAACGTGGCCAGTACCGAAATGACGCCATTGGCGATGTTGGCCGTCAAGGCAGCTTCGCGTCCGAAGCCGGACTGCGAGAGGATCTGGGTGCCGTAGTACATGATCGAGTTCACGCCGGTGATCTGCTGGATCACCGCGAGGCCCAGGCCCACCACGAAGATCCTGCGGAGCCACGGGATGCCCAGGTCCTTCCATGAACCCATTTTGGACTTGTAGTCCTCCACGGCCATGGCTTTGACTTCCTCGAATTCCCTGCGGGCTTCCTCCTGCGACCGGATCCGCTGCAGCACGCTGAGCGTCTCGCCGAAGCTGCCGATGGAGGCCAGCCAGCGTGGACTCTCGGGCATGAAGTTCATCCCGATCCACAGCGCGATGGCCGGCAGGGTGGCGATGACCAGCATCCAGCGCCAGATGCCGTGCGATTCACCGAAGGAGTTGCCCAGGTAGGCGTTGAAGATGAACGCAAGCAGCTGCCCGGTGACGATCATGAGTTCGTTCTGGGTGACGATCCGGCCGCGCCGGTTGCTCGGCGATACCTCCGCCAGGTACACGGGCACTGTCACCGATGCCCCGCCCACGGCGAGTCCCAGGATGAACCGGGCGGCGATCATCACTCCGGTGTTGGGCGCGAAGGTGCAGCCGATGGTGCCCGCGAGGAAAATGACCGCCAGCACCATGATCATTTTGCGTCGGCCGTTGCGGTCCGCCAGGCGTCCGCCGAACAGGGCGCCGAAGGCTGCACCGAACAGCAGGGACGATGTGACCAGGCCTTCGGTGAGCGGCGTAAGGCCCAGGTCCTCCTGCATATACGGCAGTGCGCCATTGATCACGCCGGTGTCGTAGCCGAACAGCAGGCCGCCGAAGGTGGAGATGATGGTGACGGTCCGCAGGGCCCGGTGATGGTTGCCGGGCTGCATGGACGCTGACCTCCCGGAGGCAGGCGAACTCATAGGCTTACCTTTTGGACGTACTGCTTCATGGTTTCCAGCTGGTAGCGGGAGACCTCTTCGGCATATTCGTTTTCGGCAAAGACGCTGGAGACCATCACAGTATTCTCGCGGTCCAGGAAGCCGATTTCCTTCAGGCCGCCGAAGAACTCGTCCCAGTTGACGTCGCCGTCGCCGATCTTCAGGTGCTGGTGGACGCGGACCGGGTTGCCCGGCGGGTTGGTGATGTAGCGCAGCCCGTGTGAGGCGTGGTGGTCCATGGTGTCGGCCACGTGGACCAGGCGGAGCTTGTCCCCCGCCGCCCGCATGATGTCCAGCGGGGAGTTCTTCATGTGGAAGCTGTGCGACGCCACGTAGACCATGCCGACGTTCTTCGAGTTCACGCCCCGGATCACGCGGATGGCGGCGAGGCCTTCCTCCACGAAGTCGTCGGGGTGGGGGTCGACCAGCAAGTCGATGCCCTCACGCTCGATGATGGGCAGCAGTTCCTCCATGGAACGGTAGAACGCCCGCTCGGATTCCTCGGCCTTTTCCGGCCTGCCGCTGAACTCGGTGTTCATGGTGCTGACGCCCAGGTCCACGGTGATCTGGATGGCACGTTTCCAGTAGCGGACGGCGGCCTCACGCGCGTCCTCGTCCGGGCCGGACCAGCGAAGCACCGGCAGGACCGAGGCGATCTCGATTCCGGCATCCTTGCAGGCCTTCTTCAGCTGGCCCACCAGCTCATCGTCCGCCTTGGGGTGGTTGAAGAAGGGGATGAAGTCCGCGTGCGGGGTCATCTGCATGTACTTGTAGCCAAGGTCCGCCACCACCTTGGGGAACTCCAGCAGGCTGTGCGAGTGGTGGAACGGGGTGGGGTCAAGTGCGATTTTCACGAAAACACTCCATTGTGGATCAGTCAGGGGGCAGGAGAAGGGGACGGAATGCATTCCGTCCCCTTGTTTGTCCTACTTGTAGAGGTCGGGCTTTGCGGCCAGCTTCACGGCGACCTTTTCACCATTCTTCTGCGCTTCGACGCCTGCTTCGCAGCACGCCGCGGTGGCGTACCCGTCCCAGGCGGAGGGGCCGCCGATTCCGCCCTTAAGTGCCGCATCAACCCATGACTGGATTTCGACGTCGTAGGCCGCACCGAAGCGCTCTTCGAAGCCCGGAGTAACGTTGCCGCCCCAGCGGCCGGAGCTGCGGGTGTAGGGCCCCTTGTCGCCGCCGATGCTGACGATGCCGTCCTCGAACGAGGCCTGGGTGGCCACCTCGTAGCCGAACTTGGCGTTGACGTAGATTTCGACGTCGGCCAGCACGCCGGACTCGGTCTCCAGCAGGACGTGCTGGGGGTCGTGCTGGCCGTTCGGGGCGTTCCGGGTGGCCTTGCCCAGGCGAACCTGGACACTGGTGATTTCCTCACCCGTGAAGAACCGGATGGCGTCGAACTCGTGGACCACGGAGTCGTTGATCAGCATCTCGTTGGTGAAGCCCTCGGGGGTGCTCGGGTTGCGGTGCTGGTGGTGCAGCATCAACAGTTCGCCGAGTTCGTGGTTGCGGATGATCGAACCCAGCGTGGCGTACTCGGCGTCGAAGCGGCGCATGAAGCCCACCTGGATCCGCTTGTGGCCCAGAGCCACCTCTGCCTCGACGATCTTCCAGGAGGATGCGGCGTCGGGGGTGAGCGGCTTTTCGCAGAGGATGGGGATATCCCTGGCGAGGGCCTTGAGCAGGATGTCCTCGTGCAGGAAACCGGGGGTGGCGATCAGGACGGCGTTGACATCACCGTTGTTGAGCGCTTCTTCGGCATCGGCGAGGGCCACGGCGCCCGGAATGCCTTGGATGGCGGCCTGGGCTCGGGCGAGATCAACGTCGACGACGGCGGCAACCTCGGCTCCGTGGATGCGCTTGTTGAGGCGCTGGATGTGGTCGGCGCCCATGCGGCCTGCGCCGATGACGGCGACGCGGAGGGTTTCAGTCATTGTTTTGTTCCTTCAGTGTCTGTGGCGGGTTAGCTGACGGCGGTGCGGGAGCCGCAGGACAGCAGGTAGTTGCGCGTGCGCTTGGCAATGGGCATGGGGACGTCGAAGGCCACGGGGTACATGTCCTGCTCCACGATGCCGAAGATGGGCCGGTTGAGCGCTTCCACGGCGTCGATGACGGCGCGCAGGTCCGGCAGGCCGTTGGGCGGTTCGGTCATGACGCCGGCCAGGTTGGCAGCTGCCCATGTCATGTTTTCCTCGTTGACCCGCCTGAGGATGTCCGGGTTGATCTGCTTCAGGTGCAGGTAGCCGATCCGGTCCGGGTAATTCTTGATCAGTTCCAGGCTGGAGGCGCCGCAGTATTCGGCGTGGCCCGTGTCCAGGCAGAGGTTCAGGTACTGCGGGTCCGTGGCACCGAGCAGCGTCTCGATGTCCGCCTGCGCGCCCACGTGGGAGTCGGCATGGGAGTGGAACTGCTGCTTCAGGCCGAAGTCCTCCAGGAGGGTCTTGCCCAGGCGGTTGTGGCCGTCAAACAGGTCGCTCCAGGCCTTGTCGTCCAGGGTGCCGCTTTCCACGGCTTCGCCTGTGACGTCGTCGCGCCACATGGCCGGGATGACCACGATGTGCTCGCCGCCCATGGCCGCCGTCAGTTCAGCCACCTTGCGGGCCGGCTCCCAGGCTGTTTCCCACTGGTCCAGGCCACGGTGGAAGGCGGTGAACACCGTGCCGGCGGAGATCTGCAGGTCGCGCTGCTTGAGTTCCTCCGCCAGGCGGGCGGGGTCTGTGGGCAGGTAGCCGTAGGGGCCCAGTTCGATCCACTTGTAGCCGGATTCGGCCACCTCGTCCAGGAAGCGTTCCCACGGGGTCTGTTTGGGGTCATCCGCGAACCAGACGCCCCAGGAGTCCGGCGCCGTGCCGATGATCAGCTTGTTCTCAGTCATTGTCTGTCTCTTTGATAGGGGCCACCCAGCCAGGGTTCCCTGGCCGGGCTTGCGAGCCGAGGGTGGCGGTGGGGATCAGTTGGAGGGGAAGTTGTAGGAGGCGCCGGAGGCGTGGTGGGTTTCGGGCCAGCGGGAAGTGACCACCTTGCCGCGGGTGTAGAAGGATACGCCTTCGGGTCCGTAGATGTGCTTGTCGCCGAAGAGGGATGCTTTCCAGCCGCCGAAGGAGTGGTACGCCACCGGGACCGGGAGGGGCACATTGATGCCGATCATGCCCACGGTCACCGACCGCTGGAACTTGCGGGCGGCGGCGCCGGAGGAGGTGAAGATGGCGGTGCCGTTCCCGTAGGGGTTGGCGTTGATCAGCGTGATGCCGTCTTCAAGGGTGTCGACGCGGACCACGACGAGGACGGGTCCGAAGATTTCCTCTTTGTAAGCGGTCATTTCGGTCTTCACGTGGTCGATGACGGTGGGGCCCACCCAGAAGCCGTTCTCGTGGCCCGGGACCACGAGGTCGCGGCCGTCCACCACCATGGCGGCGCCGGCAGTTTCCGCCTCTGTGACAATCTTGACGATGCGTTCCTTGGACGCCGGGGTGATGACCGGCCCCATTTCGGCGCCGGGTTCGGTGCCGTTGTTGACCTGGACGGCTTCGGCGCGCTCCTGGACTTTGGCGACCAGGGCGTCGGCGGCGTCTCCAACGGCGACGGCGACCGAGATGGCCATGCAGCGTTCCCCGGCGGAGCCGAACGCAGCGGCGGCGAGGTGGTCGGCCGCGTTGTCCAGGTCGGCGTCGGGCAGGATGATGGCGTGGTTCTTTGCCCCGCCCAGGGCCTGGACGCGCTTGCCGTGCTTCGTGGCGGTTTCGTGGACGTACTGGGCGATCGGGGTGGACCCGACGAAGGAGATGCCGTCCACGTCCGGGTGGGTCAGCAGCCCGTCGACCGTTTCCTTGTCGCCGTGCAGGACCTGGAACACACCGTCCGGCAGCCCGGCCTCCTTCCACAGACTGGCCAGCAGCAGCGAGGCGGAGGGGTCGCGTTCGGAGGGCTTGAGGATGAACGCGTTGCCGGTGGCGATCGCCATCGGCGCCATCCACAGCGGCACCATGACCGGGAAGTTGAACGGCGTGATGCCCGCGACCACGCCGAGCGGCTCGCGGAAGGAGAACACATCGATGCCGGTGGAGACCTGGTCCGAGTAGTCGCCCTTGAGCAGGGTGGGGATCCCGCAGGCGTATTCGACGACTTCCAGGCCGCGCCCGATCTCGCCCTTGGCGTCGGAGAGGACTTTGCCGTGCTCGGCGGTGACCAGCTGGGCCAGTTCATCGACGTGGGCGGCGACGAGTTCGCGGAACTTGAACAGCACGGCGGTGCGCTTGGCCAGGGAAATGTCGCCCCAGGTGTCGGCGGCCTTGCGGGCGGCGGCGACGGCGGTGTCCAGGTCGGCCCGGTTGGCCAGGCGCAGTTCGCCGGTCACCGCACCGGTGGCCGGGTTGTACACGTTCGTGGTTCGGTCGCCTTCGCCGGCGGTCTCGGCGCCGTTAATGAAGTGGTTGATAACCGTGGTTTCGGTGGTGGTGGCAGTCATGTGACTCTTCCTTGAGTAGTGGAAAGTGTGCTTAGCCGAGCAGTTTGCGCTGGCGGGACTTGTGGTCGACGTAGGTCTGGAAGGCCTGCTTGGTGGAGTCCAGTTCGGAGACCTGCGAAACGGGGACGTCCCACCATGACTCGGAGGACGGGGCGTCAAGGAGCGGGTCCGATTCGACGTGGATCAGGATCGGGCCACTGTTCTCGGGGGCGGCCTTGGCGTCGCGGATGGCCTGTTCCAGTTCGGCGATGACTTTCCCGCCGGGCTCGATCCGGATGACCTTCACGCCCAGGGACTGGGCGTTAAGGGCCAGGTCCACCGGCAGGGTCTCGCCGTTGTCGAAGCTGTGCTGCTCCTCGTCCAGCGCCCGGTACTGGGTGCCGAACCGCTGGGACCCGAGGGATTCGGACAGGGAGCCGATGGAGGCGTAGCCGTGGTTCTGGATCAGGACCACGATCAGCTTGATGCGTTCGGCGACGGCGGTGACCAACTCCGTGTGCATCATCAGGTAGGAGCCGTCCCCCACCATCACGACGACGTCCCGCACCTGATCACCCGGCCCGCCTGCCGCCGTCGTACGTGCTGCTTCGGCGATGGCGGCGCGCTTGACTCCAAGTCCGCCAGGGATCTCGTAGCCCATGCAGGAGTAGGCGTATTCGACGTGGTAGCCGAACGGGTCCCGCACGCGCCACATCTTGTGCAGGTCACCAGGCAGGGACCCGGCGGCGCAGATGACCACGTCGCGGGCGTCCATGGCCCGGTTGGTGGCGCCGATGATCTCGTTCTGCGCCGGCAACGGGGTGTACCGGGTGTCGAACGCCTCGTCCACGGTGGCGTTCCAGCGCTTCTTCTCGGCGGCGACCTTCTCTTCCAGGTCTGCCCCGACCCGGTAACCGCCCAAAGCTGCGTTGAGCTTGACCAGGGCCTTGCGGGCATCGGCAACGATCGGCAGCGCGGTGCCGTGCTTGTAGGCGTCGATCGGGGCGACGTTGATGTTCACGAACTTCACGTCGGGGTTCTGGAACGCGGTCCGGGACGCAGTGGTGAAGTCCTCGTAGCGGGTACCGATGCCGATGACCAGGTCCGCCCCGGCGGCGATGGCGTTCGCCGCCGTCGTGCCCGTGGAACCAATGGCACCGAGGGAGAACTGGTGGTCCCATGGCAGCACGCCGACGCCGGCCTGCGTGTTACCCACCGGAATCCCGGTCAGCTCGGCGAACTTTGCCAGTTCCTCGTTGGCATAGGCGTAGAGGACGCCGCCGCCGGCGATGATCAGCGGACGCTTCGCCGCGCGGATCGCTGCGGCGGCGCGGGCGATGTCCTCGTCGTCGGCCTCGGGGCGGCGGATCCGCCACTCCCGCTCCGCCAGGAACTCGGCGGGGACGTCGAAGGCTTCGGCCTGGACGTCCTGCGGCAGCGAAATCGTGACAGCGCCGGTCTCGGCGGGGTCCGTCAGGACCCGCAGTCCGTGGTGGAACGCGGAGAAGAGCTGCTCCGGACGGTTCACCCGGTCGAAAAACTTGGACAGCGGCCGGAACGCGTCGTTGACGGTGATGTCATAGGCGTACGGCTGCTCCAGCTGCTGCAGGACGGGGTCGGCCGCGCGGGTGGCAAACGTATCGGACGGCAGCAGCAGCACCGGGAGCCGGTTGGTGGTGGCCAGGGCGGCGCCGGTGAGGAGGTTGGACGAACCCGGACCGATCGAGGTGCTGATGGCGTAGGTCTGGCGGCGGCGGGTGTGCCGGGCATAGCCGACGGCCTGATGGACCTGGGCCTGCTCGTTCCGGCCCTGGTAATACGGCATCAGGGCCGGGTCCTGCTGCTGGTACTGCTTCAGCGCCTGGCCCACGCCGGCCACGTTGCCGTGCCCGAAAATTCCGAACGTGCCCGGAATCAGCCGCTCACGGTAGTCAACGCCGCCCACCGTGTCCACGGTGTACTGCGTGGAAAGGTATTCGACGACGGCCTGGGCCACCGTCATCCTGCGCGTAGTTGTGCCCATGGCTAGTTCTCCGGGAGTTCTGTGGTGTGGTGCAGGAGCGAGGCTGCCGCGGCAACGGCGCCGGCGACGTCCCCATCCGCAGGGTAAAGGAGGGTGCGGCCAACGGTGAGGCCCTGGACGCCGGGCAGGCACAGGGCAGCTCCCCAGGTGGCGAAGACTTCGTCCTGGGATCCGTCCGGGTCCCCGCCCAAGAGGACGGTTGGCATGGTGGTGGCGGCCATGACGCGTTCCATCTCCGCCACCACGGGAAGCTTCATCCAGGTGTAGGCGCTCGTGGAACCCAGGCCCTCGGCGATGGCGATGGACTTGATCACGGAGTTGGTGGAAAGGTCGTTGCGGACCCGGCCATTTTCGCGGAAGGACAGGAACGGCTCCACCATGGCGATCAATTTCCGCTCCGCCAGGGAATCGATGGCCTTGGCTGTCGCTTCCAGGGTCACCACGGTGTCCGGGTCGCCCAGGCAGATACGGGTCAGCATCTTGCCGCCGTCCGCACCGAGCGCTTCGAGGGCGGCGGCGGTGTGGCCGGTGAACCGGTCGTCGAACTCGTTGACCAGGCCGGACAGGCCGCCGCGGTTCATCGATCCGAACACCAGCTTGCCGTCCAGGGCGCCCAGCAGGAGGAGGTCGTCCATGATGTCCGGGGAAGCCAGGACTCCGTCAACGGCCGGGTTGGCCAAGGCGATCTGCAGCCGGTCCAGCAACTGGCGCCGGTCCGCCATGGCCACCGGATCGCTGCCGACGGACAGGGCACCGCGCGCCGGGTGGTCGGCGGCGACGATGAAGTTCTGCCGGCCGGCCTTTACGCCGGGGTGGTGGCGGCGTGACTTCGCCGCGCGGGCCACGGCGTCCGGGTCTTCGAGGCGGATGGTGCTCAGGTGCTCGTAGCGGCGGGGATTGTCATCCACGGCGTTGGTCGAGGCGGCGTGCGTGAGGGTCACAGTGCTGCTCCTTCGGGAATTGAAGCGCCGGAAGCCGCACCCGGCACGGTACGGCCGCGTTCGGCCAGCAGCGAGGTGACTTCGTCCGGCGTCGGCATCGCATCGGCGCAGGACAAGCGGGAGGCCACAATCGCTCCCGCGGCGTTCGCGTAGTCCAGGACCTGCTCCAGCGGCCAGCCGGACAGCAGCCCGTGGCAGAACGCGCCGCCGAACGAATCACCGGCACCCAGGCCGTTGAGGGTTTCCACCGGGACGGGGGCGGAGACCACGCGCTCGGTACGCGTCTTGGCCATCACGCCTTCGGCACCGAGCTTGACGACGGCGATCTCGACGCCGGCGGCCAGCAGCCGGTCCGCCTGCTCGTCCGGGGTTCCCTCCCCTACGGCCACGGCGCATTCCTTGTCATTGCCGATGGCGACGGTGACATGCGGGAGGATCCTGGCCACTTCTGCGCAGGCTTCTTCCTCGGAGGCCCAGAACATGGGCCGGTAGTCCAGGTCCAGGATGGTGAACTGCCCCTCGGCCAGGCCGGTGCGTGGACGGGCCTCATGGGCAGCGAGGTGCGCGGAGCGGGAAGGCTCCTGGCACAGGCCGGTCACCGTGGACCAGAAGATGCGGGCCCCGCGGATGGCTTCGAGGTCCAGCTCTTCAGCCTTGATCTGCAGGTCCGGAGCGGTGGGAAAACGGCCGTAGAAGTACAGCGGAAACTCGTCTGTGGCCGGTTTAATGGCGCAGAATGTCACCGGTGTCTGCAGGCCGGCGACCGGCGTAACGAATGTGTCGTCGACGTTGAACTTGTGCAGTTCCCGGTGGAGGTACGTGCCGAACGCATCGTCCCCGGTGCGGGTGATGACGCCCGTCCGGCGGCCGTGCCGGGCAGCGGCGACGGCGACGTTGGACGGTGAACCGCCCAGGTATTTGCCGAAGGAGTTGACGTCCTCCAGGCCAACCCCGATGTCGTTCGGGTAGATATCAACGCTGATGCGCCCGATCGTAAGAAGCTCGTGGGTCACGGGAATCGTGGACCTTTCTGGTGTGGAACTCGGGTCCTTTGCGGAGCAGGAGGTCCGGGACTGGCAGGCCGTGGCGTGGGCCACACGGACTACTTTGCCCTAGATCGAATGTCCTGTCAAAGGTTTGTACTGACATACTTACAACATGGATTCGAACAAGCCGCCCCGGATGGGCACGCCCGCGCTACTTCCGCGGAACGGCCAATTCGCCCGTCACGTACTGGGCGCGGCCAAAGCCGAAAGACCAGTCGCCGGCAGTATTTTCGACATAGCCGATGAAGACGTCCTCGCCGGCAACCCCAACTTCGGCAAGCTTTTCAGCCACTGCAGCAAAGAGCTGTTGCTTGGCCTCCTGGGACCGGCCGCCCTGGGTGAAGATCTGGATCATCACCACTCCCCCGGTGCGCTCGAACCCCAGTCCGGCGTCCTGCGCGAAGATTTGCCCCCGCGGGTGCTCGGTAAGGATGTGGAAGTAGTCCCGCTCCGGAATGCCGTACTCCGCAAGGATCGCGTCGTGGATTCCGCGGCTCAGCTGCTGCAGCTCGCCCGCGGTGCGGCCTTCGTTAACGTCAATGCGAACCAATGGCATGGAGCTTCTCCTTTACGTAGTTTGTGCTGACATACTAACAAACACG
The DNA here is from genome assembly GCF_030812615.1 of Pseudarthrobacter niigatensis. Classification (NCBI taxonomy): domain Bacteria; kingdom Bacillati; phylum Actinomycetota; class Actinomycetes; order Micrococcales; family Micrococcaceae; genus Pseudarthrobacter; species Pseudarthrobacter niigatensis. The sequence continues at coordinate 99,193 of NZ_JAUSTB010000009.1, read as the reverse complement.
ATTTTGATATCGCAAGACACCTCTTGCGGATGATGACAGGCAGGCCTAGTATTAATCAACCTAGAGGTTTATAAATATTTAGGTTGATTATGAGAGGGTGGGAATCGTGGCGGATGACGACGCGGCTTTGGACGTGGCTTTCCTTGCCCTGGCCGACCCCGTTCGTCGACGCATCATCGCCCGGTTGAGCCGTGGTCCGGCCACCGTCAATGACCTGGCCGAACCCTTCGAGATTTCCAAACAGGCAGTTTCGAAGCACATCCAGGTACTCGAGCAGGCAAATTTGGTCACCCGCAGCAGGGACGCCCAGCGCCGGCCCGTCCACCTGAACCCTGCACGGCTGGAGGCGCTCACTGCCTGGATCGACCAGTACAGGCTGGTCCGCGAAGGGCAGTTCCGCAGCCTCGATGCGGTGCTTGAATCCAGCGCCGGGCAAACGGCGCCAAAGGCAAAGGACAGGAAATGACCAACGAACTGAAGATCACCGCCCCCGAGGGGCTCCCCTACATCGACTTCGAGCGTGAGTTCGACTTTCCGGTCGCGGACGTGTTCCGGGCCCACAAGGACCCGGAACTGGTGGTCCAATGGCTTGGCCCGCGGGGCATGAAGATGGAAATGGACCACTACGACTTCCGCACGGGCGGAAGCTACCGGTATATCCATACCGGCCCGGAGGGGGTGCCGTACGAATTCCGTGGCATCTTCCACACGGTGCGCGAGAACGAGTTCGCCCTGCAGACCTTCGAGTTCGGCGGCTATCCGGACTCGGTCAGCCTGGAGTCCATGACGTTCGAGGAGCTCGACGGCGGCCGGTGCCGGCTGCGGGGCCACGCCATGTACCAGAGCATGGAGGCACGCGACGGCATGCTGCACTCAGGCATGGAGGGTGGCATGTCCGAAGGCTACGAGCGGCTGGACGAACTGTTGGCGGGCGCATCGGTCTGACGCAGGAGGAGGGCTTCGTCCAGCACACGGCCAAGGTTGTCGGCATCGTGGGCGAAACGGCCCAGGAAGAGTCCGTCCGCGGCCGGCAGCCGGGGAAGCAGTCCGGGCCCGGCGCTGCCGCCGTAGATAAGGGGGCAGGCAGGGCCAAGCTCTGCACGGATCCGCGCCAGGACGGCGTTGACGTGGCGCGGTGGGGCGGGCTCCTCCGCACCGATGGCCCAGACTGGTTCGTAGGCCAGGACCAGGCGGTTCAGCAGGGCGGGGTCGCCGTCCGTGGCGGCGCGGACCTGTTGCACGCAAAAGGCGGCGGCAGCTCCGTCGTCGAGCCTGTCCGGCTCGCCGATGCAGAGCAGCGGGGTGAGGGACTTTTCGACGGCGGCACGAACCTTGCGTGCCACCACGGCGTCGTCCTCCGCGAAAAGTTTGCGGCGTTCGGCATGGCCGATCTCGACGAGGGAGACGCCAAGTTCGGCCAGCATGCCGGGGCTGACTTCACCGGTCAGTGGCCCGTCGCCCCAGGCGCAGTTCTGCGCGCCGAGGAGTACGGGCGAACCTGCCAGGATCCGCGCGGCGGGCTCCAGGACAGGGAAGGAAGGGATGACGAAGACCCGGACCGGGGACTCCGTGGCAGAATCCATGCCCAGTCCGGGCATGTTGTCCACGATGGAACGCACCTCCGACAGCCAGCGCAGGCTTGCCTGGTAGCCCAGGTACATCTTGGTGCTGACACCGATGTAAAGGGGGCTGTTGCCTGTGCTGCTGCCGGAGGTGCTCATGGTTTCCTTGCGTGGATGGTGTGGAGCGCTCAGTCGAGCAGGTCGTCGGCCTTGTTCTTGAACCGCCTGGTGGCGAACATCATCGCCGCCGCCACGAACGGCAGGACGCCCAGTGCGTAGACGCCCATGGAACCCGTTGGCGACTGGGTGGCCTCATTGACAGCGGTCCGCAGGATGGGTGCCACGAAGCCGCCCAGGTTGCCCAGGGAGTTGATCAGTCCGATACCTGCGGCGGCAGCAGACCCGGCAAGGAACGCGGTGGGATAGGACCACACCACCGGGCCCACGGCCAGGAAGCTACAGACGGCCAGGGTTATGAAGATCATGCCCAGGACGGGCTGGTGGTTGGTACCTGCCCAGGCCGACCCGAAGATGCACAGGCCGGTGGAGATAAACAGGACGGTGCCGAACTTGCGGCGCTTGGCCACCGTGTCTGCGGCCTTGCCGATGAAGTAGCAGGAGAAGATGCCGAAGAACCACGGGACGGCGATGAGCAGGCCGACGGCGAGCCCCACCTTCTGTCCGGTCAGCGAGGACACCTGCTGCGGCAGGAAGAACGTCACGCCGTACACTGCGACCTGCAGGCAGAAGTAGATCACGGTGAAGTACCAGACCCGGCCGTTGCGCATGGCGGCGAGGATGCCGCGGGGCCCGGTCTCGTCCTTGATGGTGTCCTCCAGGGCCATGACCTCCTTCAGCGCGTACTTTTCCTCGCTGTTAAGGAACTTGGCCTTTGCGGGGCCGTTGATCAGGAAGAAGAACGCCGCGATGCCGGCCAGGACGGCCAGCAGGCCCTCAACGAAGAACATGACCTGCCAGCCACGCAGTCCCGGCACCTGGTCGCCGATGTTGATCAGCCAGCCGGAGAGGGGGTTGCCGATCATCTGGGAGAACGGCTGGGCCAGGTAGAAGATGGCGAACATCTGCACGCGCACCTTGTTGGGGAACCATTCGGCGAGGTACATGATCACACCGGGGAACAGCCCGGCTTCGGTTACGCCCAGGAGGAAACGCAGGATCACGAACGAGGTCTCGCCCTGCACGAACGCGAAGCATGCCGAGACGATGCCCCAGGTGATGGCGATGCGCGCCAGCCAGATCTTGGCGCCGACCTTCTTGAGCAGCAGGTTGCTGGGAATCTCGAAAAGCGCGTAGCCAATGAAGAAGATGCCGGCGCCGAGGGCGAAGGCCGCGGCAGACACCCCCTTGTCCGCCCCTAGGGCGGCCTCGGCAAAGCCGACGTTGGTGCGGTCCAGGAAGGACACGACGTACAGGATGACCAGCATCGGCATAAGCCGGCGGGCTGCCTTGGAAATCGCGGACTTCAGGACCGGACGGGCCAGGAGTTCCTTGGATGTTGCGGTGGTTTCGGACACGACACTCTCCTTCGAGTGGTGACGTTGGTGGTTCCGCGGGCCGGCGGTCCGCGGGGCTTGTGGTGGCACCCTGGTCGGGGTGCCGTCAGTGCATGTACAGGCCGCCGTCGACGTTCAGCGTCTGGCCGGAGATGTAGCCGGCGTCCTCGCCGATGAGGAAGGAAATGGCCGCCGCGATGTCGCGGGTGGAGCCCACCCGGTTCACCACCAGGTCCTTGACGAGTTCATCCTTGCGTTCCTCGCTGAGGGTGCCGCCCATGATGTCGGTGTCGATCGGACCGGGTGAGATCGCGTTGACCGTGATGTCGTACGGGCCCAGCTCGCGGGCGGTGGCGCGGGTCAGGCCGATGACGCCGGCCTTGGCCACCGAGTACGGGGTCTTGCTGAAGGTTCCGCCGCCGCGCTGCGCCGAGACGGAGGAGATGTTGACGATCCGGCCCACCCGGTTCTTGACCATCGATTCGGCCACGCGACGGGTGGCGTAGTGGACACCGTTCAGGTTGATGCTGAGTACGCGGTCCCATTCGGCGGCGTCCAGCTCAAGGTACGGCACCGGGGAGCTCACGCCGGCAATGTTGGCGAGGGCCACAAGCTGCGGAAGTTCGGCCTCGATCCCGTCGATGGCCGCCCGGACCGACGCCTCGTCGCTGACGTCTGCACCGGCACCGTGGGCTTTGATTCCGTGTTTTTCGGCAAGCTCCTTGGCCGCGGCCTTACAGGCTGCGTCGTCGATATCGATCACGCCGATGTTCCAGCCGCGCTCTGCAAGGTAGTCCGCGGTGGCGCGCCCGATGCCGCGCTCGGAGACGGCGCCGGTAACGATCACCGTGCGGTCTGTGGGAAATGCTGTCATGGAGGGTTCCTTAGGGATCAGGAAAGCGGGGCCGGGCCCAGCTCTTCAATGAGCTTCTGCATGGCGACGTACGCCTTGTTCCGGTAGGCAACCAGGGCGGCGGTCCGGTCTGCCGGGACGTCCAGGAATCCGGACCCGGTCTTGGTGCCCAGCTGGCCGGCGTCGACCTTTTCCTGCAGGATCTTCGGGGTGGCGAACCGTTCCGGGAACCCCGTCTGGAGGGACTTGTAGCAGAACGCGTAAACGTCCAGGCCGGCCATGTCGGCGATCGCGAACGGCCCGAAGAACGGCAGCCGGAAGCCGAAGGTGGTGCGGACCAGGGTGTCCACGTCCTCCGCGGTGGCAATGCCTTCCTCCACGACCTGGGCTGCCTCATGGAACAGGGCGTACTGGAGCCGGTTCAGCACGAAGCCGGTGACGTCCTTGACGGTGGCGGTTTCCTTGCCGGTCTCCCCCACGATGGTGCGCGCGGCCTGGACCGTGGCCTCCGAGGTCCCTTCGTGCGGTATGACTTCCACACCGGGGATGAAGGGGGCCGGGTTGGAGAAGTGGACGCCCAGGAAGCGCTCCGGATTCTCCACCACTTCGGCGAGCTTGGCGATGGAGATGGTGGAGGTGTTGGAACCGATAATGGCGTCCGGCCGGGCGGCGGCGCTGATCCGGCCCAAAGTGGCGTGCTTGATCTCGAGGATCTCCGGCACCGCCTCCTCGATGTATTCGGCGCCGGCCACGGCTTCTTCGATGTCCTTGGCGGCCCAAAGGTTTTCCTTGAGCAGGTCCGTGGCGTTGGCCGGGAAGAGGCCGGCCGCCACGAATTCGTCGGATTCCTTCAAAAGCCGCTCGTAGTTGCTTTGGGCGATTTCGGCGGAGACGTCGGCGAGTGCCACGCGGGCTCCTGCCAGTGCCAGGACCTGGGCGATCCCGCCGCCCATGTAGCCTGAGCCGACGACGGCGATGTTGCGAGTGGTCATTTGTCCTCAAGTCCTTCCGACGCGTCCTCATAGGAGGAAATGGCGTCTACTTTGGCCGCGGATGCGGAGTTTTCATCGAAGCGGTAGTTGAGCCACTCGCCCACCAGCTTCTTGGCCAGTTCAAGGCCAATGACGCGCTGGCCCATGGTGAGGACCTGTGCGTTGTTGGACAGCACGGAGCGTTCCACGGAGTAGCTGTCGTGCGCTGTGACGGCCCGGATGCCCGGCACCTTGTTGGCGGAGATGGCGACGCCCAGGCCCGTGCCGCAGATCAGCAGGGCGCGGTCCGCTTCGCCGGCAGCCACTTTGCGGGCGGCGGCGACGGCCAGGTGCGGGTAGGCCGTGGTGTCGTCGGCGCCGACTCCCACGTCTTCCACCGACGCGACGCGGGGGTCCGCCTCCAGCAGTTTGCGCAGGGCATTCTTGTATTCGACACCGGCTTCGTCATTGCCGACAACGATGCGCCAGCCCGGCTGGGATTGCTCAGTCATCAGGGTTCTCTCCTTTAGTGGCTTTCGATGGTGGCGGCGTAATCGGCCAGCCGCCGGGCGATGAGGCCGAAGGACACAGCACCGGGGTCGGGATGGCCCAGGCTCTTTTCGGCCAGCGGGCGTGCCCGGCCCTTCTTCGGGCTGAGCCCGGCGGTCTCGTCAGCGGCTTTTGCTGCCGCCTCCGCTGCCGCACGGAGGCTTGCGGCCAGGCTGCCGCCGTCGTCAATTGCGCGGTTGAAGGTCTCGGCGAACGGAAGCAGCGCATCCACCATGGTCTTGTCCCCTGCTTCCGCCTTGCCCAGGGTGATGATGGCATCGCGGAGGGCGTTGACGGCTGCGGCCGCATCCGAGGCGGTGTAGGAATCCTTGCTGCCCAAGGTTTTGCCGACGGCGGCGACGGCCGCGCCCCACAGGGCGCCGGAGGTGCCGCCGGCGCGCTCGGCCCACTGCTCGCCCGCCTCCGTGAGGAGTTCCTCGAGACCGGCGCCGGCCGCGTGGGACTTCTCTGCGGCGGCAACGGCGGCATCAACGCCGCGGCGCATGCCGATGCCGTGGTCGCCGTCCCCGGCGATGGCGTCCAGTTTGCCAAGCGCGTCCTCGTGTTCGACGACGACGGACCGGGCTTCCTTCAGCGCGCCCACCGCCGTCGCGGCCAGGGCAGTCGATGCCGGCGTGGCGGCCAGCGCGGGCGCCGTTCCAGCTTCGGCGAGTGCCTCCACGGAGCGGGCCCGGCGCGGAGCCAGGTTGCCCTTGCGGAAGGCAGGGGTGTCGGCAGGCGCTGCCCAGAATGTCTCCAGTTCCGCGTCCAGCCAGAACAGCGTCAGGGACAGCCCGGACATGTCCAGGCTGGTCACCAGCTCGCCGCACTCCGGCTCCACGATTTCCAGTCCGGCCCCGGTCAGCAGCGCCTCGATCTTGCCGAAAAGCAGGAAGAGTTCGTCGTACTTGACCGTTCCCAGGCCGTTCAGGATCGGCACCACCCTGGTGCCCGCGGCGTCCGGCTTGTCCTTCAGCAGGCCGTCGACCAGGAGCCGGGCAAGTTCGCTGGCGGATGGCAGGGGCTGCTCGGAGATGCCTGGTTCACCGTGGATGCCCAGACCCACCGACATCATGCCCTCAGGCACCGTGAACAAAGGTTCGGCTGCCCCGGGAAGGGTGCAGCCGGCAAAGGCAACGCCGAGCGAGCGGGTGTGGTGGTTGGCCTTGATGGCGAGGCGCTCCACCTCGTCCAGGTCCAGGCCCGCTTCCGCTGCCGCGCCGGCCACCTTGAAGACCGTCAGGTCCCCGGCGATGCCGCGGCGCTTGGTGATTTCCTCCAGCGGGGCGCTGGCAATGTCATCGGTGACCAAGACGGTCCGGGTCTCGATTCCTTCGGCGTTCAGTTTGTCCTGGGCCTGGCCAAAGTGAAGGACGTCGCCAGCATAGTTTCCATAGCTGAGCAGGACTCCCCCGCCGGCCTGGGATGCCTTGGCCACGCGGTACACCTGCCCCGCGGAGGGGGACGCAAACATATTGCCGCAGGCGCTTCCGGCGGCCAGCCCTGCGCCCACAAGGCCGGCAAAAGCCGGGTAGTGGCCGGAGCCGCCGCCGATGACCAGGGCCACCTGGCCGGCGGGTGATTCGGTGGAGCGGACAACACCGCCGTCGACACGCGCCACATACTGGCGGTTGGCGGCCACGAAGCCGTCAAGGGCGTCGTCTGCGAACTGCGCTGGATCATCAAATATCTTTGTCATGATTCCTCGTTAAACCCGTTGGATCGGTTGGGAAGCCTGCCGGCTAGCGTGCAGGGACTGCCGCGGGGGTTTGCCGGCCCTGGGCCACCAGGCTGGTGCCCAGGGTGTAGCCGTCGCGCTTGGGCAGGACCTGGCGGCGGAGGTAGTCCTGGTTGGCGGCTGTCACGCTCAGGCCGTCGCCGCCGTAGTGCTCCGTGCAGATCACGCCCTGGAAGCCGACCGAGATGGCGAACTGGAACGCCTCGCGGTAGCTGATCAGGCCTGATTCCATGGGAGCCGGCATGGCGACGTACTGGTCGCGGGCCTGGTCTTCATCGCGGATGTAGTTCTTGACGTGCCAGTAGTTGGAGTAAGGCAGGGTCTTGTGCACCAGCTCCCGCCAGTCTTCGATGGGGCGGTGCAGGCGGATCAGGTTGCCCAGGTCCGGGTTCAGCCCAACGTTGGGCAGGTCGATGTCCTGGACCAGCTGCACAGAGGAGTCGCCGGTGCCCAGGTACGTGTCCTCGTACATCTCCAGCGACACCAGCAGGCCAAGTTCGGCGGCGTGCTTGCCCACTTCGCGGATGCGGGTGACGGCGTTGTTCCAGCTTTCCTTGTCACCCACCGGGTCCTTGTGGCCTTCGACGGTCCAGAACCACAGCTGCTTCCGCTGCTCCGGGGTAATGGCCTGGTGGAGCCCGATCGAGACAACCTCGCAGCCAAGCTGTGCCGCGGCTTCGAGCGTCCGGTGGGTGTAGGCCAGGTTTTCCTCCCAGTTCCCTTCCTCGATCACGCTGCGGCGGATCGCGGAGATGGAGGGAAGGCCGAGGCCCGCAGCCGTGGCGGCGGCTTTCAGCTCGTCCAGCCGGGCGCTGGAAAGGTCGCCGGGACGGACCCAGCTGTCTGTGAGGTCGGCATTGGTGAAACCGGCGTCCGCCACTTCTTCGAAGACCTGCTGCCATTCGCTGGCAGGGGCGTCCTGGACGGCGGTCCCGTCCGGCCGGGTTCCGGGGAACTGCAGCAGGGCGGCGGCGATGGGCCAGTTTTCAGCGGTGTACGGCATTGTCACTCCAGATCATGAATCGCATTTCCTATAGGATCTACGCTGATAAGGGATCCTGTCAAGGGTTTGCGGGTGGATTCCCCTGGGGGGAGTCGTGGGTTGGGGGCCTTTCCGGACCCCGGGCGTGCTGCTAGCTGCGCACTTCGCTGTCGTGCTGCGAGCGCTGCTTGACGCCCTCGATGTGGTCGATCATTTTTTGCCGGGCAAGTTCGGCGTCGCCGGCTTCAAAGGCCTTGAGGATCTCGGTATGTTCGGCGATGGCGTAGTCGGCGTCGGTTACGCCCAGGCCACCGAAGAAGCGGAAACGCTGTACCTGGCCGCCCAACGCGTTGTAGGCGGACAGCAGGAATTGGTTTTCCGCCGACTCGGCAATGAGCCGGTGGAAGCGCTCGTCCGCTTCCCAGTAGGCCCGGAACTCGGCAAAGGACGGGCCGCGCGGCGCGGCTTTCAGGTCCTCGATGGCCTGCTGAAGCTGCCCGGTGAGCTCCTGGTCTGCGTGCTTGCAGGCCATGAAGGCGTTGGCTGGTTCGATCACAAGCCGGGCGTCCATCAGGTCCGCCAGCTCTTCCGGAGAAAACAGCGGGGCTACCCGGTAGCCCCGCAGCGCCATCCTTCGAACCATGCCGGTGGCTTCCAGCCGGGCAAGCGCCTCCCGCACCGGCGTCGGCGAGACGTCCAGCTCCCTGGCCATCCCGTCAATGCTGACCGGCGTACCCGCTTCCAGCCGGCCGTCCATAAGGGCAACCAAAAGCGCCTCGTAGACGTGGTCCGCGAGGACCTGCCTGCTCACCCCGCCGGTGGCCTTGCTCTTGGTTGCCATGTAGAAATCCTATAGCCGCTGCAGGGGCGGGACGTTGCGGATGACACACCGCGGCGGCGGTGCCGTGCGGCCGGCGGGCCGTACGGCACCGTGCGCCGGGGTACCGGGAAAGCGGACGTCAGGAAACCTGCAGGCCGCCGTTGATGTCATAGGTCGCGGCCGTGATGTAGCCGGCATCCTCGCTGAGGAGGAACGCGATCAGGGCAGCCACTTCCTCGCGGGTTCCCACCCGGCCCATCATGATCCCCTCTGACATCTGGGCCTTGCGCTCGTCACTCAGCGTTCCACCCATGATGTCCGTATCGATCGGGCCGGGCGCGATGGCGTTCACCGTAATGTTGTGCTCACCGACTTCGCGCGCCAGGGCACGGGTGAACCCGAGGATGCCGGCCTTGGAAGCGCTGTAGGCGACCTTGGAGTACGTTCCTCCGCCGCGCTGGGCGGAGATGGAGGAGATGCTGACGATCCGCCCGAGCTCCCGCTCAATCATGCCCTTGAGGACCCGCTGGGACACCACGAAGGTGCCACGCATGTTGATGGCGAAGACCTTGTCCCATTCCGCCACGGTGGTCTCCATGAAGGGAGTGGGGGAACTGATTCCGGCCAGGTTGACCAGTCCCACGATGGGCGGAAGGGACTGCTCAATTTCCGTGATGGCACGGTCCACCGAAGCCTCGTCCGAGACGTCGGCGCCTACGCCGATCGCCTTGACGGCACGGCTGGAGCCGATTTCCGCCGCTGCCGCCCTGGCGTCTTCGGCGTTGATGTCCAGGATGGCGATGGACCAGCCCTGGCTGGCCAGCCGGTCTGCGGTAGCGCGGCCAATGCCCCGGGCGGATGCCGCCCCGGTGAGGACCGCGGTACGTTCTGCGGGGAATGCGTGCTCTGTAGTCATTGCTGTTTCCTAGTGGGTATCGGCGGCAGGAACGGTGGCTCCGGGTGCGGAGACACCTTCCGGCCGCTTGCGTGCGTAAAGGTAGGTGGCGGCGGCAGTCACGGCGAGGCAGGCGGCCAGGAACACCAGGCCGGTCTGGGAGTTTCCGGTGGCGTCCTTGAGGATGCCCACGATGTAGGGGGCCACGAAGCCGCCCAGGTTGCCGAGCGAGTTGACCATGGCCAGTCCGGCTGCTGCCGCGGCGCCGGTGAGGGCGGCGGACGGCATAGCCAGGAAGGGCGCAATTGCGGAGTAGATGCCCATTGCTGCCAGGGTCAGGAAGACCATGGCGAGCACGGCGTTGACGGGGAGCAGGAAGCCGGCGCCCAGGAGTCCGACGGCGGCAAGCACCATGCTGGCGCTGGCGTGCCAAACGCGGTTGCCGGTGCGGTCCGAACGCTTGCTCCAGAAGTAGACGAACACGGCAGCGATGGCGTACGGGATGAAGACGATGAATCCCACCTGCGTTGAGTCGAACGTTCCGAGCGCCTTAACGATGGTGGGCAGCCAAAGGCCAAGGCCGTAGATGCCGCAGACCAGGCCGAAGTACAGCGCCGAATAGGCAATGGTGCGGGAGTCCTTCAGGCCGGCGAGGAAGTTGTGGTTGCCGGCCTTCTGCTTGTCCGCCAGCTCCGCAGCCATGGTGGTGGAGAGCCAATCACGTTCTTCCGGCTTGAGCCACTTGGCGTGTTCGGGGCGGTCCGTCATGACGAAAGGCGTAATGATGCCCAGGATGATGGCCGGGATGCCTTCGAGGATGTAGAGCCACTGCCAGCCGTGCAGGCCGGCCACGCCCTCGAGGTTCAGGAGCATGCCGGACACTGGCGCGCCCAGGGCGTTGGAGATGGGCTGGGCGAGGATGAAGATGCCGAGCACCGTCACGCGCTGCGCTGCCGGGAACCACAGCGTCAGGTAGAAGAGGATCGCCGGGAAGAAGCCGGCCTCTGCCGCGCCGAGGAGGAAGCGGATGACGTAGAAGGTGGCTTCACCGTTCACCAGGAACATCGCGGTGGCGAAGATGCCCCAGCTGATCAGGATGCGGGCGATCCATTTGCGGGCGCCGAAGCGGTACATGCCGCCGTTGGATGGAATCTCCAGCAGTGCGTAGCCGAGGAAGAAGATGCCGGCGCCCAGGCCGTAGGCAGCTTCGGTCAGGCCAATGTCGCCCTGCATGCCGAGCTTGGCAAAGCCCACGTTGTTCCGGTCCAGGTAGGCGATGAAGTAGAGGAGGACGATCAGGGGCATCAGCCGCCGGCGGACCTTGCGGAGGGTGGTCTCGCCCAGTTGGCTGAGTGCGGGGGCAGTGGCACGGGAGGTCATCGCAGGCCTCCGGTGGTGGTGTGGGGACCCTCAAAAGGGGAATGCGCGCGCATGACGACTCCTTTGGCTGGCGGCATTTTCGGGGGTGACATCAGATGTCAGATGTCTGACTGAGATTCTAGTCACAGGTAAATGTGGTCGTCAACACCAGACGCATGGCAGTCCCCTCCGCAGATCTGGTGGATTGCCTGCCGCCCCCCCTGGAGGCTGCACCGGAGGGATCCTAACGGGCCGTCGTTTCGCTCCGGCTGGACATGGCAAGGAACTGCTCGTAGTCCTCAAAGGTCTGGGTGATGTGGGCATCCATGGTGGACCGGGCCGTGGCAGGATCGCCGGCCGCGATGGCAGCAAGGACCATCTTGTGGTGGTGGATGGCATGGCGCTGCACATCCGGGAATGCCGAGGTTTCGCGACGCATGGCATACAGCAGGGTGGAGAGCTGTCCCAGCAGGGCGGGCACGAAGGGGTTTCCGGAGGCCCGCAGCACGCTGTCGTGGAAGGCGATGTCGGCCACGGTCAGCGCGTCCACGTCTCCGGCCTGGTGTGCCGCTTCCATTTGCTCCACGCTGTCCTGCAGGGCGGTAAGGTCGGCGGGCCGGTGGCGGGAGGCAGCGAGTTCGGCCGCCCCGGTCTCCACCATGCGGCGGACTTCCAGCAGGCGCAGGGCCACCTGGTCGGAGGCCACTCCCCTGGATGCTGCGCGCATGATGGCGTCCAGCCCGGTCCAGCGCTCCGGCGGGTTGACGAAGGTGCCCAGGCCGCGCTTGACGTAGACAACGTCCTGCGCTTTGAGCACCTTCATGGCTTCCCGGGCCGTCAGCCTGCTGACACCCGATTCCTTGGCGATGTCAGCCTCAGGCGGCAGGGCGTCGTCGGCCTTTATGTCCCCGCTGATGATGTGCTCGAGGACCTTGTCCACGACGGCGTCGACCAGCGTGGGTCGTTTTTCTGCCATCGATAATCCCCTGCCTGCGCGCCCGGGGCGCCCTGTTTTCCTGTGCCAACATTACTCGACGGGGCTGGGCAGGCGCCGCCCGCCGTCGTCGCCGGTTGTTAAACAACGAAAGCGGGGCCACCCGCAGGTCCGTCCCATGACTGGAAACGGACCCGGGGATGGCCCCGCGTTCTGAAGTGCTGCCTACAGGGCGGCGTAGACCTCGCGGAGCAGCTTGGCGGTCTCGGACGGCGTCTTGCCGACCTTCACTCCGGCGGCCTCGAGGGCTTCCTTCTTGGCCTGTGCGGTGCCTGCGGAACCGGAGACGATGGCGCCGGCGTGGCCCATGGTCTTGCCCTCCGGGGCGGTGAAGCCGGCAACGTAGCCGACGACCGGCTTGGTGACGTTGGCCTTGATGAAGTCGGCTGCGCGCTCTTCGGCGTCGCCGCCGATCTCACCGATCATGACGATGGCCTTGGTCTCGGGATCAGCCTCGAACGCAGCCAGGGCGTCGATGTGCGTGGTGCCGATGATGGGGTCGCCTCCAATGCCGATGGCGGTGGAGAAGCCAAGGTCGCGCAGTTCGTACATCATCTGGTAGGTCAGCGTGCCGGACTTGGAGACCAGGCCGATGGGGCCCTTGCCGGTGATGTTGGCGGGGGTGATGCCCACCAGTGCTTCGCCGGGGGTGATGATGCCGGGGCAGTTCGGGCCGATGATGCGGGTGACCTGGTTGCCGTCGGCGTCCACCTTGGACTGGGCCAGCGCCCAGAATTCGGCGGAGTCCTGGACGGGAACGCCTTCGGTGATGACCACGACCAGGCCGATGCCTGCCTCGATGGCTTCGACGACCGCGTTCTTGGTGAAGGCCGGCGGCACGAAGACGATGGAGACGTCGGCGCCGGTTTCAGCCATGGCTTCCTTGACGGTGCCGTAGACGTTGATTTCCTTGTCGCCGTGCAGGACCGTGGTGCCGGCCTTGCGGGCGTTGACGCCGCCAACAATGTTGGTGCCGGCCTTGAGCATCAGGGCGGTGTGCTTGGTGCCTTCGCCGCCGGTGATGCCCTGGACGATGACCTTGGAGTCTTTGTTCAGATAGATAGACATGGTGCGTCCCTTTACTTCGCTGCGTTGGCGAGCTCGGCGGCCTTGTCGGCGCCCTCGTCCATGGTGGCGGCCAAGGTAACCAGCGGGTGGTTGGCCTCGTTGAGGATGCGGCGGCCTTCCTCGACGTTGTTGCCGTCGAGGCGGACTACCAGCGGCTTGTTGGCAGCGTGGCCCAGCTCAGCCAGTGCGCCGACGATGCCCTTGGCGACAGCGTCGCATGCAGTGATGCCGCCGAAGACGTTCACGAACACGGACTTGACCTGCTCGTCGCCCAGGATGACGTCCAGGCCGGCGGCCATGACCTCGGCCGATGCGCCGCCGCCGATGTCCAGGAAGTTGGCGGGCTTGACGTTGCCGTGGTTCTCGCCGGCGTAGGCCACGACGTCGAGGGTGGACATAACCAGGCCTGCACCGTTGCCGATGATGCCTACTTCGCCGTCGAGCTTGACGTAGTTGAGGTCCTGCGCCTTTGCCTTGGCCTCAAGCGGGTCGGCAGCGTCCTTGTCCTCGAGCTGCGCGTGCTTGGCGTGCCGGAAGTCGGCGTTCTCATCCAGGGAGACCTTGCCGTCCAGTGCCACGATGTCGCCGGCGCCGGTCTTGACCAGCGGGTTGACCTCCACCAGGGTGGCGTCTTCCTTCTTGAAGACATCCCAGAGCTTCAGGATCACGGCGGCGACCTTGCCGCGCAGTTCCTCGGCGAAGCCTGCGGCGGCGACGATTTCGTCGGCCTTGGCCTGGTCGATGCCCACGGCGGGATCGATGGCGATCTTGGCCAGCGCTTCGGGACGTTCGACGGCGAGCTGCTCGATCTCCATGCCACCTTCAACCGAGCACATGGCAAGGTAGTTGCGGTTGGCGCGGTCGAGCAGGACGGAGAAGTAGAACTCCTCGGCAATGTCTGCACCCTGGGCAATCATCACCTTTTTGACGGTGTGGCCCTTGATGTCCATGCCCAGGATGTTCGTGGCGTGCTCAAACGCCTCGTCAGCGGACTTTGCGACCTTGACGCCGCCGGCCTTGCCGCGGCCGCCTACCTTGACCTGTGCCTTGACAACGGTAACGCCGCCGATCTTCCCGGCAGCTGCCTTTGCTTCTTCTGGGGTGTACGCCACGATGCCGGCAAGCACGGGTACACCGTGCGCCTCGAACATATCGCGCGCCTGGTATTCAAACAGGTCCACGGTTTAGTGTCCTTCTACGTCGAAGTAGTTTCTGTACAGTCGGACACCATCTGTACGACGATGACCGGGCTGCGGATTGCACGCACCGGCGGCCTGTCTGGAAACGAGCCACGCGGCGTAATGCTCCATGGGGAACTCTAGTCCTTTGGAGGGACCGGGCCGTCCCAGACTACCCCTTATGTGAGTAAGCACACTATTCTATGGACGGTAGAAAAACCGCGGATTTACGGGGTTTTTTGGCCCTCGGACTGCGGCGGGTGGCTGGTTTTGGCTGGCCCCTGAATCAGCTCGTAACGTTTGGGCGAAACGAAGAATCCGACGCCGGCGGAGACGTTTCCGCATGCCACACCGTCGTTGTACGCGGAGCAGCGCAGCCCGTTGCGTTCCAGGTTCTGCCCGTCCGCCAGCACAGGCAGTTGGGCCAGGGGCCCGGTCTTGCTCCCCTTGGGCCCGAAAGCGGCTTCCATGGGTGTGACGCCGGAGCGGCATTCGCCGTAGCGGGCATTGTCCGGTGTCAGGAGGGCCACGCCGCCCAGGTAGCCCAAATGGGTTCCGGCGCAGTCGCCCTTGGTGTCGTCCAGCTGGAGCGCCGGATACGTGGCGAGCTCGCAGTAGGCTACCGGGACAATGGGCAGCTTGTTGTTGGCGGCGTCGCTGTAACGGTTCTGCTCGTAGGGCAGGTTCAGGTGTTCCCCGCGGGCGGAC
Source organism: Pseudarthrobacter niigatensis (assembly GCF_030812615.1). Taxonomy (NCBI): domain Bacteria; kingdom Bacillati; phylum Actinomycetota; class Actinomycetes; order Micrococcales; family Micrococcaceae; genus Pseudarthrobacter; species Pseudarthrobacter niigatensis. The sequence continues at coordinate 84,002 of NZ_JAUSTB010000009.1, read as the reverse complement.
GTGAGCGAGCACGCGACGGTCCGGTCGGCGGTGATGAAAGAGAGGACGTCGTCGCCGCTGGAGAATGTCTTCGCATCAGCCAGCGGTGCCTTTTCCAGCTGCTCCATGGGTTGCAGCGGAGCCGGCGGAACGTAGGCGGGGTCTTCGGTGGTCACCGTGCAGCCCGTGGCAATGATAAGGAAAAGGGCGGCGAGCATCCCCCATACAGTCCGTCGCATGGCCTCCATTATGCCCGGGCGGGCGCGCCCATCAGGCGTCGAGTTTGGTGAGGGGGGCGTAGCGCAGCAGCAGGCGCTTTTCGCCGACGTCGAACTTCACCTTCGCCACGGTCTTGTCTCCGGCTCCTTCAAGGGCCAGGACCGTTCCGTTGCCGAAGCTGGTGTGGTTGACCTTGTCCCCCACGCTCACGGCAATGATCTCCTTTTGCGGCTGCACCCTGTTTTTGGCAATGAAAGCCGGTACGTCGGCGTTGAAGCCGGCCGATGAGTCCGCGGCCGTTCCGCGTGAGGTGCCGGCGCCCCAGAACGAACCGCTGTACCGGCCCGAACCAATCGAACCACCCCCGGCCCATGACTGGCGGCTGGTTCCCTCCCGTTTCCATTCCAGGAGCTCTGCGGGGATTTCCTCGAGGAACTGGCTGGCGGGGTTGTACTGGCTCTGGCCCCACATGCTGCGTACCTCGGACCGGGTCACGTACAGCCGCTTCCGGGCACGGGTGAGCCCCACGTAGGCCAGCCGACGTTCCTCGGCGAGCTCCTTGGGGTCGGTGGCTGAGCGCTGGTGCGGGAAGAGCCCGTGTTCCATGCCGGTCAGGAACACCACGGGAAACTCCAGGCCCTTGGCCGTGTGCAGGGTCATCAGTGTCACCACGCCCAGCCGTTTGGCTTCGGCCACGGCGGCGTCAATGTCCGCGCCGGGGGCGTCCGGGATCTGGTCGGCGTCTGCCACGAGGGACACCTGTTCAAGGAAGGCGCCCAGGCTTCCCTCCGGATTCTCCTGCTCGTACTCGCGGACCACGGCCACGAGCTCGGCGAGGTTTTCCACGCGTGACTCGTCCTGCGGATCGGTACTGGAGCGCAGCGCCGCGAGGTAGCCGGTCTGTTCAAGGACCGCTTCGAGTGCTGCGGCAGCCCCGGACCCGGCAGCCACCTCGGCGAGGTCGTCCAGCATTTTCACGAAGCCCAGGACGGCGTTGACCGAACGGGTGGCCATGCCCGGAGCCTGGTCGGCGCGGCGGGCGGCTGCCATGAAGGACGTGCGTTCGCGGCTGGCGAGGGCCGCCACGGCGCCTTCGGCACGGTCCCCGATGCCCCGCTTGGGTTCGTTCAGCACCCGGCGGAGGTTGACGTCGTCGTCCGGGTTCACCAGGACGCGCAGGTACGCGAGGGCGTCCTTGATTTCCTTGCGCTCGTAAAAACGTGTGCCGCCCACCACTTTGTACGGCAGGCCCACCCGCACCAGCACGTCCTCGATGGAACGGGACTGGGCGTTGGTGCGGTAGAAGATGGCGACGTCGCCCGGGCGGAGGTTCTCCTCGTCCTGGAGCCGGTCGATCTCCTTGGCGATGAACTGCGCTTCGTCGTGTTCGTTTTCGCCAACGTAGCCGATGATTTTGTGGCCTTCGCCTTCAGCCGTCCACAGCCTTTTCTCGGGCCTGTTGGGGTTGCGCGAGATCACCGAGTTGGCGGCACTCAGGATGTTCTGGGTAGAGCGGTAATTCTGCTCCAGTTTGATGGTTCGGGCCTCGGGGTAGTCCTTTTCGAACTCCACGATGTTCCGGATGTCAGCGCCGCGGAAGGCGTAGATGGACTGGTCCGAGTCGCCCACAACGGTAAGCTCCGACGCGCCAGGGCCTTCGCCCACGATCTCCCTGACCAGGGCGTATTGGGCATGGTTGGTGTCCTGGTATTCGTCCACCAGGACGTGGCGGAACCGGCGGCGGTATGACTCTGCCAAGGCCGGGAAGGCGCGGAACATGTAGACGGTCTCGGCGATGAGGTCGTCGAAGTCCATGGCGTTGGCCTGCCGGAGGCGCTGGGTATAGCCCTTGTAGACGTCCGCCACCGCGTGTTCGAAGGGGTCGTTATAGTTGGCTTCCGAGGCAAAGGAGTCGGCGTCGATGAGCTCGTTCTTCAACGCGGAAATCTTGTGCTGGATGGCCTTGGGCGCAAACTTCTTGGGGTCCAGGTCAAGGGACTTGGAAACCTGGGTAACCAGGCGCAGGGAGTCGGCGGAGTCGTAGATGGAGAAGTTGGATTTGAGGCCGACATTCGCCGCTTCCTGGCGCAGGATCCGCACGCAGGACGAGTGGAACGTGGAGATCCACATGATCTTGGCGCGTCCGCCCACCAGGGCCTCGATGCGCTCCCGCATTTCCGCGGCCGCCTTGTTGGTGAAGGTAATGGCCAGGATTTCGCCGTGGTGCGCCCGGCCGGTGGCGATCAGGTAGGCGATCCTGTTACTGAGCACGCGGGTCTTGCCCGAGCCCGCGCCGGCGACGATCAGCAGCGCGGATCCGCCGTGCTTGACCGCTTCCTCCTGCTGCGGGTTCAGCCCTTCCAGCAGCTGGGCAGCATCCGGGCGGCGGCTGCCATGGTGGCCGTCGTCCTGCCGGTTACCGGCGTTCCGGCTGGACTGTTGCCAGCCGCCTGAGCGGTGAAGACCGCCATCCTGCGGATCCGGCATCCCGCCCGGCCCCGCCGTGGTGGCAACGCCCTCAGGCTCCGTCCTGGTGCGGGCGGTGGAGGCAGGAGCGGCCTTGAACGGTCCGTCAGAGTACGGGTCAAACAACATATCCATGGTGCCTACAAGTCTAGGCGGTGGGACCGACAACGCCTTCCAGGCTGTGGATTACTCCCGGTGCACGGGCAATTGCCTTAGGCCACCGAGCCTGACTCGAGGGCCGCACGCAGCTCGCGGACCGCCGTCGTTCCTCCTGCGATGAACCACTCCAGCCCGTTGACGTGGACGGTGTCCACGGCCCCGCCGGCCGCACGGACGATCGCCTTGCCCGGCAGCCAGTCCCATTCCGGGCAGCTGTGCTGGAACCAGCACCCCAGCTGCCCGTCGGCTACCCGGCCCAGGTCGCAGGAACCGGATCCGAGCATGCGGAGGGATGCGGCGGAGGTGGCCGCAGCGTGCCACGGCATGGCGCACATGGGGTCCATCAACCAGGTGGGGTGGATGTAGGTGGCGGCACCAAGTTCGGCAACGCCGGTGGTGTTGCGCCTGCCTCTGTCCGCCGTGAATGTCGTCAGCAGATCGCCGTTGAGCGTTGCCTGCCGGTCGTGCCCGCCAAGCCACAGCTTGTCCTCTTCAGGCTGGAAGACGGCGCCCAGGAGCACATCGCGGTGGTCCTTGAGTGCGATGGCGGAGCACCAGTAGGTGGAGCCGTGCAGGAAGTTGTAGGTGCCGTCCACGGGGTCGATCACCCAGGTGCGTCCGCTGGTTCCCTGGACGGAGGCGCCTTCCTCGCCCAGGATGCCGTCCTCCGGCCGGCAGCGCTGGAGCTGTTCCAGCACGTAAGCCTCCGCGGCGCGGTCCGCCGCGGTCACCACATCGGAGACGGAGGTCTTCTGTTCAGACTGCAGGCCGGCCATGCGCATGAGGAGCGCCAGCTGTCCGGCTTCACGGACCAGCGCCGAGGCCAGTTCGTAGTCGTCCAATGCGGGGTCAAGAACAGCTGCGCTGTGTCGGCCAGTGGTCATGGGTTCAGTTTATGGGGCGGGATAATGGTGGCATGGCCAAAACCCCTGCCCAGCGGATCAAGAAGCACGGCGCCAACGCGGCGGTGCCGCAACATCACCTGCCACCGGTGGTCAACCCCACCACTGCGCGCACGCCGGAAAAGGCGCAGGGCAACAGCAACCTGATCGTCATTGCCGGCGTGGTGGCCAGCCTGTTCCTGTTCTGGTACCTGCACCTGCTGACCCTGTCCCAGCTCACGCAGCTCTCCCAGGAAATGGCCATGCCTGATTCGTTGGTTGGTGGTTTTGACCCCGGCTACATCGGCCGGCTGCAGGGGGTCATGAACAGCGACGCCCTGGGCCAGCTGAACTATGTCCACAAGACCGCGGGCACCCTCTTCCCGCTGATCTTCGGGTTCACCTGGCTGCTGCTCATTGGGACCAACGTGGCGCGGAAGGCGGTGCGCTGGGCGCTCTGGGCTTTGCCCATGCTGTTCGTCGTGGTGCGGCTGTGGGGCAACGTGGCCATCGACGCCATGATGGGCACGGAAGGTCCCGACGCCGGCCAGGTGGCCCTGGCATCCGGCCTCACCATTGCAGGCTGGGTCCTTCTGGTGCTGAGCCTCCTGGCCGGGGCCGCGGCGGTGTTCCTCAACAGCAGGAAGAGGAAAGAGCCCTAAACGGCAGTTGCCTTTGCGGCAGCTGCCTCCGCCCGCCGCTGCATCCGGTGCCGATGCACCCGCTGGGCGATGACCAGCCCCGCTGCGGCCATCCCCACCGTGACCGGATAACCCATCAGCCGCTCCAAAGTGCCAGGCTCGGGAACCCCCATGCGGGTCAGTCCACCCGTGGCCGTGGCCGCCAGCGACACGCCTCCGCACACCAGCAGGAACCACGCCATCCCGGTCTTCCGAAGCCACAGGACGCCCAGCACCAGCAATGCCAGCCCGCCGGAGATGAAATATGTGATGGCGCCGGCGTAGTGCCAGGGTGAGCCCGTATCCTCCGGGACCAGCCCCACCACCACGGTTCCCGCGCCGGCGGCTCCGGTGAGCAGCCGGACTGCGGAGGCCGCAAGCCAGGGCTCCCGGCGCCGCCAGTCCACCCGCGTGCCAGGCCGCGCGGCCACGCGCAGCAGGCCCGAGGTCAGCAGTACCGCCCCCACCAGCAGCCCCAGGCCCTGGACCACGAACGAGGCATTCATGAGCCAGTTCAGGGGCGAGCAGACATCCCGTCCGGAATAGATGCCGCAGTGGAGCGCCCCCAGGTCGCTGATGTACCCCGTCCGCAGGTCGTACGGGCGGGGTCCCGCCCACGCCATGGCCACGGCAGCCTCGGCGGCGAAATACTGCAGCACGCTCAACACCGCCCACGCCCCGATGTACTGCCGGGTGGACGCCACGTTCGGGGTGACGGCAGTGGCGGGAGTGGCAGTGGGTGCTGGACTCATGCCTTGAGCGTAGTACGGCCCGGCACCTTGTATGCTTGTAACCGTGTCCGGACGGACCGGCCCCGCCGGCCCCCGGGTGCGCGCCCTCGTAGCTCAGTGGATAGAGCACGGCTCTCCTAAAGCCGGTGTCGTTGGTTCGATTCCAATCGAGGGCACTTGAACTCTCCTTCCCCGGAGCCAAGCCTCCGCGCCTACCTCCTGGGCCGCCGCCCAACAAGCCAGCCGGGGCAGCCGGGCCGCTGGCTGGTGGAGCGGGACCTGCTGGACAGGTCGGACGGCACCCGCGGGACCTTTTCCGGCGTCGCGATTTTCACCCCCACGGACGACGGCGGCCTGGCCCTTCGCGAGGAAGGCACCATGCGGTGGCCTACTTTCACGGGCCCCGCCTCCCGCGAGTACGTCCTGAAACCCCTGCCGCAGCCCGATGCGCTGGACGTATTCTTTCCCGACGGCAGGCCGTTCCACCGCATGGGCTTCGCCCCCGGTACCAGCCAGGACAGCCACTGGTGCGATCCCGACACCTACCGTGTTTCCTACACACGCCAGGGCCCGGACGCCTTCAGTTACAGCTGGGACGTGACCGGTCCCCGCAAGGATTTGCTGCTCGTCTCGCGCCTGGCAAGGATCACCGTATGAAGGATCGGATCGTGGTCTCCGCTGTCTGCGTGTTTGACGACGCCGGGCGCCTCCTGACCGTTCGGAAGCGCGGGACCGGCATGTTCATGCATCCCGGAGGCAAGCCGGAGCCGGGCGAAACCGCTGTGCAGGCGGCTGCGAGGGAACTCGCCGAGGAGGTCGGGATCGTGGTCCGACCGCAGGAGCTTGAACTGATGGGGGTGTGGATCGCCGACGCCGCGAACGAGGCCGCCACCGACATCGAAGCTACCGTCTTCATCGCCCCGGGCACATGGCAGGCCACGCCCGCCGCTGAAATCGCGGAGATCCGCTGGCTGGACATCAGCGCTCCGGCGGGCGCGGCCCTCCCCCACGACCTCGCGCCGCTGCTGACTGAGCACATCCTGCCCCTGCTGGCGGCGCGGGCAGTCTGAGAACCAGCGGGAGACGAGGAACCGCTAGAATTCGGGGACCGACTCCTGCGCCACAGCCGTGGCCTCGGCAAACTGTGTCCGGTACAGCTCGGCGTAGCGGCCGTCCGCCGCCAGCAGTTCGGTGTGGGTTCCCCGTTCCACGATTTGGCCGCCTTCCACCACCAGGATGGCGTCCGCCGCGCGCACGGTGGAGAGCCGGTGCGCAATCACGACGGCGGTCCGGCCCTCGAGCGCGGCGCCCAGGGCTGCCTGCACAGCGGCTTCGTTCGTGGAGTCCAGTGCAGCAGTGGCCTCATCGAGGATGACGACCCGGGGTTGGGCGATCAGGAGCCGGGCGATGGTCAGGCGCTGGCGTTCGCCGCCGGAAAGCCGGTACCCGCGCTCGCCCACCACGGTCTCCAGGCCGTCCGGCAGGGACCTGATCATGGTCTCGAGGCGTGCCTGGCGCAGGACGTCCCACATGTCTTCGTCCGTGGCGTCGGGCCGGGCCAGCCGGAGGTTGGAGGCGATGGTTTCGTGGAACAGGTGGCCGTCCTGGGTGACCATGCCCAGGGTATCCCGCAGCGAATCGAAGGTGGCGTCCCGGACGTCCAGCCCCGTCCCCGGCGCGGTGCCGCCAAGACGCACGGCGCCCGAATCGACGTCGTAAAGGCGCGACAGCAACTGGGCGATGGTGGACTTTCCGGCCCCGGAGGAGCCCACCAGGGCCACGGTCTGTCCTGGTTCCACCCGGAAGCTGACGCCGTGCAGCACTTCCTCGCCGCCCCGGGTGTCAAGGGTGGAGACTTCCTCCAGGGAGGCCAGGGAGACCTTGTCCGCCGAGGGGTAGGCGAAGCGGACGTTGTCGAACTCCACGGACACGGGCCCGGCCGGAACGGGCACGGCGTCCGGTTTCTGCTGGATGAGCGGCTTCAGGTCCAGGATCTCAAAGACCCGTTCAAAACTGACCAGTGCGCTCATGACTTCAACGCGGGCGTTGGACAGCGCCGTGAGCGGGGCATAGAGCCGCGTCAGCAGCAGCGCCAGGACCACTACGTCCCCGGGCGCGAGCTGGCCGCCCAGGGCGAGCCAGCCGCCCAGTCCGTAGACCAGCGCGAGCGCGAGCGCTGACACCAGCGTCAGGGCCGTGACGAACGTGAACTGCAGCATGGCCATGCGGACGCCGATATCGCGGACGCGTCCCGCGCGGGCGGCGAACTCGCGGGATTCCTCATCCGGGCGGCCGAACAGCTTCACCAGTGTGGCGCCGGGCGCGGAGAACCGCTCCGTCATCTGGGTGCCCATGGCGGCGTTGTGCGCAGCGGCTTCGCGGCGCAGGTCCGCCAGTTTGGAGCCCATGCGGCGGGCCGGGATCAGGAAGATCGGCAGCAGCACCATGGCGAGCACGGTGACCAGCCAGGACTTGTTGAGCATCACGACCAGGGTCAGGGCCAGAGCCACGGAGTTGCTCACCACGCCGGAGAGCGTGCCGGCAAAGGCGGACTGCGCCCCGATGACGTCGTTGTTGAGGCGGCTGACCAATGCTCCTGTCCGGGTGCGGGTGAAGAAGGCAATGGGCATGCGCTGCACGTGGTCGAACACCCGGGTGCGCAGGTCCACGATGACGCCTTCGCCGATGGTCGAGGACAGCCAGCGGGTCAGCAGCCCCACCCCGGCTTCGCCCACGGCCACGATGGCGATCAGCACGGCCAGCCAGATCACGGTGCCGGCATCCGTCTTGGCGATGATGGCGTCAACCACCTGGCCGGCGAGCACCGGGGTGGCGACGGCCAGGAAGGCCGCTGCGATGGAGGAGAGCACGAAGGCGATGAGCTTGCCCTTGTGCGGAGCGGCGAAGGCCAGCACCCGCTTCAGGGTCTCCTTGGAGAACGGCTTGGAGCCGCTCTTGGCGGTGCTGATGTTGTAGAGCGAGCTCCACGCAACGCGGTCCATGCTCATGGTTATTTCTCCTGGCTTGCAGTGTGGTGGAGCTCCTGGACCGTGCCGTTTTCCAGGTGCCACCGGTAGTCGAGTCGGACATTTTCGAGCAGCCGGCGGTCATGGGTGACCAGCAGCAGCGCTCCGTCGTAGCTTTCAAGGGCCTCTTCCAGCTGCTCGATGGCGGGCAGGTCGAGGTGGTTGGTGGGTTCGTCAAGCACCAGCAGGTTCACGCCGCGCGCCTGGAGCAGGGCCAGGGCTGCCCGCGTCCGCTCCCCCGGCGAGAGGGAATCCACGGTCCGCGACGTGTGGTCCGCCTTGAGGCCGAACTTGGCCAGAAGGGTGCGGACGTCGGCGCTGTTCCAGTCGGCCAGTACGGCTTCGACGGCGTCGCCCAGCGGCTGGGCACCGTCAAGCAGGCCGCGGGCCTGGTCGATTTCGCCGACGGCGACGGTGGCACCCAGGGAGGCGTCGCCGTCGTCCGGTGCCTGGGTTCCCAGCAGGAGGCGCAGCAGGGTGGACTTCCCGGCGCCGTTCGGGCCCGTGATCCCGATCCGCTCACCGCCATTGAGCTGGAGGTTTACGGGTCCCAGTGTGAAGCTGCCCTGGCGTGCCACGGCGTTGCGCAGGGTGGCGACGACGGCGCTGGAGCGCGGCGCCTGCCCAATGCTGAACTGCAGCTGCCATTCCTTCCGGGGCTCCTCCACCACGTCCAGCCTGGCGATGCGTGATTCCATCTGCCGGACTTTTTGGGCCTGTTTCTCGGAGGACTCGGTGCTCGCGGCGCGCCGGATCTTGTCGTTGTCAGGGTTCTTCTTCATGGCGTTCCGGACGCCCTGCGAACTCCACTCACGCTGGGTCCGGGCCCGGGATACCAGGTCTGCCTTGGTGGCGGCGAAGTCCTCGTACTTCTCGCGGGCGTGCCGCCGCGCCACGGCGCGCTCCTCGAGGAAGGCGTCGTAGCCGCCGTCGTAGACTGCCACGCTGTTCTGGGCCAGGTCCAGCTCAACCACGCGCGTCACACAGCGGGCCAGGAACTCACGGTCATGGCTGACCAGCACCACCCCGCCGCGCAATCCCGTCACAAAGTTTTCGAGCGTGGCCAGCCCGGCGAGGTCCAGGTCATTCGTGGGCTCGTCCAGCAGCACCACGTCGAAACGGCTCAGCAGCAGGGCTGCGAGCGCCACCCGCGCCGCCTGGCCGCCGGAAAGCCCGGTCATCAGCGCTTCGGGACCAGCGTCCAGGCCCAGCTCCGCAAGCACGGCAGGGATGCGGTCATCCAGGTCGGCGGCGCCGGAGGCCATCCAGCGGTCAAAGGCCCGGGCGTACGCATCATCTGCCCCGGGGGCACCGGAGCCAAGGCCCTCGGCGGTGGACTCCATCTCGTGGGTGGCTTCGGCGCAGCCGGTCCGGCGGGCGATGTACCCTGCCACCGTTTCGCCTGGAACACGTTCGTGTTCCTGGGGCAGCCAGCCGACGAAGGCATCGGCCGGGGCAAGGCTGACGGAGCCTTCCTGCGGTTGGTCAACACCGGCCAGGAGGCGCAGCAGCGTGGACTTCCCGGCGCCGTTGGCGCCCACGACCCCGACGACGTCGCCGGGGGCTACGGTCAGGGAGAGCCCGGAAAAAAGGGTGCGGTGGCCGTGGCCGCCGGAAATGTCCTTGGCGACAAGCGTTGCAGTCATGGTGGTCCTTTCGCCGCTGCCCGGACAGCCGTTGACGGCCGGCAGAGGCGGCACAAACAGGCCGCGGCGCCGCTGGGGCTGCAGGACATAGAAGAACCCGCTGGTCCGGACTTGGGGGGTGTACGGACCAACGGGCTCGACCATCAACTATAGACGACTGTGGGCCGCGGACAAAATCAGCGGCACGGAGCGTCCGGCGGGGCACGGTAAAATCGTCAGCACCACCCGTTCTGCAGAGAGCCGTCCATGACCCTTTCCGCCAAGGCGTTCCAGCGCTGGCTGCAAGGCATCGCACCGGATGCCAGCACTGCCGACGTCTGCCGGGTCTCAGGAATCAAGCGGACCACCCTCGCCCAGCAGCTGGTCCGGGGCAAGGTCTCCGTCACCACCGTGGTCAGCATCAGCCGGGCCTACAAGATCAACCCGGTATCCGCGCTGGCCGGGTTCGATGCCTACAGTGCCCTGGCAGGCCCACCGCGTCCGCCCACCAGGAACGAACTGGTAAGCCAGATTTCCAGCGCTGACCTTCTCCGGGCGCTCCTCTCGCGGCCGGCCATGGACGCCCCCCGCGGAGCAGCCGCCCCTGCCCTCAGCCCGGCCCCGCACGCGACCTCCGTAAAGAACTGGGTGGATGCCATTGACGACGGCGAGGTCCGGCACCGCGTGTCCGCCGCCACCGGGGTGGCCCCGCAAAACTACTCCGCGCAGTTGACCGCCAACCGGCTGTCGCCCGAGCTCGCCATGGCCACCGCAGCTGCCGCGGGGGTTGGACCGGCCGGCGGACTGGTCGCTACGGGAATCATCACAGAGGAGGAGGCGGGCTGGCCCCCTGGAGCCCGGCAGGCTGCCCTGGCCAGCCTCTCTGACGGAGAACTCACCGTGCTTGCCGGGGACAGGCTCCAGGCACTGGGCAAAGTATTGCGCCGCCAGGAGCAGGACCAGGCGCAGACAGAAAAGATTTGGGAGAACCTGGGATGATCGAGACCCTTCAATGGACCACGCTGGCCGTCTGCGCATTCGTTGCAGCGGCCCGCATTCCCAGCACCCTCCGCGGTGAGAACCGGTCGCTGTTCGGCATCTTTGCCATGATGACCCTGGCCATCCTGTTGAGCATCCAGGGCCCCTATCTGGTGATCGACCAGGCGCTGGGGGGAATCAACCTGGCCAACCTGCTGCTCCGGTTCGTGATCTTCGCCGCCATCTATTTCATGGGCATCCGCATTTCCCGTGGGTTTGGTGCAAAGGACGCCTACCGGCTCATCACCGGCCGGACAGGAATGGCAGTCCTCGCCGTCATATCCGCGGTCGCCGTGACACTGTTCTTCCTGATGGACACCAGCGGTTCCGCCGCGGGACTTACGGGCGTAGTGGGCACCGACCCCTGGAACTCCGCGCTGCTCGAATATTACGGGGCTGCCGGCCGCGCGTACCCCGCCTTTGTTGCGCTCGCCCTGCTCCCGGCCATGGTCCGCGCCGTATCGAGTCGGCTACCCGCCCTAATCCGGGCTGCCGCCGCCCTGCTGGCCCTTGGCGCCGTGGCGACGGGGCTGACCTTGTCGTTCCCTCTGATCCCGCCGGCCCTCGGCCACATTGAGTTCATCATCAACTACACGGCGGTGCTGTGCTTCGTAGTTGGCCTGGCCCTAATTTGGGCCGCCCGGGTGGTAAATGGACGAAGCGGGGCCCGCCAAAAGACATCTACCGAAACGTAACCTGCACCCGCTTTCACAAAATCATTAGAGTGTGACACAATCATGAATGTGTGAAGGCGGGGCTGTCCCAGTGTTTTCGAACGGGGATAAATTCCAAAACGCCGGCAGCTCCGGGGGCCTTTGCACACATTGGGGGGATGAGTGGTGGCGGATCGTTGGGGACCGCCCCCACTCAGCCTGTTTAAGGCCCCCAACCTGCCTCCAGCCCGGGCAAGGAACTCCTACTTCCGGGCAAACCTCAACGTGACGAGCTGGAAAGGCCGGAGCTGAAGCACGGCCCGGTTGTCGCAGGGCTCGACCCCGGGGGCTTCGGCAGGTCGCTCCAGAAGGTCCGTGGGCACAACCTCCCGCACCGGGAAGTTTGCCGTAATGTTCCCCGCCGAACGCTGTCCCAGTGACTCATACAGCCGGACCACTACGTCGCCGGAACCGTCCTGCGCCAGTTTCACGGCTTCGATGACCAGGGCAGGATTGCTGACGGAGAAAAGCGGCTCCACTCCGTGGGCGCCGGTGACCAGCCGGGGTGCCAGGTTTGTCCGGTACCCTTCCTGGACGGCATCGGCAATGCCGGCACCCGGGCGGATGGCCACGGTCAACTCGTGACGTCCCCGGTCTGCGTCGGGGTCGGGGAACTTGGGCGCCCGCAGCAGGGACAGCCGCACCGTGGTGGTGGTTCCGCCGTCGGACTCCCTGATGCTCCTTCCCACGTCATGGCCGTAAGTGGATGAGTTGGACACGGCGACGCCGTAGCCGGGTTCACCCACATGGATCCACCGGTGGGCGCAGATTTCGAACTTTGCTGCCTCCCACGACGTGTTGGTGTGCGTGGGCCGGAAGACGTGGCCGAACTGCGTTTCGGCAGCCGACCGGTCCGCCCGCACATCCAGTGCGAAGCCGAGCTTCAGCAGCTTTTCGCGTTCCTGCCAGTCCACGGAGGTGGTGATCTCCAGGGACGCACTGCCGGGGGCAAGCGTGATGCGCTGGGTCAGCGGCGAGGTCCCGGCCAATCGCTCCACCACCACGACGGCACTGCCGCCTCCGCCGTCAAGCCGGACCGATTCTGCGTGGACCAGTGGGGTGACGTTGCGCCGGTAGAACTCATCGATGTCCCATGCGTCCCATTCGTTGGGGGTGTCACGGTGCAGTTCGAGCAGGTTGCCGCGCTGGCCGGGGGCGATCGCTTCGCGGCCGCTGGCATGGTCGCGCAGGGAGGAAAGCAGCCCGTCCGCATCCACCACGGCCCGGATAACACCATTGTCCAGGACGTAGCCGCCGTCATGCGGTGTGGCCCGTACTGGTTCCGGGCTCAACGCCGGTTCGGCCGCCCCCAGCGCGGGGACCCCGTCCCTGGGATGCGGTGCGGCGTTCAACACCAACTGGCGGCTGCCGGTGCCCAGCATCGCGGCGGCGGCGCGGCTGATCAACGCCTCAAGGGCGCTCTCGACAGCCTGGTAATTCCGCTCGGCGTCCTGGTGGACCCAGGCAATGGAGCTGCCGGGAAGGATGTCGTGGAACTGCTGGAGCAGCACCAGTTGCCAGAGTCGCTGAAGCTCGGCGCCCGGATAGTCGTAGGCACCGCCGCCGCGGACGGCAGCCGTGGCGCACCACAATTCGGCTTCGCGCAGGAGGTGCTCGCTGCGCCGGTTGCCCTTCTTTGTCTGTGCCTGGCTGGTGTAGGTGCCGCGGTGGAGTTCCAGGTACATCTCGCCCACCCAGACCGGAAGTGCGGAGTAGTCTTCCTCGGCCTGCTGGAAGAAGCTTTCCGCGGATCCGACCCGGACCTTTGGAGAGCCTTCCAGGTCCGCCGTGCGTGCAGCTGCGGCGAGCATTTCGCGGGTGGGCCCGCCGCCGCCGTCGCCGTACCCGAACGGGACCAGCGATACGGTGCCGCGGCCATGGTCCCGATAGTTGCGCTCGGCGTGCGCCAGGTCCCTGGCGCTGAGATCCGAGTTGTAGGTGTCCACCGGCGGGAAGTGGGTAAACAGCCGGGTGCCGTCGATCCCCTCCCAGTTGAAAGTGTGGTGGGGCATCCTGTTGGTCTGGTTCCAGGAAATCTTCTGCGTGAGGAACCAGCGGCTGCCGGCGGACTTCACGATCTGGGGAAGGGCAGCGCTGTAGCCGAACGAATCCGGGAGCCACGCTTCCCGGCACTCAATGCCAAACTCGGCAAGGAAGAAGCCCTTGCCCTCCACGAACTGCCGGGCCATGGCTTCGCCGCCGGGCATGTTGGTGTCCGATTCCACCCACATGCCGCCGACCGGGACGAATTGCCCCGCGCGTACCTTTTCCCGGATCCGGCTGAAGAGGTCCGGGTACAGCTCCTTGATCCAGGCGAGCTGCTGCGCAGAGGAGCAGGAGAAGACAAAATTCGGGTCTTCATCCATCAGGGCCACCACGTTGGAGAAGGTCCGGGCGCATTTGCGGATGGTTTCACGGACCGGCCAGAGCCAGGCGGAGTCGATGTGGGCGTGCCCGGTGGCAACCAGTTGGTGGGCGGAGGCGTAGGCGGGCCTGGTCAGGACGTCGGCGAGCGCCCGGCGCCCGGCTGCCGCGGTCCCGGCAACGTCCTCCGGGTCCATCACGTCCATCATGTGTTCGAGGGCGCGGAGGATCTCGTGGCGGCGCGGGAGCTCCAGGGGAAGCTGCTCCATGAGGCCGGCGAGGGTCCAGACGTCCTGCTGGAGTTCCCACACGGTCTGGTTCAGCTCGGCGATGGCGATGGTTCCCAGCCGGTACTGCGGGGCGTCTCCTGCGGTCGCCTTGTCCCCCAAAGGGGTAGCGGCAAAGGTCCAGCCCTGCGCCATGTCCGGGTTGGCGGCCGCCTCCACGTAAAAGTCCACGGCCATGCCGCTGCCCAGCAGCTTGAGCGGGATGTACTGGTTGCGGGGTGAGATGGCCTTGATGATGCTGCCATCCGACCGCCAGGCGATTCCCTCGCACTGGAACCCGGGGGCTTCGGTGGTGAATCCCAGGTCCACCACCACCTCCACGGCGGTGTCAGGGCTGCCGCCCCAGGATTCGGGCACTTCCCCCTGCAGCCGCAGCCAGGTGGTGCCCCACGGCCGTCCCCAGGAGGCGCCGTGCTCCTGCGGCTGGAAGTCCTGCCGCATCGCTTCAAGCGCCGGGACCGGCTCACCGGGCACTTCCCAGCTGCTCAGGGTAAGCGGGACCGTCCTGCTGTAAACGGCAGGGGCAATGCGCTCCCGCACAAACCTCGCCAGGCGGACTTCCGTGATCCTGCGGTCGTCATGCAATATAGGTCCTCTTTAGGCTGGAGACTGGATCATCGAGTCCATTCGATGGACAAATCTACCTGTTGGCGGCACTGCGTCCAACCCCCTGGGCTGGTGGTGTGGGACGGGCCAAGGCGTTACCCGCGCTAAGGCCTTGGCACGGCGGGCTGGGGCCCGAGGACCCTGGAGTTCCCGGCGTAGATATTGAAACTGCTGCCCCGACTGAAGCCTGCCAGGGTCAGCCCGTTGGCCTCTGCCAGTTCCACGGCAAGGCTCGATGGCGCACTCACGGCGGCCAGTACGGGGATTCCGGCAAGCGAGGCTTTCTGTACCAGTTCGAAGGACGCCCGGCCGGACACCTGGAGGACAGTCCCCGCCAACGGCAGGAGGCCTTCACGCAGTGCCCAGCCCACCACTTTGTCCACGGCGTTGTGGCGCCCTACGTCCTCGCGCAGGCACAGGAGCCGGGGGACGCCGTCGTCGTCGATCCTGAACAGGCCCGCCGCGTGTACGCCGCCGGTATCGTCGAAGACGCGCTGGGACTCCCGCAACAGGCCGGGCAGGGAGGCCAGGACCCTGGCATCCACGGTCAGCGGGTCCGGCTGGGGACTGTGGTGCGAGGACTTCTGGACGGCCTCGATGGAATCCGTTCCGCAGATGCCGCAGGAGCTGGACGTGTAGACCCGGCGGCCCGTGTCCGGGAGCGGGACGTCCGGCCGCAGCTGGGCCTCCACCACGTTGAACGTCTGGACGCCGTTTTCGTCCTCGCCGGCGCAGAACCGGAGCGACACCAGCTGCTCTGGGGCCCAGATGACGCCCTCGGACACCAGGAAGCCGGCCACCAGGTCGAAGTCATCGCCGGGGGTGCGCATGGTTACGGAATAGGACAGGCCGCCGAGCCGGATTTCCAGCGGTTCCTCCACGGCGAGGACGTCTTCACGGTGGCGGACCGGGTACTCCAGGGCACTCGGGGAACCATCCAGGACATACTTGTGCACCTTCCGGCGCTGGGTTACCCGTCCCATATTCCACCCTGCTTGTTCATTACTCCATCATGGCACCAACAAAGCCTGCCCTGTCCCAGGTAGCGCCTTCCGGGGGCACCGGCCCTGACGTGCGTCAGCCCAGGAGCGCACTCCAGTCGACGGGTCCGCTGGCTGCCGGTTTGGCCTTGGGCTGGCCCGTGCGGGCGCCCGTTCGGGGCTTGGCCTTGGCATCACTTTCACCGGGCCGCGGGATGGGCGCCCCCCACGGCAGCGCAAAGGCAGGCACCAGCTCACCCAGCTGCACCCCGTGCGGCGGCACCACCAGTACGCCGTCCGCGGCTGCCAGCCCACGCATCATGCCGGGCCCCGTGTGCTGCGCCGGGGATGCCATGCCATACAGCAGCCGGAAGGGCATCAGCCGGGTACGGCCGGGGTCGGGCTCGATCATCGTTCCGCACGGCACGTCTTCCACCGGCGGCATGGGATGGTGCCCCAGGGCAGCCAGCAACGGGGCACCCACGGTGGAGAGGGCCATCATTGCCGCCAGCGGGTTGCCGGGAAGTCCCAGGACAAAACGGCCGTCGGGAAGTTCGGCGAGGACCGCGGGGTGTCCCGGCCGCATTGCCACGCCGTCGATGATGAGCCGGCCGCCGAGTTCGGCCACTGCCCGGCGGAGGTGGTCCGTTCCGGAGCGTCCGGTACCCCCGGTGGTGATGACGACGTCGGCAGGCAGGTCCGGCGCGCCGGGCACCTCTGGCAGCACGTCTTCGAGCGCCGCCAGCCATTCGGTGTACGAGTCGCCGATCCGCTGCTGGCCGGCGGCGATGCCGCCCAGCATTGCCACGACGTCAGGCAGCTGCGGGCCGAAGGTATCGCGTACCTGGCCGGGGGCGGGCGTGCCCTGGTCCACCACCTCTGATCCGGTCAGGACCAGGCGGACCACGGGCTTACCCTGGACCGGGACTTCGTCGTAGCCTGCCAGGGCGGCAAGGGCCAAGTGTGCGGGGTTGAGCGATACCCCGGCCTTGACCAGGATGTCCCCTTCGAGGGCTTCCTCCCCGGCTTTCCGGATGTGCTCTCCCGCGCGGGGCTCGCCCGGACGCGCCTTGCCGCCGGTCATCAGGACGGGCAGCCCCTCGTCATCCTGCCCCAGGACCGCGTTCTCGCTGCGAAGCACCGCCTTTGCACCGGGCGGGATGAGGCCACCGGTGGCAATGGGGCTGGCCTGGTGCGGCGCCAGCCGGCTACCGGCCTCCACCGGGATCCACGGGCCGCTTCCATTGACTGCCCAGCCGTCCATGGCTGAGGAGGCGTAATGGGGCATGTCCTGGAGGGCAACGATGTCCCGGTCGAGCTTGCGGCCAAGGGCTATCCGCAGGGCAACGGGGCCTGGCGGAATGGGGGTTGCTGCATCGAAGGCAGCCTGCCGGGCTTCCTGCCAGGTGTGCGCTGCCTGGTGATGGTCAGCAGGCGTGTGTTCAGTTTCGCCCCTGCGCGCCTGCGGCTCCGCTCCCGGCGGCGCGTCAGGACCGTGATGGGGTTCTGCGGTCATTCGCCGGGAGTCCCGGCGGCTTCAGCGTCGTAGTCGGCCGCCAGCGAACGGGCCACGGCCAGTGCCGCGTCCATCGATGCCGCATCCATCTCCCTGCCGGGTGCGGCAGCCAGTCCGGCGGCGAAGCCTGCGATGAAGGTAGTCAGCGGTGCGGCGGGCCGCACAACAGAGTGGGCGGCCACGCCTGCAAGCGCCAGCACGGCGTTGATATCCACCTGAACGTCCTCAAGTTTGTACGCCTGGAGGAGCGCCCTGCACCACTCTTCCAGTGTCTCGTCCTGGCTTTTCACGACTTGCCTCCCACGTTGTCTCCGGCTGTGCGCCGGACTTTCCCATGCGTGCTGGTTCCCGGCGGCAACACCCAGCGCGGCAGCATCGTCCCAGGTATCCACATCGGCGGTGGACCCGGCGGGGACTGTGACAAGCTGCACGTCCAGACTAGCAAGGAGCGCCCTGACCGAGCCGTTGACCAGGGCGTTGCGTGAAGCCAGGTCAGCGCAGGACCTTTTTAACCCAGCCGTGCTGTAGAAACCTGCCAACGGCTGGGTCCTGCCGTCCTCGGAACGGGCCACCACCCCACCTGGGCGGACGCCGGGATCGGACTGCAGCAATGCGTCCCGCAGCACTGCCACCGCCTGGGCGGCCAACGGCATGTCGCAGGCCAGCACCAGGGAGTAGGGGGCCCCTCCCCCGTTCCTCGCCAGGGTATCCAGGCCTGCGGCAATCGCAGCCGCCGGACCAGCAAAGGGCGGCTCCTCCCGGCATGCAAGCAGGTTGGCAGGGCGGACCGACAGTGGCAGCGGGTGGCCCTCCCCGGATTCACCCGGCAGGACTCCCGCATCGCCGACAACCACGGTCAGCCGGGCACCGGCCGCCGCGGCAACGGCGCGCTCCAGAAGGGTTTGGCCGTGGAAAACCAACGACTGCTTGGGCACGCCGCCCAGGCGCGATGATCGTCCCCCGGCAAGGATCAGGGCATCAAAAGCCACGCTGTTCTTGTGCACTTCCCCAGCCTAGCGACCGGCACCCTTTCCGGCGCCGGGAGGCGCCGGGAAACTGTCAGGCAGCGCGCTCCGGCAGCAGGAACGGATCCCATGCGGGGGTCGGCTTCTCCAGTTCCTTGATCTGCCAGATCGTCCCGTGCGGCGGCTCGGGAACAAACCGAAGGGTCCACCCCATCTCGGCGGGAGTGTGGTCGCCCTTGACGTTGTTGCACCGCAGGCAGGCGGCCACCAGGTTCTCCCACGAATCGGCACCTCCACGCGACTTTGGGTGAACGTGGTCGATTGTGTGCGCAGCCTTGCCGCAGTAGGCACATTTGTGACCGTCCCGCCGGAGTACGCCCCTGCGGCTGACGGCCGTTGAGTGGTTGTACCTGGGCCGGATGTAACGGTTGAGGAGGATCACGGACGGGCGGCCCAGGACGTCGGTGGGCCCCACCACCGGGTCGTCCCCTTCGGCCACGACGCTTGCCTTGCCCGTGAGCACAAGCACCAGCGCCCGGCGGAAAGTGATAACCGCCAGCGGTTCATATCCAGCATTCAGAACGAGAGTGCGCATGCACTTACCTCTTCACGGCCGCACCCGTCAGGGGCACGAGGGCCGGCTGCCCTCGGCATGTCCGGGCTATGGATCGACATCACAAGAGTAAACAAAGAAGTGCAGAATCAGGTAATCGCCGCCCCGGAGGCCCCTTCCGTCACCATGCCAGGGAAAAGGCGGGGACGCCGGCGGCAAAGCCCTTAAGCGCAAAGGACCCCCGCCTTGCTGGCGGGGGTCCTCTGGCAAGCAGCACGCGGGCCGGCGTTGGTTAAGGCCGGCACAGGAATGCCTAACGTACGCGGATGGCTACCGGTCCGGAGCCAACATTGGCGCTGAAGACCACGGTGTCGTTGCCATTGAAGCCGCCGTGGACGGCCATGCCGTTACCGGCGTAAACGGCAATGTGGGCCATGCCGCCGCCACCGTCGGCGTAGTACAGCAGGTCGCCGGGCTGGGCCTGGGACATGGGCACGGTGTCACCCAGCGACAGGTAGCCTGCCGGCCAGTCGTGGAAATGGATGCCGACGGCAGCCAGTGCGTTGGTCACCAGCATGGTGCAGTCCTGGTGCACGCCGAGCTGGGCGTATGCGGCGGAAAGGATGGCTGCTCCCTTCCCGCTTGCGGAAACCTGGGCGGCGGGAGCAGCCGGAGCAGCGGCGGTAACAACCTTGGCCGTGACCTTGGCAGCAGCAACAGGCTGCGCCACAGGCGCGGGAGCAGCTTCCTGCACCTGGACCTGGGGCTCGGGCTCGACGACGGGAGCCGGCGTGGTGGTGACAGCAGGCTTCTCGTAGCTGATGGCAATGGTGGAAGCCGCGGAAATCGGGGCGTCGACGGCCGATTCAACTTCGAGCTGGGACGCCGGAGCGGAATCGCGCTTGACGTTGGCGTCGGCAGCGTTCGCTGCGAGCCCGCTGGTCAGGACCAGGCCGGAAGCCGCGGCGATAACAGCAGCCTGGCGGCCCATGCCACCGGCGTTGTCGCTGACAGCTTTGGCAATGATGGCGATCGAGTTGGTTTTGGTGACCTCGGCGCGGTGCCGTGCGGTAGCACGAGTCGTCATGAGTTCTCTCTTTCGTTTTTCCTTCGGACCGCGTGTAGGCAGGCAAAGGGGGCTGGACGCGCCGGCATCTTGGGGGTAAGCCGGCGCATCCCGAACGGGGATCTGGTTTCTAGCGGAAGAGCTGTGGGCAAAGAAATAGCCCTTGGAGCGCTAAGCCCAAGAACTACTTGTTGAGGTGGTAGTACGACGAGGTACCGGTGGCTGCGGGCGAGTGCAGCAGCGTGCCCTGGGAGGGGTTGAGCGCGCTGATCATCATGCCGTTGCCGACGTAGATACCCACGTGCGCGCCGCCGTTCTGGACAACGAGGTCGCCCGCCTGCGGGGTGGAGGTCGGGGTCATGATGTTCCACGCGTTGGTGCGCGGGATGCTGATCCCGGCCTGTGCGTAGACCCACTGGACGAACCCGGAGCAGTCCCAGCCGGTGACCGGGCTGGTGCCGCCCCATACATAGGAGTGGCCGATGCCGGTGTAGGCGATGGCTGCAATGCCGGAGGTTGCGGCGGAGACAGTCTCGGCAGCCTTGGCGGCGGGAGCGGCGTCCTGGCCAGCGGTGGCGGCGCGTTCGGCCGGCGCGGTGGACTGGGGACGTACCGCCTCCACCTTCGGAGCGGCGGTGGTCTTGACGACCGGGCGCTCGAAGGAAACCGTGGCCGTGGGGGCGGCCGTGACGGCCAGTGCCGTCTGTGCCGAGCCGGACTCGGTGGATGCAGAGACACCGGCGGTGGTGTCAGCTGCGTTTGCTGGCAGGCCCATGCTCAGGATCAGGCCCGATGCGGCTGCCACTACGGCAGCCTGGCGGCCTACGGTCCCGGCATTTGCACTCACGGCCTTGGACACGGCGTCCAAGGGGCTGGTGCGAACCGTTTGCGCACGGTGGCGCGCAGAATGATGGCGTGAAGACACGAAGGTAGCCTCTCCCAATGCCTGCGAGGTGAGCTGTCGGATTCGGATGGGAGTCACCCGGCCACACAGCTTCCTGGGAAGCTGGTGACTTAACCCCAAGGCCTTCTGAAGAGAAGGCCAAAATTGGTTCCCCCGCCCCTGCCAGACGATGAAATGCGAACGGACCTTGAGCGGTGGCAGAGTTAGGCAATCCACTCAAGAGCGTCAACTTCGGAAAAGTTGACGCGAGTTAGACGGTACAGCAGTTTTGTTTCAATGTCACATTCAGGTCACGGCAGGTCGCTGCGATCTGAGAGTGGGCAATCATTCGTTACAGCCAGCCCATGGGGTCGACCACTTCGCCGTTGACCTGCACCTCGAAGTGCAGGTGGCAGCCGGTGGAGGCACCTGTGGTGCCGCTGAGCGCCACGACTTCTCCACGAGAGACCGTCTGGCCCACCTTGACGTTGAAGGAGGACAGGTGGTTGTACGTGGTTTCCAGTCCGTTGCCGTGGTCGATGACCACCCGGTTTCCGCCGCCGAACTGGTGCCAGCCTGCGAAGGTAACGGTGCCGGTCGCAGCGGCAAGGACGGACGTCCCGCATTGAGCCACGAAGTCCTGGCCCCGGTGGAAGTCGCCGGAGCCCCCGGTAATCGGGCTCACCCTGTATCCGAACGGTGACGCGGTCACGAGGGAGGCTAGTGGTGCAGCCAGGGTGCCGGCCGACGCCGCCCGCGTGACGGAGCCGGCGGACTGGGCACTCAGGAGCTGCTTGAGCTTCCCGTCCGGGTCGGCCTGGGTCACCACGGCGGAGCGGCTGAAGTCGATCTGGGCACCAACATCGGCGGAAATCTGCGGCTGCGGGCTGACGGAGGAAGCTGCCAGGGGCGCGTTGCCGGACGCATCAGTGGCCATGACCGGGCTGGTGGCGGGCACTGTGACCGTCAGCACCAGTCCGGTGGCAGCCAGAGCGATTCCGGCCTTCTGGCCAATCCCGCTTGCGGCGGCGAACTCCGTTACCTGCCGCAAGGGCCCCCGACGGCGGCGCGCGTCGCGATGCAGATCGCGGGGGCGCTCCACTGCTGCGTCTTCGACAACCCGGGGTGCCGAAGGGGGGCTGGCTGCGCGGCGGCGCCCCCTGGAGGTCTGCATGGTCAAGAAGGGTTCCTCTCTGGAAAAGCCTGCGGAGTTAGCTGTCGGATTCGGGTCAGAGAGATCAAAGACCCGGCCCGCCGCGGCAAGCTTCTGCACAGGGGTATTCCCGGAAGAATCCTTCACTGGAGAGGCTTGCTGCTGACGGACTTCACCCCAAGGCAGTCCCCCGCTGCCGCTTGTGGTTCCCCCGCCTCTGCCAGTAACGACTCGTGCACCCGATCCGCTGGCAGAGCTCGGCTCCGGATCGGGTAACGCTTAAGTATCAACGATTGGTTCCACTATAGGGCCTTTAGACCCTAGGTAACAATTCCGTTATCTTTGCGTGGAAGTGCCTTGCCGGGGTAAAAGGCTGGGCCTCAGGGCTGGGACACGGCCACGAAAACGTGGGCGGCAACCTCGGGCGGCAGCTCCAGTGCGCCCTCGATGCCCGGGACCCGCACGGAGATGTAGTCACCCACGCGTTCCAGCGCCACGGCGGCACCGGGCCGGATTCCACCTTCGTCCAGTTGCGCCAGCAGTTCCGGCTCCACCTGGATCGGTTCAGCGAGCCGGCTGATGGTGACAACAGAGGCCGATGCGTAGCCCTTCATGGCTTCGACCAGGCTGATGGCTCCGTCGGCGCCGCCGGTGGCAGGCTGTCCACCCAGGGCGGCGAGCCCGGGGATGGGGTTGCCATAGGGCGATTCGGTAGGGTGGTCCAGCATCTCGTAAATGCGCCGCTCAACCCGCTCGCTCATGACATGTTCCCAGCGGCAGGCTTCGTCATGCACGTAGGCCCAGTCCAGGCCGATCACGTCGGCCAGCAGGCGTTCGGCCAGCCGGTGCTTGCGCATGACCTCGGTTGCCCGCTTGCGGCCGGTGTCAGTGAGTTCCAGATGCCGGTCACCGGAGACCACCACGAGCCCGTCGCGCTCCATCCTTCCGATGGTCTGGGACACGGTAGGGCCGGAGTGGCGCAGGCGCTCGGCAATACGGGCCCGGAGGGCAACGATGTTTTCTTCCTCAAGCTCCAGGATGGTCCTGAGGTACATCTCCGTAGTGTCGATCAGATCCGTCATCCAGCTCAGCTCCTCGAGCGCAGTACCTTGCGTTGTCCCACCGTATCGCCTCTTCCCGCGAGGTAGTCCGGGGGCCAGCTTAGCCTATTTTGAGTTTGTCCGAATAGCCGAGCGTCGGGCGGCGTCGCCCGGACGGCGCGTCTCATTGTCTGGACTTTGGGCCCGCCGGCTCCCGCCGCCCCTGCCATTCAGGCAGAATGGTGAAGGCCCGCTGCGCAGCCATCGCCTGCTGCCGGCCGAGCCATGACCCGCCCGTCCGGACCAAACTTTCGTCCCCGCCGAATTGGAGCACCTGTGAGCGACACCAGCATCACGATCCCCGCCGACCTCCTGCCGAAGGATGGGCGGTTCGGCGCCGGCCCGTCAAAGGTCCGCCAGGAACAGATCGATGCGCTGGCAGCAGCGTCCAAGACCATCCTCGGCACTTCGCACCGGCAGGCGCCGGTCAAGAACCTGGTGGGATCCGTCCGCGAAGGGCTGAGCCAGTTCTTCCGCGCCCCGGAGGGCTATGAAGTGGTCCTCGGCGTGGGCGGCTCCACGGCATTCTGGGACGTCGCGAGCTTCGGCCTCGTGGAGAAGAAGGCCCAGCACCTGTCCTTCGGCGAGTTCGGGTCCAAGTTTGCGGCCGCCACCAACAAGGCGCCCTTCCTGGAGGCTTCCTCGATCATCAAGTCCGAGCCAGGCACGCGGCCGGCGGCCCAGGCCGAGGCAGGCGTTGATGTCTATGCCTGGCCCCAGAATGAGACCTCCACCGGTGTTGCTGCCCCTGTCACGCGCGTTTCCGGAGCCGACGAGGGATCGCTGGTCCTGGTGGACGCCACCTCCGCGGCCGGCGGCCTGGAAGTGGACGTTGCCCAAAGCGACGTCTACTACTTCGCCCCGCAGAAGAACTTCGCTTCCGACGGCGGCCTCTGGCTGGGCCTGTTCTCCCCGGCCGCCCTCGAGCGCGCCGCGCGGATCAAGGCAGGCAACCGCTGGATCCCGGACTTCCTGGACCTCCAGACCGCCATCGACAACTCCCGCCTGAACCAGACGTACAACACGCCGTCGCTGTCCACGCTGGTCACGCTGGACGCCCAGGTCCAGTGGCTGAACTCCAACGGCGGCCTGGATTTCGCCGCCGCACGCACCGCAGACTCCGCCGGACGCATCTACAGCTGGGCCGAGGCCTCCGAGTTTGCCACCCCGTTTGTGGCCAAGGCGGAGGCACGCTCCAATGTCATCGCCACCATCGACTTCGACGAATCGGTTGATGCAGCGGCCGTGGCCAAGGTCCTGCGCGCCAACGGCATCGTTGACACCGAACCCTACCGGAAGCTGGGGCGCAACCAGCTGCGGATCGCCACCTTCGTGGCCATCGAGCCCAGCGATGTCTCAGCCCTGCTGTCCAGCATCGACTACGTGGTGGGCGAGCTGCGGAAGTAGGCGCGGAGAACAGTCGGGACAACGTACGACGGCGCCGCCCGGGTTCATCCCGGACGGCGCCGTTTTCGTTGTCCCCTTCCGGGGTGGCCGGACTCCCGGTGGCGAGGTGCGGTCAGGCTTCCGCTTGCGTGCCGGCGTCGTCAGTTGGATCGTCAGCCGCTGTTGCGTGGCCTTCAGTTTCCGCGGCGGCCGTTACCTGGCTGTCCGCTTCGGACTCCTGCTGCTGGTCCTCGGGGCGGACACGTTCGGCCCAGGGCACCCACTCCGGGGCCAGGATCGAATCTTCCGACGGCAGGAGGCCCAGCTCATTGACCGTGACCACTTTTGAGCGGGAGTTGCGCGTCAGCACCGCGTACCACTGCCACCCCGCGTATCCGGGCAGCCGGGACTCAAACAGGTGGGTGACCAGCCGGTCGCCCTCGCTCTTGGCCGCCAGGTGCGGCCCGATGGTGGCCGCAGGCGTGATGCCCTCCACGGCGGTCCGGGCAGTGTCCACGGCGGCGGCCAGGAAAGCGTCCGGCTTGCCCGTGCGCCACACGGGCACGCCTGCCTTGCGCTTGGGCGGCGTCCTGGCAGCCTGCTCCTGCACCGGCGTGCCCGGCTGTTCGGAATCGGGAGTCATCGGCGCTAAACGTCGAGCTCGTCGGCGACCTTGCGGAGGGCGGCAGCAATGGCCTTGCCCTTGTTGCCGTCCGGGTACTTGCCCTTGGACAAGGTCCCGGACAGGTTGTCCAGTACCGTCACCAGGTCCTGGACCAGCGGGGCAAGGTCCTTGGCGCTCGGCCGCTTGGCCTTGGCAATCGAGGGAGTCTTGTCCAGGACGCGCAGGCCCAGCGCCTGGGCGCCCTTGCGACCGTCCGCTACGCCGAACTCCACGCGGGTGCCGGCTTTGAGCTCGCTGACGCCGTCGGGCAGCGACGACTTGGGCAGGAAGACCTCCTGGCCGTCCTCGCCCGCGAGGAACCCAAAGCCCTTGTCCTTGTCATACCACTTGACCTTGCCGGTAGGCACGTAATCAACCTTCTTCGTTCTGCTGTCATGAGACACGGCCGGCCACCACCGCATCCGCATGGTTGTGCGGGTTCAGGGTATGGCGAACCGGGACCGTGTTGGTCTGTATGCTTCAAGGTTATCCTGCCGCATGGCCTATCGACGCTTTGGGCGGCACTGTTCCGCCGCAGGCGCAAGGCCCCGCTTTACCCGCACCGCGCCAGGCGCGGTAGCGTTGCGTCCATGACTCCCTCGCGTTACCGGCGGCCCCTGATGGTCCTCGCCGCAGTTGTTGCCGTGCTGTCCCTGATAGCCGTGGCAGCTGTCATGGCCCTGGCCTTCGCCGGCTCGGTAGCTCCCGCCTGGATCACCTACACCG
Organism: Pseudarthrobacter niigatensis; assembly: GCF_030812615.1. Lineage (NCBI taxonomy): Bacteria > Bacillati > Actinomycetota > Actinomycetes > Micrococcales > Micrococcaceae > Pseudarthrobacter > Pseudarthrobacter niigatensis. The sequence continues at coordinate 58,236 of NZ_JAUSTB010000009.1, read as the reverse complement.
CGCTGTACGGCCTGCCAGCAGCCTTCATCCTCATGCTCCTGCTGGTCCTGGACGGAGTTGCCGCCCGGCGGCGGGCGGGAAGGCCCCAGCAGCGGTAACGTTGGACTGATGTCCCTCATTCGCGCGCTTGGCAAGGACCTGGAGGCACGCAGCGACGATTCGTTGCGGGCGTTGTTCGCCGCGCGGCCGGACCTCATCACCCCTTCGGTTCCTGACTTCGCCGCGCTGGCTGCCCGCGCAAGTTCCAGGGTCAGCGTCCAGCGCGCCCTGGAGCGGCTCAACAAGCCTCACATGCAGGTACTGGAGACCCTGCACCTGTGCACCAACACCGATACCGGGCACAGCGCCTCAGCGGAGGCCGTGCACAAACTGATCCACGGTTCCACACTGGCCACTGTCGACGGTATTTTGGCCGGCCTGCAGGAGCTCGGCCTGGTGCACCCCGCCGCTCCCCCGCACGGCACGCCGCCCCCTGCGGCCAGCCAGCCGTACTACCTCCCCGTGGGCTCGCTCAAGGATGTGGTGGGAATTTATCCCGCCGGCCTGGGGCGCAGCTATACCGAACTGGTCCGTCTGCAACCGGCCTTCGCCCAGCGGGCGGTGCAACTGGTCTCAGAACTGCACCGCAGCGGCTTCGCGATCCACGATGCCACCACGCCCATGGAAGCAGCCCTGGCCCTTCAGCACTGGACGTCCTCACCGGAGGCCCTGCAGGACATCCTCGCCGGCGCCCCGGAACGGACGACGGCGCTGCTCGCCAGGTTCCGGAACTGGGCCATGGGTGCCGTCCCCCAGGCACAGCGGAAAGCGTCGGTCACGACGGAGGCGGCCGACGTCGGGCCTGTTGACTGGCTCCTTGCCCGCGGGCTGCTGGTTCCGCTGGACGCCGCCCATGTGGAACTGCCCCACAGCGTAGGACTGGCTTTGCGCGGCGGGGCAATCATCAATGACTTCACTCTGTCGCCGCCGGTCCCGGAGCTTGGCCGGACCACGGCGGCGCTGCGCAGGAACGCGGCCCTGAGCGCCATCTCCGAAACCCTGCGGCTGGTCTCCGAGCTGCTGCATGCCGTCCGGGAACAGCCGCTTGCCACACTGCGCAGTGGCGGCGTGGGCGTCCGCGAAGTGCGCCGCGTGGCCGAACACCTGCGGACAGACCAAAGCGCCGCAGGCCTGCTCCTGGAGCTGTGCGGGCTGGCCGGCCTGATCCGCCTCGACGTCGACTCCTCATCGTGGGTGCAGCCGCCGGAACTGGAATGGCTGGTCCTTCCCCGGCAGGAACAATGGCTGTGGCTGGTGAACGCCTGGCTGGCCAGCGAACGCGTGCCGTCCATGGTGGGCCAGCCCGTGAACTCAGCCCCTGGCGCAGCGGCCGGCCGGTCCGCGGCCGGAACCACCATCGCCGCACTGGCCGCCGGAGCGCAGCGGCCTGACGCTCCGGTGGTCCGCAAGCGGATCCTGGAGATCCTGCATGAGCTCACCCAGGAGGTGTCCGCGTCCGACGGTACCGCCCCGGTGCTGGACGCCGCCGCTGTCCTGCAGCGCGCGGAGTGGTCGCAGCCGCGGATGGCCAGGCGTTTCAGCTCGCTGATCCGCGGCGTGCTGGCCGAAGCGGAGCTGCTGGGCCTGGTGGGTTCCGGGGCGCTGAGCCAGTTGGGGAGCGCTTTCGCCGAAGACAACCCGGATGCCGCCCTCGCCATCCTTGGTGAACACCTGCCGGCGGCCCTCAACCATGTGCTCCTGCAGGCTGACCTCACGGCGGTCGCGCCCGGCTACCTCACTCCCGCGCTGACCGAAAAACTCCTGGCCATGGCCGACGCCGAAGGGCAGGGCCCGGCCACGATCTACCGGTTTTCCGCGGCCTCCGTCAAACGGGCACTGGACCACGGATACGACGCCGCAGGCCTGCTGCGCTTCCTGCGCGAGCACTCCGCGACAGCGGTACCCCAGCCCCTGGAGTACCTCGTGGAGGATACGGCCTCCCGGCACGGCAGGCTCCGCGTGGGCCAGGCTGCCAGCTTCATCCAAAGCGATGACGAAGCAGCCCTGCGCGAGCTGCTGGCCGGACCCAAGGCCGCCCAGCTGGGCCTGGCCAGGCTGTCGCCGACCGTCCTGACGTCGTCGTCGCCGCCGCGCGAACTCGCCGCCGCCCTCCGGAGCCTGGGCCTGTCCCCGTCCGTTGACGGCGCCGAAGCCGCCCACCCGCGCCGTGCCGCCCCGGGGCAGGAAAGCGCGCGCCCGGTCTATACCGCACCCCGGATGGCGCCCCCGGCGGAGGACGTAGAAGCCCAACTGGCGGTCCTGCGGAAGGCGGGCCCCGGCGTCGGACATCTTTCCGGCACCGCTGCCGGCAGCGAGGCGGCCACCCAGCTGGGGCTTGAAGCGTTGCAGAGGGCCATCCGGTTGAAGCAGCGGATCCACATGAACGTGGTGGACAGCCTGGGGAATGCCAGCCTGGAAATCGTTGTTCCGCTCTCTGTGAGCGGGGGCAGGGTCCGGGTGTTCGATCCCGCGAAGGACACAGAGCGGGTCCTGTCCGTGCACCGCATCATCGACATTGAGGCCGCAGAGGAACTGCGCCAGTAAAGGATTCCCGCGTGACCGACGGACCCCTGATCGTCCAAAGCGACAAGACCATCCTCCTCGAGGTGGACCACGAACTGGCCACCGAGGCCCGGCATGCCATCGCGCCTTTCGCCGAGCTGGAACGGGCACCCGAGCACATGCACAGCTACCGGCTGACCCCGTTGGGGCTCTGGAACGCGCGCGCCGCCGGACTGGACGCGGAAAAGGTGCTGGACGCCCTCCTGAAGTATTCACGCTTCCCGGTCCCGCATTCCCTGCTGATCGACGTCGAGGAAACCATGTCGCGGTATGGCCGGCTGCGCCTCGAAAAGGATCCCCGCCACGGCCTGGTCATGCGGACGGATGACTACCCGGTCCTGGAGGAAGTAATCCGTGCCAAGAAAATCGCACCGCTGCTGGGGCCCAGGATCGACGGTGAGACGGTGGTGGTGCACGCCTCCCAGCGCGGCCAGCTCAAGCAGCTGCTGCTGAAGATCGGCTGGCCTGCGGAAGACCTTGCCGGCTACGTGGATGGCACCCCGCACCTTATTTCCCTCAACCAGGACGGTTGGGAGCTCCGCCCCTACCAGCGCCTGGCCAGCGAGAACTTCTGGGCAGGCGGCAGCGGCGTGGTGGTACTTCCCTGCGGCGCGGGCAAGACCCTGGTGGGAGCCGCTGCGATGGCCACCGGATCCACCACCACGCTGATCCTGGTCACGAACACCGTGGCGGCCCGTCAGTGGAAGGACGAACTGCTCCGGCGCACCTCCCTCACCGAGGAGGAGGTGGGTGAATACTCGGGCGCGCTCAAGGAAGTGCGGCCGGTGACCATCGCCACCTACCAGGTGCTCACCACCAAGCGGGGCGGCATCTACCCGCACCTGGAACTCGTCGACGGACACGACTGGGGACTGATCATCTACGACGAGGTCCACCTCCTGCCGGCGCCGATCTTCCGGATGACCGCAGACCTGCAGGCCCGGCGGCGCCTTGGGCTCACCGCGACGCTGGTCCGGGAGGATGGGCGCGAGGGCGAGGTCTTCAGCCTCATCGGGCCCAAGCGCTACGACGCGCCGTGGAAGGACATCGAGTCGCAGGGCTATATCGCACCTGCAGACTGCGTGGAGGTCCGTGTGGACTTGCCCAAGGATGAGCGGGTTGCCTATGCAATGGCCGACGATGCGGACAAGTACCGGCTCTGCGCCACGTCCGAGTCCAAGACGCTGGTGGTGGAACAGCTGGTGGCGCGGCACGCCGGAGAGCAGTTGTTGGTCATCGGCCAATATATCGACCAGCTTGACGAGCTCGGCGAGCGCCTGGAGGCACCCGTCATCAAGGGCGATACCCCGGTGAAGGTCCGGCAGAAGCTCTTTGACGCGTTCCGTTCCGGGGAACTGCAGACCCTGGTGGTGTCCAAGGTGGCGAACTTCTCCATCGACCTGCCGGAGGCCTCCGTGGCCATCCAGGTTTCCGGCTCCTTCGGTTCCCGGCAGGAGGAAGCACAGCGGCTGGGCCGGCTGCTTCGGCCCAAGAAGGACGGCCGCGCCGCCCGCTTCTACTCCCTGGTGGCCCGGGACACCCTGGACCAGGAGTTTGCTGCCAAGCGCCAACGGTTCCTTGCCGAGCAGGGTTACGCCTACCGGATCATGGATGCCAAGGACGTGCACGCCGCGGAGTAGTCCGCAACGTGCACCCCCCAATCACCGCACGCCCTCGGAGCTGTCCCGTTCCATGGTTCCCGTCCGGGGATCGAGCTGCGGACGTTCGTATGCCAGCTCACCGCCGCTCCTGCCACCGTAGGGGCGGCCGTGATCGGCAAATTCCTCGCGGAAGAAAGCCAGGCACCACTGGCCCATCTGGATCCTCGCTCCGGTCCGCAGGACCGAGGGTCCGGTTCTGGACACGCTGCCGCTGACCGGTCCGTGCGGCACCAGGACGTATTCATCCTGCCCGTCGTGCCTGATCTCGGCGTGGAGTGCTTCCAGGCCCTCCAGCTGGATATCTGATCCTGGCCCGCTGCCAATCGTGGTGACGTCCTCCGGGAGGGCAACTTCCCGGGGGATCTGGCCGGTCCAGGTGGCGGCATCCTGGACAAAGATCAGCCGTGGCCGGCCGCCGCCCCTGGCGTAGTGGGTGGTAGTGATGCGCCGGATGATCTTCCGCTGGACAGTGGGGACCAACGGCAACGGCGTGGACGGGGGCAGCAGGGGCACGCCCCTGGGCCGCCGCCTGCCCTGCCGGAGCAGCGGAAGCAGGGAGCCGAGGTTGCCCAGCTTGATATGCGGCGAGCGCGTCACCAACCGCTGTGATGCCGGTGCATCCACCTTGCCCAGGCTGACAATGTTTCCGTCTGGACCTGCCACCGTGACGCTGACCCCCTTGCGGGCCAGCAGGTCCGCCAGCGGCCTGATCTCCTCCAGGGGCGGCAGTCCAGCGCCTGCAAGTGGCGCCAGGCGGTCCAGGGACACGGTAACTTCCGTACCGGCAGCCGTGGCACGCCCATTGGTGACCGCCCCGGACTCATCCGTGTACGAGAAGTCCAGATCGATGTCCAGGCGGTTCTCCGTCATCTCCGTCAACCGCGGTTCGAGTCCGATCCTGCCGCGTCCCGGTCGCTGGTGGTGACGCGCAGGCTTCCGTTGAGTTTCCAGGTGGCACGCGGTGCGTCCGGTCCGATGTCACGCGGAACTTCAACGGTCATGTCAACGAACTGGTAATTGATGGCCGCGCCTTTGCCGGTGAGATAGGACCACATCTCCTCGGCAAGGTCCGCCCAGTCCCGAATGCTGCGTTCGCTGGCAGCGGGCTTTTCAGTGGCACTCAGATCAGTCATGATGGTCAATCCCCTTCGATGGGCCAGGAGCTATCGGATAACTATCGCTATTGGAATGAGCCACCGGGGCGGCAGGGAGCAGCTGCCGGTGGTCCTGTGGAGCGCTGGTGCCGGGCTTGACCGTCCGGCAAGGATCACTGTATTCCCGCGCCCGGGGCTGGGGAAGATGCGGGAACCGGAACGTTCTCGACGCCGATTGGGTTCCCGGATGCGGAACGCCGCACGCGGATGCACACTGGAACCATGACAACGAGAATCGTTCCGGCCGTCCCCGGGCCCGGGCAGGAGTCGGTGTGGGACTACCCCCGCCCGCCCCGGATCGAACACAGCAGCGAACGGGTACGCATCGTCCTGGGCGGGGAGCTGATCCTGGACACCACCGATTCCCTGCGGGTCCTTGAGACCAGCCATCCGCCGGTGTACTACGTTCCCAGGTCAGCATTCGCCGAGGGCGCGCTGGAGCCCGCGTCGGGCAGCAGCTTCTGCGAGTTCAAGGGCTCGGCAAAGTACCTCACCGTGCGCGGCGGCGGAAAGGAAGCGGAGAGCGCCGCCTGGTCCTACCCTGAGCCGGCGTCCGGTTTCGAGGCCCTCGCCGACCGGGTGGCCGTCTACCCCGGCCGGATGGATTACTGCGAGGTGGATGGGGAGCGGGTCCAGGCGCAACCGGGCCGCTTCTACGGCGGCTGGATCACCAGCAAGGTGGTGGGCCCATTCAAGGGCGAACCGGGGACCATGGACTGGTAACCGCAAGCCCACCATCACCATGCTCACAACGAATATCCAGACAACTCCCAGAGACTGGGAGCATGATGGGAACATGAACAAGAACGGTCCAGAAGCCCGGCTGCTCGTCGTTGATGATGAACCCAACATCCGCGAGCTCCTCTCCACGTCGCTGCGGTTTGCCGGTTTTGAAGTGGTCTCCGCCGCCAACGGCCGCGATGCCCTCGCCGCTGCCGATACCCACGCCCCTGACCTGGCCGTGCTGGATGTCATGCTCCCCGACATGGACGGCTTCACCGTGACCCGCCGGCTCCGCGCCTCCGGCAAGCACTTCCCTGTTCTCTTCCTGACCGCCAAGGACGACACCGAGGACAAGGTCACCGGCCTGACCGTTGGCGGTGACGACTACGTCACCAAACCCTTCAGCCTGGACGAAGTGGTGGCCAGGATCCGGGCCGTGCTCCGCCGCACCCAGCCCCTGCTGGACGACGACGCCGTGATCCGGGTGGACGACCTGGAGCTCGACGACGACGCCCACGAGGTGCGGCGCGGCGGAACGGTCATCGAACTGTCCCCCACCGAGTTCAAGCTGCTGCGCTATCTCATGCTCAACCCCAACCGGGTCCTGTCCAAGTCGCAGATCCTGGACCACGTCTGGGAGTACAACTTCAACGGCGACGCGTCCATCGTGGAGTCCTACATCTCCTACCTGCGGCGGAAAGTGGACATCGACCCGGAGGCGCCCGCCCTGATCCAGACCAAGCGCGGCGTGGGCTACGTCCTGCGGACGGCTGAAAAGCGCTGACCTTGCTGAAGCGGTGGAAGTCGGCCTCCCTCAGGTCGCAGCTGGTGGCCATGATCATGGCCCTGCTGATCGTGGCCCTGACGGTGACCGGTGCGGTCACCCTGACGCTGTTGCACAGCTACCTCCAGGGCCAGGTGGATGACAAACTGAACGCCGCCGTCGACTCTGCCCGGAAACAGCGCTCCTTCACCCAGCTGCAGGCACCCAGCTCCATACCCACCGACTACTCGCTGATGCTCTTCGCCCCCGGCGAGCAGCCGTACACCTTCGGCGGGGATCCTGACTACCACCCGGACATCAATGCGTTCACGGTGGAGCAGGCCCAGGCGCGCGGGCAGACTCCCTTCCAGGTCCGCGGGACGGACGGGGAAAATTGGCGCGTAGTGGCGGTGACGGTCCAGAACGGCCAGACCATGGCCGTGGTGGTCATCGGCCTGCCCCTGGAGAGTGTTGACGACGTCCTCAAGCATGCCACCCTGGTGGTCACCGGAGTGGGCCTGCTGACGTTGCTGCTGGCCTCGCTCATTGCCAGCTGGACTGTGTCCCGGTCCTTCCGGCCGCTGGCCAGGGTGGAGAAGACGGCGGCCGCCATTGCCGCCGGGGACCTCTCCCGGCGCGTGGAAGTGGAAAACCCCACCACAGAACTGGGCCGCCTGAGCAGCTCACTGAACGCCATGCTTGCGCATATTGAGACCGCGTTCGCGGCCCGGACTGCCTCGGAGGCACGGATGCGCCGCTTCGCCGCGGATGCGTCCCACGAGCTGCGTACCCCGCTGGTGACCATCCGTGGGTTCTCCGAGCTGTACCGCCACGGCGCCCTGGCCACGGACGAGGACGTGGCCACCGCCATGGGCCGGATCGAAAGCGAAGCCAAGCGCATGGGGTCCATGGTGGAGGACCTGCTCCTGCTGGCCCGGCTCGACGAGCAGCGCCCGCTGCAGCAAAAGCCGGTGGACCTGCAACTGATTGCGCACGATGCCGTAGTGGACACCCAGGCAAGCGACCGTTCCAGGGTGATCTCCCTGACCGGGCTCGACGGCGGGCCGGCGGGACCGGCCCCCGTTCTGGGTGATGAGGCCAAGCTGCGCCAGGTGGTGGGAAACCTCGTGGGCAACGCGCTGCGCTACACCCCTGAGGGCACTCCGATCGAGCTTGCCGTCGGTGTCCGGGGAACAGGCGGCGGCGAGCGGTCCGTGATTGAAGTACGTGACCATGGGCCCGGTATATCGGAAGAGGACGCAGCCAAGGTCTTCGAACGCTTCTACCGGGCTGACACGTCCCGCACCCGGGAGACCGGCGGCAGCGGCCTGGGCCTCGCCATCGTGGCGGCAATCGTGGGCTCCCACGGGGGGACGGTGCGGGTGGAAAGGACCGACGGCGGCGGCGCCACCCTGGTGGTCAGCCTGCCGCGGCGCGAAGACGCACCCCGCGATGGCGGAGGAGACGGCCGGGAAGAAGCGGATGGCAGCATTCCCGCTTCCAGGGGCGGCGACGGATCGGTTATCCACATATAGCCTGCCGGCCGTGGCCCACGCCTTCCCCGGCTCCATAGGCTCGTCCCAGCAGCCCGGAACCGCCGGGCGCGGGGGCAGCCCCGCTGTATCCGAGAGGCACAGCCATGACCATCATTTCCGTCGACACAGACCTGCTGCAGCTAAAGTCCGCCAACGTGCAGGCCACCGTGGACCGGATCAGCGCCGACGTCCACGCCATGAAGCGCGGCCTGGACGAGCTGCAGGGTTCATGGCGGGGTTCCGCAGCCACAAACTTCCAGGCGCTCGTCACTGAGTGGACCATCACCCAGGGCCGGGTGGAGGCCTCGCTGGCATCCATCAACGCCGCTCTTTCCTCTGCCGCTGCCACCTATGCCCAGGCCGAACAGGGAAACGCCCAGCGGTTCAGCTGACCTGCCGGTCAGGCCTCCGGGGTTCCCTGGTGGAACCGCAGCCGCCACCGTTCCCCGTCCAGGACCCACAGTGAGCTGCGGAGCGTCGTGCCGGTACGCGCAAAGTTTCGGTACGTCAGCAGGACCGCGCTGGTGCCGATACGGTCAGCACCCAGGATTTCGATGTCGGTCCGTTCCCCCGGGTCCTCTTCCAGTGCCATCATCATGGCATCCCGGGTCCACACCCTTCCCGAACTTCCGATTTCCATGAAGTCCGGATGGAGGAGGACGGCGGTCCGCCCGATGTCCCCGCGCACCAGCGGGCCCAGAAGCTCACGTTCGAGCTCCTCCACCAGCGCTTCCGGCGGTATGGAGCCCGCCTGTTGGGTTGCTTCGGACGCTTCGAGGGCTTCATTGTCCAGTTCACTGAACAGGTCAGGTTCCTCGTAGGAAGACACCGGCGCCGTGGAACGGGCCGGCGCCGCGGCCGGGATATCCAGCGTTGCCGGCGGGGAGCCTGCGCCTCGCGCCGCCCGGGCCGCCGCCGGGCGCTCGGAGGCCCCCGGGTGATGGCCGCCGGGGAAACCGGGGCCGGACCGTGCCGCCACTCCCTGCTGGTACGCCGTGGCCGCGGCCCTGGCCCGTTCATCGGCAGCTTCATTAAGGTCGTGCCCGGCGTGGCCCTTGACCCATTCGAACGTGTAGGTGCGTCCGGCCAGTTCGCGGTCGAGTTCCTTCAGCAGTTCCACATTGAGGACGGGTTTGCCATCGGCTTTGCGCCATCCTTTGCGCTTCCATCCCGGCATCCACTTGGTAATGGAATTGATCACGTACTGGCTGTCGCAGAGGATGCGAAGGTCTTCCCCCGGCAGGTGCGCGGTAGCGCGCAGGAGGTCAAGGACAGCCATCAGCTCCCCCTGGTTGTTGGTCCCGTGGGGCCAGCCGCCGGCACGCCAGCAATCGTCATTCACATACCAGGCCCAGCCGGCCGGGCCGGGGTTTCCCAAGGCCGAACCATCAGCCGCTGCAGTAATCGTCACTGGTCCATCCTGCCAGAAGCGGCCGACACCCGGCCCTGCCTCCGCAGCGGGGTGTCCACCGGATGCGGTTCCGGCCGCAACAGGATCCCCGCCATAACGGAAAGTGCGGCCCCCTCCGAAGAGGGGGCCGCACTTTGCGGTTTGGCGGGCAGGTCCCGGCCGGGAGGCTTAGAAGCCGCCCATGCCGCCCATGCCGCCCATGTCGTCGCCACCGGCGGGTGCTGCAGCCTTCTCCGGCTTGTCAGCAACCACTGCTTCGGTGGTGAGGAACAGGCCGGCAATGGAGGCCGCGTTCTGCAGGGCAGAGCGGGTCACCTTGACGGGGTCATTGACGCCGGCAGCCAGCAGGTCGACGTACTCGCCGGTTGCTGCGTTCAGGCCGTGGCCGGCGGGCAGGCCGCGGACCTTGTCGACCACAACGCCCGGCTCGAGGCCGGCGTTGAAGGCGATCTGCTTCAGCGGCGCGTCGATGGCAACGCGGACGATGTTGGCGCCGGTTGCTTCGTCGCCGGAGAGCTGCAGGTTGGCGAATGCCTTGGCGCCGGCCTGGATCAGGGCCACGCCGCCACCGGCGACGATACCTTCCTCAACGGCAGCCTTGGCGTTGCGCACTGCGTCTTCGATGCGGTGCTTGCGCTCCTTGAGCTCAACCTCGGTTGCGGCTCCGGCCTTGATGACTGCAACGCCGCCGGCCAGCTTGGCCAGGCGCTCCTGCAGCTTCTCGCGGTCGTAGTCGGAGTCGGAGTTCTCGATCTCGGCGCGGATCTGGGAAACGCGGCCGGCGATCTGGTCGGCGTCGCCGGCACCTTCGACGATGGTGGTCTCGTCCTTGGTGACAACTACCTTGCGGGCCTGGCCCAGGAGCTCCAGGCCGGCAGTCTCCAGCTTGAGGCCAACTTCCTCGGAGATGACCTGGCCGCCGGTGAGGACGGCGATGTCGGCGAGCTGGGCCTTGCGGCGGTCGCCGAAGCCCGGAGCCTTGACGGCGACGGACTTGAAGGTGCCGCGGATCTTGTTCACGATCAGGGTGGCCAGGGCCTCGCCCTCGATGTCCTCGGCAATGATCAGCAGCGGCTTGTTGGACTGCATGACCTTTTCCAGGACAGCAACCAGTTCCTTGACGTTGGAGATCTTGGAGTTGACGATCAGGATGTACGGATCCTCGAGGACCGTTTCCTGGCGCTCAGCGTCGGTGACGAAGTAGGCGGAGATGTAGCCCTTGTCGAAGCGCATGCCTTCGGTGAGTTCCAGCTCCAGGCCGAAGGTGTTGGATTCCTCGACCGTGATGACGCCTTCCTTGCCCACCTTGTCCAGGGCTTCGGCGATGAGGGCACCGATCTCGTCGTCACCGGCGGAGATGGAGGCGGTGGCCGCGATCTCTTCCTTGGTTTCGATTTCCTTGGCGGAGTTCAGCAGTTCGGCGGTGACGGCGTCAACGGCCTTCTCGATGCCGCGCTTGAGGGACAGCGGGTCGGCGCCGGCAGCAACGTTGCGCAGGCCTTCCTTGACCAGGGCCTGGGCCAGGACGGTTGCCGTGGTGGTGCCGTCACCGGCAACGTCGTCGGTCTTCTTGGCAACTTCCTTGACCAGCTCGGCGCCGATCTTCTCGTAAGGATCGTCCAGCTCGATCTCCTTGGCGATGGAGACACCATCGTTGGTGATCGTGGGGGCGCCCCACTTCTTTTCGAGGACGACGTTGCGTCCACGCGGGCCGAGGGTGACCTTAACGGCGTCGGCGAGGGTGTTCAGGCCACGCTCAAGGCCGCGGCGTGCCTCTTCATCAAATGCAATGATCTTGGCCATAACGGCAATAGTCCTTTCGGGACAGTCGTTAAGAATGAACCTTCGCTGCAGTGCCCGCGACGGACGATCCTTTGCCGGGGGCCTCTGTATGCCTCCGGGCGGGGATCTCACTGAAGTGAGGTGTTTCTTTCGCTCGTCGACCGGTGCCGTGCGCTGCCGGCCGGAACCAGGCGTTGCTTTAGCAGTCGGTACGTCAGAGTGCTAAGTCAATAATTAGCACTCCCCAGGTGAGAGTGCAAGCGAAAAGACGCGTAACGCCCCGCAGGCAGGGTCCGCTTCGCCCAGGGCGATCAGCCGGAGTGGCCCGCCGTCTCCCGGCCGGACAGAGAGGGGTTGTTGTCGGCCCCGAAGGTGTACACGGAGAAAGCGGCCGAGGTGATGTCCCCATTGGAATCGAAGGCAACCGGGCCCGATTCGCCGTCGTAATTGATGTCCGGGGTGCCTGCGAGACCACCGAGGCACTCCTTGTAGCTCAGGCAGGGGGCGGCCGGCGCGCCGGCACCGGAGGAAGCCGTTCCCCCGGAGACCGGGACCAGGTTCGCGGCAATGGAGCGGCCGGCGTCATCCTGTGCACGGGCCGCGGCCAGGGCCGCCAGTGTGACGGCGTCGTAGGTTTCAGCGGCGAAGGAGACATCCTTGAGTGCCGGGTCAACGGCCAGCAGTTTCGCCTGGAACGCAGCGCCGGGCAACTGCCCGGGCACGACGGCGCGGGCACCTTCGAGTGTCCCGGGTGCGAGCCCGGACCCGTAGCGGGCAAACGCGCCGTCGCTGAGGATGATCCGGGAGCCGGCAACGCCTGCACTGTTCAGCTCCACCAGGGCGTCCCGTGCACCCTCGCGGGCAATCACGACGACGGCGTCCGGCTTGGCCTTGGACGCGGAGCGGGCGGCCTCGGCGGCAGCACCGGCTTTGAAACGGGCGCCGGGCAGGACCGTGAGTCCGGCCCCTTTGGCTGCCTCCGAGACTGCTCCGGAGAGGTCCTTGCCGTAGGAGCCTTCCTGGTACAGCACGCTGATCGTGGCGGCGCCGGCGTCCTTGGCAAGTTTGGCCAGCACGGGTCCTTGCGCGACGTCGGCCGCTGCGGTCCGGAAGTAGTAGCCTCCGCTCGCCAGCCCGGAAAGACCGGCAGCGGTATTGGCCGGCGAGATCAGGGGGATGTGTGCGCGGGACAGGATGTCCGCTGCTGCCGGGGCGTGGCTGGAGTCGGTGGGCCCGATCACCACGTCCGCTTTGGCGGCCGCTGCGTCGCTTGCCTGCTTCGCCGTGTCCTGGTCCTGGTGCACCGGAAGGAGCTCCACTGGCCGGCCTTTATGTCCGCCGGCGGCGTTGATGTCCTGGATGGCAAGCTTGGCGGCAGCCAGTTGCGGGGCGTTGAGGAAGGCGTTGTCACCGGAGTTGTCCAGGATGACGCCCACCCGGAGCACACCGTCGCCGGAAGCCTCGGCAGGTTCCACCCTGGCGTTGCCGCCGGTGCCGGCGCATGCACCCAGCGAAAGGACGGCTCCCAGGGACAGCGCGAGTACCGGCATGGCTCGGGCTCCGGGACGCAATGCGGGCATCACTGCGCGGGCCGGACGTTTTCAGCCTGCGGACCTTTTTCGCCCTCGCCGACATCGAACTGGACCCGCTGGCCTTCGGCCAGGGCACGGTAGCCCTCCCCCTGGATGGCGGACCAGTGGACAAAAATGTCGTCACCGGAACCGTCAACGGTGATGAAGCCGTAGCCCTTTTCAGCGTTGAACCATTTGACGGTTCCCAGTGCCATGATCAACAACTCTTTCCATCGGGGGCCGGGTGGAGACCAGACCGGCGTAACTGGACGGGGTGCGGCTACCGGTAACCCGGGCCAAGGACCACGACGAGTGGTACCTGGAACTCGGTACTGCTCACAACGGTGGGGATATTCAACAGCCCGGCGAGTTCCTGGGCGCTTGCCAGTTGCTGGGGGCCGGCATAGAAAATCACGGAGGACTTTTGCGGGGCGCCGGACCAGTTGCCCACCGGGCCGAGCCGCCAGCCGTCGGCCTGGACCGTGCCGCCCACCCGGCTGGCCAGCCCGGCCGTACCGGCGGCGTTATAGACAGCCACTGCCTGCGTCCTGTCGACCACGGCCTGCTGGGTGGCCGACGACGTGGGCGCTGGCTCGCTGACCTGGGTTGGCCCGGCAGAGGGGGACGGCGTGGGTGTCCCCGTGGCGGCGGAGCCGGCAGCCTGCGTGGCCGTGGGCGTGGATCCGGTGCCGGCCAGCGGAGCTGACTCCACGCTTGCCGATGCCTGGCTCGCGTTGGCGTTGAAGCCGAGTTTGGGAAGGATCAGGAAGGACACCAGCCCAATGGCAAGGGCTGCCATTCCCACCGCCAGGATGGGCCAAAGCCGTACCCGGGACGGGGCCGAAGCCGTCCGGTGGACACCTTGTCGCGACGCGGCCTCGGGGACCTTGTCGAATTCATCGCGGGCGTATCTGGTCATGGTGGAAGGACATCCTTGTTGATTGCGGCTGTTGTCCCGGCCTGGGGCGTCTCTAAGCGTCGGATCCCAGGCGCCGGGCAGTACGTGCACGGTGGCGCGACGTACGTAGTCTACGCAATCTCTTGACCAGCATGGGATCGTGGGCCACGGCGTCCTCGCGGTCGATCAGTGCGTTGAGGAGCTGGTAGTAGTGGGTTGCGGAGAGGTCAAAGAGCTCGCGGATGGCCTGTTCCTTGGCTCCCGCGTACTTCCACCACTGCCGTTCCAGCGCCAGCATCTGTTGTTCGCGCTCCGACAGGGAGGACTCGCGGAGGATGAAATCCGCCAGGAGGGACTTCTGCGGATCCTGCTCCGGCAGGTGTTCCCGGGCCGGTTCCGCCACGGCGCACTCCTTCGCTGGTTACGGTCAATGTCTTACCCCTATGCTAGCCGCCGAATAACAGCAGTGTCATTCGGCGCCCCGGGCCGCCGCCGCACGGTGCCTGGTCTCCACATGGTCCCTGCGACAATGGAACGATGGTTGAATCGGATGCGCTGTTCGAGCTCCAGCAGGACCCGGCGGACACGCTCAGCTTCGCCGGCCTGGCCGAGCTGCCGCTGGCAGAGCTCATGGCTCCGGACTGGGCCGCGGCACTGCAGGGCGTGGAAGCCCAGCTGCGGAAGGTGCTGGCCTTCCTGGCAGGCGAGGAGGCGGCCGGACACCAGCTGCTGCCGGCGCCGTCGAACGTCCTGCGCGCTTTCCGCCAGCCGCTCGCCGGTGTGAAGGTCCTCATCGTGGGCCAGGACCCCTACCCCACGCCTGGACACGCCGTCGGCCTGTCGTTTTCCGTCGACTCCCGCACCCGCCCCCTCCCCCGCAGCCTGGTAAACATCTACCGGGAGCTGGAATCCGATCTGGGCATTCCCCCGCGCGTCCATGGCGACCTTTCGGCGTGGACGCAGCAGGGCGTGCTGCTCCTGAACCGGGTCCTGACCGTCAGGGCCGGTGCGGCCGGCTCCCACCGCGGGAAGGGATGGGAGGAAATTACGACGGCGGCAGTCACGGCGCTGGCCGCACGGAAAGCCCCGGACGGGACGGGCTTGCCCTTGGTGGCCCTCTTGTGGGGCAAGGAGGCTGAGGGGGTCCGGCCGCTGCTTGCCGGCGCCCCGGCCGTCGCCAGCGCCCACCCCAGTCCCCTGTCCGCGTCCCGCGGGTTTTTTGGCTCGAGGCCGTTCAGCCGGGTGAACCAACTGCTCCGGGAACAAGGGGCATCTGGCGTAACCTGGGAACTCCCGCCGCTGCCCTAGCTAGGCTTGCCCTATGAGCACTGTCCCCGCCGCCACCAGCGCAACCAAGAAGAGCCGTCCGCAGGTCAACCTCACCGTACTGCGCAAGGAGCAGCTGTCCCCGCACATGGTCCGGATCGTTGCCGGCGGAGAGGGTTTCGGCGACTTCATCAACAACGGGTTCGTTGACCGGTACGTGAAGATCATTTTCCCGCAGCCGGACGTGCAGTACCCCTCCCCGTTGGACCTGGAGGTTGTCCGGGAAACCATGCCGCGCGACCAGTGGCCCTTCACCCGCACCTATACGGTCCGCTGGGTGGACCCGGAAACCCGGGAACTGGCCATCGACTTCGTGGTCCACGGCGACGAAGGGCTCGCCGGTCCTTGGGCGGCCAAGGCCCAGCCGGGCGAGACCCTAACGTTCACCGGCCCGGGCGGTGCGTACAATCCCAATCCCGGGGCCGACTGGTATCTCTTTGCCGGTGACGAAGCGGCCCTGCCCGCCATCGCCGCCAGCATCGAGGCCCTCCCGGCCGGGGCAACCGGCCTTGCCTTCCTGGAGGTGGGCTCCGAAGCCGACATCCAGCCCCTTTCGGCGCCTGCGGGTCTGCAGGTGACCTGGCTGCCCCGCAACGGCACCCCGGCCGGTTCCAGCGACCTGCTGGTCAAGGCCGTGGCGGACGCCGAATGGCCCAGCGGCATGGTGGACGTCTTTGCGCACGGCGAACGCGGCTACATGAAGGCGCTGCGGGAGGTCCTGTTCAAGCAGCGCGGCCTCGAACGCGGCCAGGTGTCCCTCTCCGGTTACTGGGCGCAGGGCCGGGTGGAGGACGTGTTCCAGGCTGAAAAGAAACTTCCGGTCGGCCAGATCTAGGTTTTGCTAGCGGCGGCGCGCCCGGCGCCGCTCGTTGCTGGCAAGGCTGCGGGTCAGGGGGCGGGCCAGCACGTCGCCCAGGACGATGCCCCCTGCCGTGCCCAGCACGATGGCACCGGCACTGAGCATCCCGCCGGCGCCCGCCAGGACCTCTGATTCCTCAACGGTGAGCACGTACATTGACCGGAATATTGTGAGGCCAGGCAGCAGGATCAGTGCCGCGGGCACCGCCACTACCAGCTGCGGTGCGCCCATGCGCAGTGCCACCACCCGGGCCAGCAGGCCAATGACGACGGCGGCGATGGCAGGTGAGAACCGGTCGCCGATACCCAACACTCCGCAGCCGAGCAGCACCAGGTAACCGGCGACGCCAACGGCCGCCGTGGGCAGCAACAGCTTCCAGGTGGTCTGTTCCGTGATGCCGATGGCCATCACCGCTGCGGCCACGAAGAGAATGAGGACCCAGAGGTCGTAGGCGGGCGGGAAAGTCTGGGTGACGTCGATGCGCTGCAGGCCGGTGAGCTCCCCCACGACGAAGGCAACGGCGATTCCTGCCACGATGGCGCCGAAGGTCAGGAGGGTGGACAGGAACCGGCCCGCCGCGGTTACGGGGAAGCCGTTGATGGCGTCCTGCACGGAGGACACCAGGCGGCCGGTGGGCAGGAGCAGCAGGATGCCGCCCACCACCACAATTGACGGTGACGTGGTGAGCCCCAGCTGCCACAACAGCAGCGCCAGGATGGTGACCACAAAGGAGCAGCTGGCGGTGATGAAGAAGTCAGGGACCCGCCAGCGTCCCAACTGCCGGGCCAGCAGGCTGATTCCGATATTTGCCGCGAACGCGATCGCCGATGACACCGGGCCGCCGCCCAGAACTCCCACGAACACCGCCGCGAAGATGCCGAACGCCACGGTAACCATCCACCGGGGGTACGGTTTGGGACTGGTGATGGCCTCGTTGAGCCTGCGGATCGCTTCGTCACGGCCCACGCCGCCGGCGACGATGTCGGTGACCAGCTGGTGCACCTTTGCCAGGCCCGCGTAGTTGTTGGTCCATGACCTCACCACGCGCAGCAGGGCGATGGGAGTCTGGTCCTTGGGTGCGTAGTTGATGCCTACGGACTGGTTCGTGATGTCCACCTCGATGTTCTTCAGCCCCAGGGCGGCCGTGACCGCGATGATGCTGGTTTCGACTTCGAGGGCACCGGCGCCGTAACGGAACATGGTTTCCGCCAGGTGCAAGGCAAAGTCCAAGGTCTTGCGCGCTGAGGTGTCCACGCCGCCCACCTGGATGGTGGGGTTGGCGTACGGGCTGCCCGCCAGCCGGTCCACAATGCTTAACGGAGCCGTGGGAGGGTTCTCGCCCTGGACCAGGCGGCGCAGCATCCGTTTGGCCGCAGCATCCTGCCGGAGCTGCGCAGGGGTCAGCGGTTCAGTCTTGGGCAGGCCGTCAGTTGTCGGCCTGGACCCGGGCCGTTCGGGCCGGTTGGTCATGCCCGGTTCCTCCCTGTGCGCGGTTGATGGACTGTCAGGATGCGCGCTTCAGCGGCAGTTTGCCCAGCAGTGTGCGGGCGGCCGCCGCGGCGGACCTGGCGAGCTTGTTGGCATGGAAGATGGCCGGACGCACCGGCAGGACGAAGTCGCCCACCAGCTGGACCACCTCACCGCCGAAGCCCTTCTTGAACTCGTAGCCGCCGTGGCCTTCCTCGTCCTGCCCGGAGATGCCGAACGTGCCATAGAAGTTGTAGCGCGGGTAGCCCTTCTCCAGGGCGTGCAGCATCATTCCCCAGTAGAGGGAGGTTGCGCCGTTGAAGTAGATGTAGTCCTGGACGGTGCCTCCGATGACGCACACCACCTCGTCGCCGTAGCAAACAAAATGGATGGCTGCCACGGTTGCCGTTCCGACCGAGTCGGGGAACCGCTCGATGTCCTTCAGGCTCCGCTCGTAGCTGTCCACCAGGTCCTGGACCACCTTGAGCCGGTTGGCCTTCTTCTTGCTGCCTGTCTCCTCAACCTCGCGGCGGAGTTCGGCTGCCGTGGCTGACTCCGCGGCCAGGCGTTCGGTAATGGACTTGCGGTAGGCCGGGATGTCGATCTTGGCCATCATCAGCTTGGTGAATTCCGCGGAGGTGGTGCGGAGCAGGTTCTCGTAGTAGGCGCGTTCGCGGTACACGAAGCCCTTTTCGTCGCCGGCGCGGCTCAGTGCGCCGTAGAAATCTTCGAGGGTTTCCAGGGTGGCCTGTTCGAGGAAGACGCCGTTCTTCTCCGCCTTGCGGATGGCTTTCCGCGTCCGGTAGCTGGTGCCCATGATCAGTTCTTCGGCGTCCTGGATCCCTACCAGGTTCTTGATGAACATCCAGTTGACGTTGACGAAGTTCATGTCCAGGCCCTGGTGCTGGAAGCCCAGTCGCTCCAGGTCTGCCACCAGCGGCCGGTTGTCTTCGACGTCCGGCTGCTCCGCGCCGTCGGCGTCCCGGGCGATGTACCGGATGTTGGGAGAGATCCGCAGCTCAGCGGCTTTGCGGCCGGCCGCATGCTTGCGGAGGAGCCCGACGACGGCGCCCACCAGTTCGCGGTCCGTGTAGTCCATGAGGGGGCCCTTGGCGCATTCGCAGACGGTGTATCCCAGCCGGGTGGTGGTGAAGTTGAGCTTTCCGGCGGCGACAAGTTCGCCGTCGCGCCGGACTCCGAAGAGTTCCACCTGCTGTCCACGGGCGCGCTGGAAGCGGGCAAAGTCGATGGACTGCAGGAAACTGTTCTGCGGGTGCTTCAGGGCGAAGGCCTCGAAGTCGGCGTCGCTGAGGTTGGCGTACTGAAGCCCGGTAGCGGCGGAAACTGTGTTCAAGGGGTGACCTTCTTCTCGACTCTTCGCGGCCGGGGGGCTCACGGGGCGGACGGTATTCGGGGCAGGCTGCACAGGGGTGCGGCCCGGCGGGTGCCTGGGTGTTGGCGCGTGGTGGGGGCTGGTCAGTAGAACTGCTGGCCGGTGCGTGCGGTTTCGATCCGGCGGAACACCTTTTCTCCTCCGTTGACCCAGAGCCGGTGCCGGAGTGGGGACAGGACGTAGTCGTGGCAGCCCACAAAGTCGGTGACGGTCTTGGTGAAGCTGGTCTTGAACATCCCCATGCCGTAGAGGTTGTGGGCCTTGTCCTTGATGCGCTCAGCAGGCGGGGTTCCACAGAAGTCGTATTCCGTGCAGCCGAGTTCCTGCATCCGTTTAATGGCAGTCCACTGCACCAGGTGCGAATCCCCGTATTGCTTGCGGTTCTGGGTGGAGCCGCCGTCCTTGTAGGTTGCCTTGGCACCGTAGTTGATCACGAAGGCGCCGACGCTGGGTTTTCCGTCCTCGTAGGTGAAGAAGAAGTTGCCCTGGCCGCGGTTGCAGAACTCGTCCCAGAACCGGGCGTAGTAGTCGTAGCTGCGGAGCGGCATGGATCCCTTTGCGCTGACGGTATTGGCCATCAGGTCGTACAACGTCCGGTAGGTTTCCGGCCCATGCTCCTGCCGGACCACCTGGCAGCCCTCACGCTCTGCACGCCGGATGGCGTTCCGTGCGCGGGAGGAGACGGCCTTGAACACTTCCTCTTCCGTGCCGGAGATGTCCAGCAGGGCGGTGGAGTCGTTGGACTGGATGTTGGGGGCCTTGGCCAGGTTGGCCGCTGCGAGTTCCCGCCGCGCGTCGTCGGAGTCGATGATGTCCGGTTCCACCTTGATGGTGAAGACGTTCAGCCTCCTGCCGCGGACCAACCGGGCGCACGCTTCGAGGGCAGGTCCCAGGTCCGCTGCCCCTGCCAGGTCAGGGCCCTTAATGAGGTACCAGAGCCGGCCCAGGACGGGAAAGCTCTTTTCCAGGACCAGGTTGTAGCTGGAGTTCCCTCCGCCTTCCAGCACCAGGAACCGGACTTTCCAGCCACTTCCGTTCTTGACCGATGCGTAGGCGGCGGATTGCAGCATGTTGCCGCCGTTCGGGTTGGCCGTGACGTGCTTGTCCCAGTTCTCAATTTCCTCGGCTGTGGCAAAACGTGCGGTGAATTCTCGCAAGGGGGCCGTGTCCAATCGGGTTTGTGCGCGGTTTCGGTACTTCTGGATGCGTGCGGACATGCAGCCTCAAGTCTAAAGCCTCGGGCGGCTCCGGCTCTTCTTCAGCATCCCTGGAGCGACACCACCCCGTTGTGGCGAGCCACCTTGACGGAGCTCAGCAGGGTCAACAAGGGTTGGGGTATGAAGCTGGATGGGGAACAAGGCATGGCTGCCGCGGGAGGCGGAAGCCGGCCGTACAGCGCAGCCGTGCAGGCTGCTGGGCTTGCCGGTTTCCTGCTGGCCTCACTGCTCGTGGCGGCGCTGGGCGGACTCGCTTCGGCGGCAAACGTCACGGGCTGGTACGCCGCCGCGGACAAGGCCCCCTGGTCCCCGCCCAATGGTGTGTTCGGCCCCGTATGGACCATCCTCTATGCGGCAATGGCCCTTGCAGCGTGGCTGGTATGGCGCCAACGTGCCGATGGGACACGGCAGGCCATGGTGGTTTACGGCATCCAACTGGCCCTCAACCTGGCCTGGACCCCGGCGTTCTTCGCCCTCTATCCTGCCCTTGGCACGGCAGCGCTGTGGCTGGGCCTGGCCATCATCCTGGCCCTGATTGCTGCCGTTACGGTGACGGTGCTGCATTTCGGTCCCATCAACCGGATGGCAGGGTTACTCCTGCTGCCATACATCTCATGGCTGGTGTTCGCGGCCAGCCTCAACTGGTGGGCGGCCGTCCACAACTAGGCACCTTGGGTCAGCATTCGACGACGTTGACGGCGAGGCCGCCCATGGCGGTTTCCTTGTATTTGTCGCTCATGTCCTTGCCGGTTTCGCGCATGGTGATGATGACTTCGTCGAGGGAGACGCGGTGGGTGCCGTCGCCCCAGAGCGCCATTTTCGCGGCGTTGATCGCTTTCGCGGCCGCGATCGCGTTCCGTTCGATGCAGGGGACCTGGACCAGCCCGCCGATCGGGTCACAGGTCAGGCCCAGGTTGTGTTCCATCGCGATTTCCGCGGCGTTCTCCACCTGGGCGGGGGTGCCGCCCATGACTTCGGCCAGGCCCGCGGCGGCCATCGAGGACGCGGAGCCTACCTCGCCCTGGCAGCCTACCTCGGCCCCGGAGATCGAGGCCTGTTCCTTGTAAAGCACCCCCACGGCGCCGGCAGCGAGCAGGAACCGCACCACCACATCATCCCGGTCCGCCTGCGTTGCCTGGTCCATGCCCGGGGCGAAATGCAGGGCGTAGAACAACACCGCGGGGATGATCCCGGCCGCCCCGTTCGTGGGCGCGGTGACCACCCGGCCGCCGGAGGCGTTTTCCTCGTTCACGGCCAACGCCACCAAGTTAACCCACTCCTGCCAATACCGTGGGTCGTAGTGGTCCTGCCCGTCCTGGCCGGTGTCTTCGGGGCGGGCGGTTTCCTTCTTCAACCGCTCGTACCAGTCAGGGGCGCGGCGGCGGACCTTCAACCCGCCCGGCAGCACCCCTTCGCGTTTGAGCGAGGTCTGCACGCAGTTCTCCATCACGGACCAGATGTGCAGCAGCCCGGCACGGATCTCCTCCCCGGAGCGGGAGGCCAACTCGTTCGTGGACATCACGTCGGCGATGCCCAGCCCGGTCACCGCGCAGTGCGCCAACAACTCCGCCGCGGTCCGGAACGGCAGCGGCAGCCCGTCCTTGGACGCGTCCAGTTCCTGCTGCGCCGCGTCCTCCTCCCCCTCCCGGACGATGAACCCGCCACCGACCGAGAAGAACGTCGCCGCGTGCACCACCGAACCCTGCGCGTCGGTGACCGTGAACGTCATCCCGTTCGTGTGCCGCGGCAGCACCGTCAACGGCCGCAACACCATGTCCTTCACCCCATACGGCAGCGCCACCGACCCGGCCAGGTTCAGGACCCCGGTCTCCGCGATCGAGGCCAGCCGCTCCTCGACCTCTTCGGGCAGGATCAACTCCGGATGGAACCCCTCCAAGCCCAGCAGGACCGCCGTCATCGTCCCATGCCCGTGCCCCGTCGCTGCCAACGACCCATACAAATCCACCCGCAACCCCGCCACCCCAGCCAGCTTCCCCGAGGCCTTCAACTCCTCAGCGAACACAGCAGCAGCCCGCATCGGCCCCACAGTATGCGAAGACGACGGGCCAATCCCGATCGAAAAAAGATCAAAAACGCCAACAGCCACGCGATCGGTTCCTAACTAGACAGGTGTTTGGTTGGGTGGGAAGGGAGCAGGACATCCTCTGCGTGCTCGGTCGCGAAGACGCCCGCTGCGCGGACGTGACGCTCCCTTAGACGCACGCTGCCGGATGCCCCGCCCACTCCGCAAGCACGTCACCAAGGCGGGGTGCGCACAAGGGCCGGCGGAGCCGGACTTTTCGAAAGCCTGCGTCAAAGCGACGAAGGAGCAGCAGGCGTGAAAATGTCCAGTCCGCCGTCGCGAAGGTGACCACGGAGGGGCACCAAAAGCTACTTGGCGCGGCGATAGAACGGGAGGTCGACCACTTCGAACGGTTCTGCCTTGCCGCGGAGATCGATGTCCAAGGCCGTGCCGGGTGCCGAGTAATCGACGTCGACGTAGGCCATGGCGATCGGGTAGCCGAGGGTGGGTGATGGCTGGCCGGAGGTGACTTCACCGACTGTGTCCCCGTCCTTGAGTACGGGGTAGTGGGCCCGGCCTGCGCGGCGGCCCTTGCCTTTGAGGCCCACGAGGCGGCGGCCGGAGGTGCTGCCGGCGCCGGCTTCCTTCTTTGCTGCCAGCGCGGCCTTGCCAACGAAGTCGCCCTCCTTGGAGAGTGCGACGACGGGGCCCAGGCCGGCAGCGAACGGGTCACCCTGCAGCGACAGTTCGTTGCCGTACAGCGGCATCCCCGCTTCCAGGCGGAGGGAGTCGCGGGAGGCGAGGCCGGCGGGGGTCAGTTCCCCGTCGTCGGCGATGGCGGCCAGTGCCTGCCACAGTGCCGGGGCGTCATCGTTGGCCACGAAGATCTCGAACCCGTCCTCACCGGTGTACCCGGTGCGCGCGAGCAGGAGTTCCTTGCCGGCCCCGCCCACCAGGAACGGAACCTCCACGGCGGCGTAGTACTTCAGGTCCACCACCAGGGAGTGTTGTGCGGCCGGGACCAGGCGCAACAGGAGTTCCTGGGCCTTGGGGCCCTGCACCGCGATCAGCGATGTACGGGCCGAGGCGTCCTCCACCAGCACGTCAAACCCTGCGGCGCGTTCCTGAAGGGCTGCCGCCACCACTGCGGCGTTACCCGCGTTGGGCACCACCAGGAAGACGTCCGTGCCGTCTTCAGCGGCGGGACGGCGGTAGGTGATGAGGTCGTCGATGATGCCGCCGTCCTCGTTGCAGATCAGCGAGTACTTGGCCTTGCCCACGGCCATGGCGGAGATCTTTCCCACCAGGGCAAAGTCGAGGAAGGCGGCAGCCTGCCGCCCGGTGACCCAGACTTCGCCCATGTGGGAGAGATCGAACAGGCCCGCAGCTTTGCGGACGGCGTGGTGCTCGGCCAGTTCGGAGCTGTACTTGAGCGGCATCTGCCAGCCGCCGAAGTCGGTGAAGGAAGCGCGCAGCTTCTTGTGTTCGTCGTAAAGGGCGGTGTATTTCTCGGTCACGGTGCCGGTCCGTCAGTTTTCGAACTCTTCGAGCGGCGGGCAGGAGCAGATGAGGTTCCGGTCTCCGGCGGCGCCGTCGATCCGGCCCACCGGCGGGAAGTACTTGTCCTGCTTGTGGTGGGCAGGGAACGCGGCCTGCTCGCGCGGGTAGGCACGGTCCCAGTCGGAGCTGACGACGGCGGCTGCCGTGTGGGGTGCGCGCCGCAAGGGTGAATCCGCCACGGCAAAGTCGCCGTTGGCCACCTGGTCGATCTCCCTGCGGATGGTGATCATGGCCTCGATGAAGCGGTCGATCTCGGCCAGGTCCTCGGACTCGGTGGGCTCCACCATCAGCGTGCCCGCTACGGGGAACGCCAGGGTGGGGGCGTGGAAACCGAAGTCGATCAGCCGCTTGGCCACATCCTCCGCGGTGACGCCGGTCCTGGCCGTGAGTTCGCGCAGGTCCAGGATGCATTCATGCGCCACGAGGCCACCTTCGCCGGTGTAGAGGACCGGGAAGTAGTCGTTCAGGCGCACGGCAACGTAGTTCGCCGCGAGCAATGCTGCCTTGGTGGCCTCGGTCAGGCCTTCCCCGCCCATGAGCTTCACGTAGGCCCAGGAGATCGGCAGCACACCCGCCGAACCGAACCGGGACGCCGAGATGGCTACCCCGTGGCCTTCCTCATGCGCTGCCTTGTTCGCGTCGCCGGGCATAAACGGTGCCAGGTGGGCCTTCGCCGCGACCGGCCCGACGCCGGGTCCCCCGCCGCCGTGCGGGATGCAGAAGGTCTTGTGCAGGTTCAGGTGGGACACATCCCCGCCGAACTGGCCGGGCTGGGCCAGGCCCACCAGGGCGTTCAGGTTGGCGCCGTCGATATAGACCTGGCCGCCGGCAGCGTGCACGGCGTCGCAAACCTCCCGGACGTCCCCGTCATAGACGCCGTGGGTGGACGGGTAGGTGATCATGATGCAGGACAGGACGTCCTTATTGGCTTCGATCTTGGCCGTCAGGTCATCGTGATTGATGGTGCCGTCCGCGGCGGTGGCAACCACTACGACCTTCATGCCGGCCAGGACGGCGGAGGCAGCGTTGGTGCCATGGGCCGAGGCCGGGATCAGGCAGACGTTGCGCTGCTGCTCGCCGCGGGAGTGGTGGTACCCGCGGATAGCCAGCAGCCCGGCCAGTTCGCCCTGGGAGCCCGCGTTGGGCTGGATGGACACCTGGTCATACCCGGTGATCGTGGTCAGGTCCGCTTCCAGGTCCGCGATGAGTTCGCGCCAGCCTTCGGTCTGGGAGTCCGGGGCGAAGGGGTGGATGGAGGCGAACTCCGGCCAGGAGATGGCTTCCATCTCGGCGGTGGCGTTCAGCTTCATGGTGCACGAGCCCAGCGGGATCATGGTGCGGTCCAGCGCCAGGTCCCGGTCCGACAGCTTCCGGATGTAGCGCAGGAGCTGGGTTTCGGACCGGTACGTGTTGAAGACCGGGTGCTGCAGGTAGTCGGTGGAACGCTCCACGGCGGCCTCCAGCCCAAAGCCCCGGCCCTCGCCGCGGATCCCGGCAACGGTGGCGCCAAAGACGTCGGCAACCTCGGCGACGATGGCCGGCGTCGTGGTTTCATCCAGGGAAATGCCCACGGTGTCGGCGTCGACGGGACGCAGGTTGATCCCGCGTGCTTCGGCGGCGGCGACAATCGCGGCAGCGCGTCCCGGGACCCGGACCGTCAGGGTGTCGAAAAAGCTCGTGTGCAGCACCTCCACGCCGGCACCCGCCAGCGAGGCCGCCAGTGTTCGCGCGTGGCCGTGGGCGGTTTCCGCGATCGCCTTCAGCCCGTCGGGGCCGTGGTAGACGGCGTACATGGAGGAGACGATGGCCAGGAGGGCCTGCGCGGTGCAGATGTTGGACGTGGCCTTTTCGCGGCGGATGTGCTGCTCGCGCGTCTGCAGCGCGAGGCGGTACGCGGGCATCCCTGAGTCATCCTTGGACACGCCCACCAGGCGGCCGGGCAGCGAACGCTCCATGCCCTTGCGAACGGCCATGTAGGCGGCGTGCGGCCCGCCGAAGAACAGCGGCACCCCGAAACGCTGCGTGGAGCCGACGGCGATGTCGGCGCCCTGCTCGCCCGGAGGCGTTATCAGGGTCAGGGCCAGCAGGTCGGCGGCCACGGTAACCAGCGCACCGCGGTCCTTCGCCGCCGCAATGGTGGCGGACTGATCCCAGACCCGGCCTGAGGCGCCGGGCTGCTGGAGCACGATCCCGTTGATCGCACCTTCAGGGAGGCCCTTGGACAGGTCGGCAACCTCAACCTCGAAGCCGAGCGCCTCGGCGCGGCCCTTGACGATGGCAATGGTCTGGGGCAGGACGTCGGCGTCCAGGACGGTCTTGCCGTCGTGGGCGTCTTTGGTCTTGTTGGCGCGGCGCATGAGCAGCACCGCTTCGGCCACGGCGGTGGCTTCATCCAGCAGGGAGGCGTTGGCGATGGGCAGGCCCACCAGGTCCTGGACCATGGTCTGGAAGTTCAGGAGTGCCTCAAGCCGGCCCTGGGAAATTTCGGGCTGGTACGGGGTGTAGGCGGTGTACCAGGCCGGGGCCTCGAGGATGTTCCGGCGGATCACGGCAGGGGTGATGGTGTCGTAGTAGCCCTGGCCAATCATCTGGACCGCGGTCTTGTTCTTGGCGGCCAGCCGGCGCAATTCAGCAAGCACCTCAACCTCGCTGAGGGCATCCTGCAGGCGGAGGGCAGTGTCCTGGCGGATGACCTTGGGCACGGCCGTGTCCACCAGGGAATCGACCGTGCCGTAGCCCACGGCTTTGAGCATGGTGTCGACGTCGTCCTGGCGGCGTGCGCCAATGTGGCGGTCTACGAAGGTGGTGGAGGCTGGGGTAACCGACACGAAGGAACTCCATTTATTCAGGCGGCGCAGGGTACGCCACAGCTATTCGGGTCCCTCCCCGCTCTGTATTGGACCTGAGAGTTTCCGCGTTGCCTGCCTGCGCAGGAACCGCTTGCACCGTCGGTGAGCACAACAGCCGTCCCGCTTCCCCCCAAGGGAGGCCGGACAACTGCCTGCTGCTTTCCAGAGGTGCCTCGCCGCGGCGGTACAGGGGCCTGCGAGATTCCTGGGGAGGATTTGCTCCTACGGCGCCTGCCTGTACTTCCGGCAGAACTCTCCCGCCGCAGATCAAAGGCTATTCATTTGTTGGATCATGACGGCCGGTGACAGCCCTCACAACTCTCCATTGTCCTACGCCAGAAGCCCTCCGGCAAATGGAAAACTACCTGCGGAGCCGTTCCAACGCGGCCAGGAGTTCCTCCACGTCAGCGGCTGCTCCGCCTTCCGGCGCAGGGCCCACGGAAAGCATGGCATTGAAGTACAAACCGTCACCCATATACAGGACAGCCCTTGCCAGGCCGGGCCCCACATCCGCAGCAATCTCGTCCAGCCACCGCTGCTGGATGGCGGCGAACCGGCGGCGGGTCTCCTCATGCGCCACCTCGGCAAGCCGCGTGGCGGCCACAATGACCCGGTCCAGAGGAGTATCCGCCCAGACAGAGGAACGGATGAAATACGCGGCGGCACCTTCGCTGGCCGAAGCCATCGCGTCGGCATCCGCCTTGGCCAACCCCTCAAGGCGGTCCAGCAGCACGGCGATGAGCGCTTCCTTGTTGGGAAAGTGGTAGAGGAGGCCACCTTTGGACACCCCGGCCTTACGGGCTACGGCGTCGAGGGTTGCAGCGCGCTCCCCCACTTCGATCAGCAGGGACTCGAAGGCGTCAAGGACCGCATCACGGGCTACAGGCTTTCGGGGCATGCCTTCCATCATGCCCTCCACCGGCAGGGAAGAAGGAATGCTTCGGTTTCAAACTGTACCGTCCAGACGGTACAGTTATTACATGACGACCTCCATCAGCCCGGCCTCCGTACAAAGGGACAGCTCCGCCATGCGGCCACCGTGGCGGGATTGGCTTGCGTTGGGGCTGCTGATGTTTCCCGTGCTGCTGGTGGCAGTGGACAATACCGCCCTGACCTTCGCCCTGCCCGCCATCGCCCGCGCCCTGGAACCGACGGGCCTGCAGCTGCTGTGGATCGTGGACGCCTATCCACTGGTCCTGGCAGGGCTGCTGGTATCAATGGGAAGCCTCGGCGACCGGATTGGGCGGCGGCGGCTGCTGGTCGTCGGCAGCCTGGGCTTCGCAGGGCTGTCCGCCGCCACGGCATTCGCGCCCACCCCGGAGTGGCTGATCGCCGGCCGCGCGGCGCTCGGGTTCTTCGGCGCCATGCTGATGCCGTCCACCTTGTCGCTGATCCGCAACATTTTCCCGGAGCCCAACCGCCGGCGGATGGCCATTGCCATCTGGGCTGCCGGATTCTCCGGCGGCGCCGCCCTGGGCCCCATCCTCGGTGGATGGCTGGTGGAGCACTTCTGGTGGGGTGCCGTGTTCCTGGTGGCCGTGCCACTCATGCTGCCCCTGCTGGCGCTGGGGCCGGCCTTCATTCCGGAGTCCAGGGATCCCGCGCCGGGAAGAGCGGATATTCCCAGCGTCCTGCTCTCCATGCTGGTCATGGTGCCCGCGGTCTACGGCATAAAGTCGGTAGCCACCGAAGGTCCGGGGCCGGCCGGGCTGGGAAGCATCGCCTTCGGCCTGGCCATGGGCATTGTGTTCGTGCGGCGCCAGCACCGGCTGGAGCACCCGCTGCTGGACATGTCACTGTTCCGCAACAGGGTGTTCAGCATGGCCATCAGCGCCAACGTTTTGGCCCTGTTTTCCTTCAACGGGTTCATCCTTTTCCTTGCCCAGCACCTCCAACTCCTGGAGGGGATGACACCGTCGGCGGCGGGCATTGCCATGCTCCCGGCCCTGGCAGCCACAGTGACGGCAGGGCTGGTGGTGGTCCCGCTGGTCCGGAAGGTCCGTCCGGGGTACGTCGTGGCCGCGGGCCTGTCCTTCAGCGCCGTCGGCTACAGCATGGTGGCGTTCGGAAACGACGGCGGGGGCCCGCCCCTGCTGCTGGCAGCATTGCTGGTCCTGGCGCTGGGCGTAGGCACGGCGGAAACCATCTCGAACGACCTCATCCTCGGCTCGGCCCCGCCGGCGAAATCCGGCGCTGCGGCAGCGATTTCCGAGACGGGCTACGAGGTGGGATCGCTGCTGGGGACCGCGGTGCTGGGTTCCATCCTGACCGCGTCCTACCAGCAGAACCTCCGGCTGCCGGCGGGGCTGGAGGCCATGCTGCCCGGAACCTCGCTGCACAACGCCAGGGAAACGCTGGCCGGTGCGGTGGACGCAGCCAACCTGGTGCCGGCACCGCTCGCCGGAGCCCTCAAGGACGCTGCGGCGGCCGCCTTCGATTCCGGCGTGCATGTTACGGCGGCAATTGGGCTGGTCCTCATGGCGACGGCGGCAGTGCTCGCCGCCGTCGTCCTCCGGAAAGTGCCCAAAGCGGCTTAGCGGAACATCCGCAGTGTTGTCCGGACAACAGCCAGGCGTCCGGCGCGGCGGGATCCGCCGGTGCCGGACGCCCGTGTGGACTGCCCGCTACTTGGAGTCGGCCGCGGTGACCTTGGCGCTGGGCTTCATGTTTTCCGCCTGCACCATCCAGGCGAACTGCTCCAGCCGGGCGATGAACTCGTGCAGGAGGTCCGCGGAGGTGGGGTCTTCCTCATCCACTTCGTCATGGACCTTGCGCATGGTGCCCACGGCTGCCTCCATGGCAGCGACGATCCGCTCGATGGCATCCGCGGTGCTGATCAGCCCTTCCGGGAACTGGGCCAGGCTGGTGGTCTCGGCAACGGTGGCGCTGCGGCCGTCGGGAAGCGCGTGCAGGGCGCGCATGCGCTCGGCGGTGTCGTCGGCGAACTGGCGGGCAGCGTCCACAATCTCGTCAAGCTGCAGGTGAAGGTCGCGGAAGTTGGTGCCCACGATGTTCCAGTGCGCCTGCTTGCCCTGAACGTGGAGCTCGATCAGGTCCGCCAGGACGGCCTGCAGGTTGTTGGTCAGTGTCGGTGAAGCTTTCATGCATCCTCCTCAATTGGTCCAGTACGGCAGACGCTACCAGCCCCGAACGGCGCGGCGGCAGGGCAAAAGGCAATTTCTCAGTGAGCTTACTAATTTCGGAAACCAGTCATAAACGAATGTGATTCATATTGCGTCTTGCATCACAGGCGGGGCACCCCCATACTAAATGAACGCCATTCATATAGTGACCTCCGTCTCACAGCCTTCCAGAAAGTGGTGCCATGACAGAGACAATCCGCACCAGTACTGCCAAACCCGGCCCGCACGCGCACGCGCCCTCCGCGGACGGCGTCAGCGCCAAGGGACTCAAGGGCGGCCAGCTCGGGCTCCTGGCCGTCGTCGTCCTGGGTATTTCCACCATTGCCCCCGCCTACACCCTCACCAGCGCACTGGGACCCACCGTCAATGAAGCCGGCCTGCAGCTGCCCGTCATTTTCCTCATTGGGTTCATCCCCATGATCCTGGTCTCGCTCGCCTACCGGGAGCTCAATGCCGACTCCCCGGACAGCGGCACCACCTTCACCTGGGTGACCAAGGCCTTCGGTCCGTGGATCGGCTGGATGGGCGGGTGGGGCCTGCTCGCCGCCAACATCATCGTGCTGTCCAACCTGGCCGGCGTCGCCGTCGACTTCTTCTACCTCTTCCTCTCCCAGCTCACCGGTTCCCCCGAACTGGCAGACCTGGCGGACAACAAGGCGCTCAACGTCATCACATGCTTCGTGTTCGTGGCGCTGGCCGTCTGGGTCAGCTACCGCGGCCTGCACACCACCAAGCTGGTGCAATACAGCCTGGTGGGCTTCCAACTGCTGGTGCTGGGCCTGTTCGTGGCCATGGCCTTCGCCAACTGGTCCACCTCGGAAACAGCAATCCCGTTCAGCTGGGACTGGTTCGACGTCACCAAGATCGAGACGTTCGGACAGATCGCCGCCGGCATCTCCCTCTCAATTTTCGTGTACTGGGGCTGGGATGTCTGCCTGACGGTCAACGAGGAAACAGCCAACGGCAAGAAGACCGCCGGCGTGGCCGGTACCCTGACCGCCGTCATCGTCCTTGCCATCTACCTGCTGGTCAGCATCGCCACCATGATGTTCGCCGGCGTCGGCGATACCGGGAACGGGTTGAACAACGCCGAGAACCACGAGAACATCTTCACGGCGCTGGCCTCCCCCATCATGGGCCCATTCGCCATCCTGATGTCCCTGGCCGTGCTGTCCAGCTCCGCCGCGTCCCTGCAGTCAACCTTCATGTCGCCCTCGCGCAGCCTGCTGGCCATGGCACACTACGGCGCGCTGCCGGCACCCTTCAGCCGCATCAGCAGCAAGTTCTCCACGCCGGGCTTCGCCACCATCGCCGCCGGCGTCATGTCTGCGGGGTTCTATGCAGTCATGCATGTGGTCAGCGAGAACGTCCTGAACGACACCATCCTGGCCCTGGGCCTGATGATCTGCTTCTATTACGGGCTCACCGCCTTGGCCTGCACGTGGTACTTCCGCTACAGCCTGTTCAACAGCATGCGGCACTTCGTGCTGCGGCTGGTGTGCCCGGTGATGGGCGGCGTGGGGCTGTTCGTAGTATTCGTCCAGACCGCCATGGACAGCCTGGCACCTGAGTTTGGCAGCGGTTCAGAGGTGTTTGGCATAGGCCTGGTATTCATCCTGGGCGTCGGCATCCTGGCCCTGGGCGCCGTGGTCATGCTGGTCATGTCCCGTACGCACCCGGGCTTCTTCCGCGGCGAAACCCTCAAGCAGGACACCCCCGCGCTGGTGGTTCCGGAATAACTTCCAACCCAAAAGGTGCCGCGCCCCCACCGGGGCCCGGCACCTTTTCGGTGTGGCGGCGACGGACGCTCACCAGTAGTGCGCCACGTCGATGACCAGGCGGGAGCCGGCGCCCGGACCGTCAAGGGCGAACACCCGGAACGGGAGGCGGGCACGGACGCCCACGCCGATGGTGGCCTGGCCCTCGAAGCTTCCGGCCCAGACCACCTGGCGGAAGGTTTGGTATCCGGAAACGTCGGAGAGCCCGGCCTTGTCGGCGGGTGTGTAGGTAGGCTGGCCGTTGGCGTCGTAGGCAGGCGCTTTGACGACGACCTGCAGCCGGGCGCCGCCCCGGGTGGGCACGATTGCGCCCGAGCCGTCCTGGATGACCTGCGGGACGTAGCGCACGGTGTAGCCGGGGGCCGGCGCGCCGCCCAGGTCAACCACCAGCCGGTCAAAGCAATAGTGCTGCCCGGTCCGGACGTTCGTCACGGGCACGCGGCCCATGGCGCCGTCCGACTTGATCAGCGAACCCCATGTGAGTCCGCAGTAGGGAGCCGCGGAGGCGGGCCCCTCGACGACGATTCCCAGCCCGACCGCCAGCAGGATGGCCGCGAGCCAGATGGAGAACTTTTTCATTGTGGTGCCACCCAAAATAAGGGCTATTGGATGCTTCCAGCGTAGGAGCGTTGGCGGGCGGAAACGAGGTCCATTTTGATAACGACGGCGTCCGGGGACAAAGAAGCGCCGGCCACCTCGGGTGTGGTGGCCGGCGCCGGGAAAACCAGGATGGGATTCTAGCCTTCGCAGTCGCGGCAGTACTTCAGGCCGTCCTTTTCGCGGGCGACCTGCGAGCGGTGGCGGACCAGGAAGCACGACGAGCAGGTGAACTCGTCCGACTGTTCGGGAACCACAATGACCGTCAGTTCCTCATTGGACAGGTCTGCGCCGGGCAGGTCGATACCTTCAGCGGTGTCGTTCTCGTCGACATCGATAACCGCGGTCTGCGCGTTGCCGCTCCGTGATGCCTGGAGGGCCTCGAGGGAGTCAGCCGGCGACTCTTCTTCCTGCTTGCGTGGAGCATCGTAATCGGTAGCCATAGCATGTTCACTTTCGTTGCTGCGCAGCGCCATTTCAGGCACCTCAGTGAAGCAGTTTAGGGCATGATCCCTCTACCGGCGCAATAGTGTGCTTAACCAGACACTGGGCCGGTTTCTGCCGTTGTTCCTGCGTGCTCCGAGCGGGCGTGGCCGGCTCCGATGGACACCCCGCTCAAGGCCGGCAGCCAGCCCCAGAGGGTGGCGTCGGCCATGGCACCGGCAGCGTCCGTTTCGCAGTCGAAGGTGACGGAGTCCAGCAGCCAGTCGCGGAGGCGGATGAGCAAGGTAGCGGTCATGCCTGAAAACTACGCAGTTATTGTTGTGGCCACGTTTCGCGCGGGTCTCCCGCTGATTAATTCGGCGCCGGCCACGCTACGGGGCGGGTGGCGCCGTACTTCTGCGCACGATGAGCTCAGGCTCCACCACCAGGGTCCGCGGCCCGTCCCCGCCCTGGAACGCGGTGAGCATCATGTCCATGCACCGCCGGCCCAGCTCTTCGAAGTCCTGGCGGACCACCGTCAGGGGCGGACTGAAGTAGCCGGCCTCCGGCTGGTCGTCGAAGCCCACCACCGAAACATCCTGCGGCACCCTGATGCCCGCCTCGTTCAGGGCACGCAGGACCCCAAGGGCCATCTGGTCGTTGCCGACGAAAAGGGCAGTGGCGCGGCGGCCGGCAGCCAGCCGCCGGCCGATCTCGTATCCGCTGCCCGCGCTCCAGTCACCCTCGGTGACCAGGTCTGCCGCGAGCCCGGCCGAGCAGAGGGCTGCCCGCCAGCCCTCGGCGCGGGCTACGGCGTCGATCCAGTCCTGCGGCCCCGCAACGTGTCCAATCCGGACGTGCCCCTGGGCGATGAGATGTTCCACCGCCAGTTCGGCGCCGCGCCGCTGGTCCACCTTGACCCCGCCCACGGTGTCATTGCCGTCAGGTCCCACGGCCACCACCGGCACTCCGATGGGCAGTTCCGCCAGGGCAGCCAGCGTTTCCAAATGCGGGACGATGACCACGATTCCGTCCACCGACTGGTCCAGGAAGTGCCGGACGGCGTCCAGGATCGCGTCCCGGGTGACCTCGCGCAGCGCCGCGACGCTGACGAAGTAGCCGGCATCCCGCGCAGCCCGTTCCACCCCGAGCAGGGTATTGGCCGGGCCGTACTGCGAAAGCTCGCTGCCCAGGACACCGATGATCTGCGAGCGCCGGGTGACCAGGCTTCGGGCGGCAGAGTTGCGGCGGTAGCCGAGTTCCGCGATCGCAACTTCCACCTTCCGGCGGGTGCCGGGACTCACGTTGGGGTGGTTGTTGACCACCCGTGAGACGGTCTGGTGCGATACCCCGGCACGTGCCGCCACATCCTCGAGCCTGGGCAGCCGCCGCGGCACGCTGTCCGTCACGGGGTTCCCGTCCCTGGCCGCCGCCGGGACCTTGGCCACCGGATCAGATCCCGCCGGCCAGTTTGTAGTAGGCGGCGTTCCAGTTCAGGTCCTTCTTGAACTGGCGGATGGTGGTGCCTTCGTCGATAGTAAGGAGTTCGGTCTTGGCGATCTCGGCGAAGTCCTCGAAGACGTCCATGCCCACCTGGGTGGAGAGCACGGTGTGGTGGGCTGCGCCGGCCGTGAGCCAGGCGGCGGCGGAGGTAGCGAAGTCGGGCTTCGGCTGCCAGAGAGCGCGGGCCACGGGGAGGTTGGGCAGCGGCTGGTCGAGCGGGACGACGTCGACGGCGTTGGCCACCAGGCGGAACCGGTCCCGCATGTCGGACAGGGCGACGACGACGCCCGCGGACGCGTCGGCGTCGAACACCAGGCGGACCGGGTCTTCCTTGCCGCCAATGCCCAGCGGGTGGATTTCCAGCCGCGGCTTTGCTGCCGTCAGGGAAGGGCAAACTTCGAGCATGTGGGCGCCCAGGATCTTCTCGGACCCGGGCTCCAGGTGGTACGTGTAGTCCTCCATGAGGGAGGCACCGCCGGGCAGACCCGCGCCCATTACCTTCGCGGCGCGCACCAGGATGGCGGTCTTCCAGTCGCCTTCGGCGCCGAACCCGTAACCGGCGGCCATGAGCCGCTGCACGGCGAGCCCGGGCAGCTGGCGGAGGGCACCGAGGTCCTCGAAGGACGTGGTGAACGCGGCCGAACCATTGGCTTCGAGGAAGCTGCGCAGGCCCAGTTCGATCCGGGCGCCGTACCGCAGCGATTCGTGCCGGGCCGCGCCTGCGCGAAGCTCCGGCACCACATCGTAAAGGTCCTCATACTCGGCCACCAGCGCGTCGACGTCGGCCTCCCCCGCGCCGTGGACGGCGTCCGCGAGTTCGTTGACGGACCAGGTGTTCACCGCAACGCCGAACCGCAGCTCGGCCTCGGTCTTGTCGCCTTCGGTGACGGCGACGTTGCGCATGTTGTCGCCAAAGCGGGTGAGCTTCAGGGTGCGGACGGCTGCCCAGCCAGCGGCGGCGCGCTGCCAGGATCCCACCTGGCGGGCGACCTCGGGGTTGGAGACATGCCCGACGACGGTCTTCCGGGCAATGCCCAGGCGGGACTGGATATACCCGAACTCGCGGTCACCGTGTGCTGCCTGGTTCAGGTTCATGAAGTCGAAGTCGATGTCCGCCCAGGGCAGGTCCCGGTTGGCCTGGGTGTGCAGGTGCAGCAGGGGCTTCCGCAGGAGGTCCAGGCCCTGGATCCACATCTTGGCGGGGCTGAAGGTGTGCATCCAGGCCGTCACGCCGATGACCGAGTCATCGGCGTTCGCCTCCAGCGCGGTGCGGCGGATGGCATCCGAGTCGGTGAGCACCGGCTTCCAGACGATCCGCACGGGGACGGTGGCGGACGCGTTGAGCTGGTTGGCGATCTCCTGCGACTGCGCGGCCACCTGCTTGAGGACTTCCTCGCCGTAGAGGTGCTGGCTGCCGGTGAGGAACCAGACTTCGTAGCCGTCGAGGGAAGTGGTTGCAGCGGTACTCATGATTCTCCTGGAAAGATCTTCTGGCCGGTTGGTGGCCGGTGCGTGTTATTGGCCGTAGACGTTCTGGTAGCGGGCGTAAAGGGAGTCGATGTGGGCCTGGTCGATGGGCAGCGGCTCACCCAGCTGCCGGGAAATGTGCACGGTGCGGGCCACTTCCTCGCACATGACGGCGGCCTTGACGGCGGCGCGGGCATCCTTGCCGATGGTGAAGGGGCCGTGGTTCTGCATCAGGACGGCCGGGGACGTGGAATTCTTCAGGGTCTCCACGATCCCGTGGCCAATGGAGTCGTCACCGATCAGGGCGAACGGTCCCACCGGGATGGAACCGCCGAACTCGTCCCCCATCATGGTGAGCACGCAGGGGATGGCCTCGCCCCGGGCAGCCCAGGCGGTGGCGTACGTTGAGTGCGTATGCACCACCCCGCCCACCTCCGGCATGTGCCGGTACACGTAGGCGTGCGCGGCGGTGTCCGACGAGGGCGACAGCGCGGGATTGCCCCAGTCCACCGTGCCGCTGCCGCCAACATTGGTGCCCCTGACCGGGGTGCCGTACAGGTCGGTCACGATCATCTGCTCCGGGGTGAGTTCCTGGTAGGAGACACCGGACGGCTTGATCACCATGAGGTCGGTGCCGGGCACCCTCGCCGAGACGTTGCCCGCAGTCCACACCACCAGGCCGTACCGGGTCAGCTCGGCGTGCAGGGCGCACACTTCCGTCCGGATCCGGGCGATGGTTTCCAGGAGGCCGGTTCCGGCGCCTGTTCCGGCGGTCATGCGGACACCCCCACGGTTGCTTTGGCGGCGACGCCTGCTCCGGGCCGGGCCGCCTGGGCGGCCTTGCGCTGGATGGCCTTGAGCCGGTGCATGACATCGTTGCTGCCCCGGCCGAAGTAGTCGTGCAGGGTGCGGTACTCCTGGAACAGTTCGTCGTAGGCGGCCGCGTTTTCCGGGATTGGGGTGTAGACCTCGCCGGGCTCGGCGCCCATGGCCGCGGCGGCTTCGCGGATATCCGCGTAGGCGCCCGCTGCGACGGCGGCGTGGATGGCAGAACCCAGTGCCGGCCCCTGTTCCGAGCCGATGGTGGACAGAGGCAGGCCGGTGGCATCGGCGTAGATCTGCATCAGGAGCCGGTTCTTCAGCAGCCCGCCGGCAACGATGAATTCCTTGACCGGGACTCCGGCGTCGCGGAAGGCGTCCACGATGGTGCGGGTTCCAAAGGCCGTGGCTTCCAGAAGGGCGCGGTAGGTGTCCTCGGGCCTGGTGGCCAGGGTTTGGCCAACCACCATGCCGGATAGCTCGTGATCCACCAGGACCGAGCGGTTTCCCGAATGCCAGTCGAGCGCGATCAGGCCGTGCTCCCCGATGGCCTGGCGGGAAGCCAGTTCGGTCAGGTACTCGTGGATCCCCAGCCCGGCGTCCTTGGCGGCCTGGTGGTATTCGGGCGGGACGCCGTGCCTGGTGAACCAGCCAAAGATGTCCCCCACCCCTGACTGTCCTGCCTCGTAGCCCCACAGGCCCGGAACGATTCCACCGTCCACGGCGCCGCACATGCCCGGCACTTCCCGCAGTTCGCTGCCGTTCATGACGTGGCAGGTGGAGGTGCCCATGATCGCCACCAGTTGGCCGGGCTCCACGGCCTTCGCGGCCGGGGCGGTGACGTGGGCGTCAACGTTTCCCACGGCCACCGCGATGCCCTCCGGCAGCCCGGTCCAGGCGGCGGCCTCCGCCGTCAGGGTGCCGGCGGCATCACCCAGCCGGCCGATGGTGTGCTCCAGCTTGGAGCTGACAAAATCCTTGAAGTCAGGGTTGAGGGCGGCCAGGAACTCTTCGGACGGATACCGGCCGTCCTGGTAGATGCCCTTATAACCGGCGGTGCATGCGTTGCGGACATACCGGCCGCAGAGTTGCCAGACGATCCAGTCCGCCGCCTCCACCCAGTGATCCATGGCGGCGTAGGCCTCCGGATCCTCCTCCAGCAGCTGCAGTCCCTTGGCGAACTCCCATTCGGAGGAGATCAGTCCTCCGTAGCGGGGAAGCCAGTCTTCGCCGCGTTCGGCGGCGAGCCGGTTGATCCGGTCGGCCTGGCCCTGCGCGGCGTGGTGGCGCCAGAGCTTTACGTAGGCGTGCGGGCGGTTCGCGAATGCGGCAAGTTCGTTCAGGGGTGTGCCGTCGGCCGTGACCGGCACCATGGTGCAGGCGGTGAAGTCGGTGGCAATACCGACGACGGCGGCCGGGTCGATCCCGGCGTCGGCCACGGCGGCGGGGACGGCGGTACGCAGGACGTCCCGGTAGTCGTTGGGCACCTGAAGTGCCCACTCCCCGGGAAGCCGGGCGCCGTCGTCGCCCGCTGTATCCCGGGGCAGGACGCCGGTGACCACCGCGTGGGCATACTCATGGACGGCGCTGCCCAGTTCCGCGCCGTCGCGGACGCGCACCACCACGGCGCGGCCTGAAAGGGTTCCGTAATCCACGCCGATGACGCAGGGGTCATGGCTGGGCTCGGAGCTGGACGTGGTCAGCGCATCTGGCATGGGGGTTGCCTCCGTCCGGGAGGCATAGGCCTCATTACCGGGTTTGTAGGGGTCAGGGTGGAGCTACGTGCTGCAGCTAGTGTGAACGCTAACAAACCGGAAGTCAATGAGCTGGAAAGTTTTCGGGGATTCCGGCTGGACACTCTTGTTAGCGTTCACAAATCAGTCTATATTGAACCGACACA
The DNA here is from genome assembly GCF_030812615.1 of Pseudarthrobacter niigatensis. Taxonomy (NCBI): domain Bacteria; kingdom Bacillati; phylum Actinomycetota; class Actinomycetes; order Micrococcales; family Micrococcaceae; genus Pseudarthrobacter; species Pseudarthrobacter niigatensis. The sequence continues at coordinate 19,813 of NZ_JAUSTB010000009.1, read as the reverse complement.
TCAACAATGTGGCCAGGACCAGGGAGCACTGGTGCTGCCTGGTCCACCAACGCTTCGTGGCAGTGCTGCCGCGGAAGGAGAAAATGGTGAGAATCAAGAAACTGATGGGCGCGGTGGCCCTCGTCGTCGCCCTGACGGTGGGCGCCACCGGTTGTGGCTCCCGCGGCGGGGCCAGCGAATCCAGCGGTGCCGCGAAGCCCAGCGATTCACTGGTAGGCATCTCGATGCCGACGCAGACTTCCGAACGGTGGATCGCCGACGGCGCCAACGTGGAAAAGTCCCTGAAGGACCTCGGCTACAAGACAGACCTCCAGTTCGCTAATGACGACATCCCCACCCAGGTCTCGCAGATCGAGAACATGCTGACCAAGGGCGCCAAGGCCCTGATCATTGCCGCCATTGACGGCACCACCCTGACCGACGTCCTGGCCAAGGCCAAGGAGCAGAACGTCAAAGTGATCGCATACGACCGCCTCATCAACGGCACGCCGAACGTCGACTACTACACCACGTTCGACAACTACACTGTTGGCGTCCAGCAGGCCACTTCGCTGTTGACCGGCCTCGGCCTCGTTGATGCCAGCGGCAAGAAGGTCGACGGCAAGGGCCCGTTCAACATTGAGCTCTTCGCCGGCAGCCCCGACGACAACAACGCCAACTTCTTCTGGACCGGCGCCATGGACACCCTCAAGCCGTACATGGACGCCGGCACCCTGAAGGTCCCCAGCGGCCAGACCAAGTTCGAACAGGCCGCCATTCTTCGCTGGCAGGCCCCCGTGGCCCAGAAGCGCATGGAGGACATCATCACCTCCGCCTACAGCTCAGGCACCAAGCTGAACGGCGTCCTGTCCCCGTATGACGGCCTGTCCATCGGCATCATCTCGGCCCTCACCAGCACCGGCGGCTACGCCAAGGGCAGCCTCCCGGTTGTTACCGGCCAGGATGCCGAAAAGGGCTCCGTCAAGTCCATCATCGCCGGCGAGCAGTACTCCACCATCTTCAAGGACACCCGCCAGCTCGGCGCGCAGGCCGTCAAGATGGTCGATGCAGTGCTGAAGGGCCAGGAACCGGAGACCAACGACACCAAGACCTACAACAACAAGGTCAAGGTTGTCCCGGCCTTCCTGCTGAAGTCCCTGATCATCACCAAGGACAACTACAAGAAGGAACTGATCGACTCGGGTTACTACAAGGACTCCGACGTCAAGTAGTCAGCGTCCGGAGGCTGTGGCCGGACCTCCATCCGGCCACAGCCCCTCCCGCAGCCTCCTGCAGCAGCAGGACGGCCCAGCTCCGACCAGTCAGTGGGAATTGACCGATGAACACACCCATTCTTCAGATGCGAGGAATCACCAAGACGTTCCCGGGCGTGAAGGCCCTCCAGGACGTCACCCTGGACGTAAACCGCGGCGAGGTCCACGCCATCTGCGGCGAAAATGGAGCCGGCAAATCAACGCTCATGAAGGTGTTGTCCGGCGTCTATCCACACAACTCCTTTGACGGGGAGATCCTCTTCGAAAACGAACCGTGCAACTTCTCCAGCATCTCGGACAGCGAGAAGCGCGGAATCGTCATCATCCACCAGGAACTGGCCCTGAGCCCGTACCTCTCCATCGCCGAGAACATCTACCTGGGCAACGAACAGGCCACCAACGGTTGGGTGGACTGGCGCAAGACCAACCTGGAGGCCGCCAAGCTGCTGGCCCGCGTGGGCCTCGACGAAAACCCCGTCACACCGGTGCAGCACATCAGCGTGGGCAAGCAACAGCTGGTGGAGATCGCCAAGGCCCTGTCCAAGGAGGTGAAGCTGCTGATCCTGGACGAACCCACGGCCGCCCTCAATGACGAGGACTCCGGCCACCTCCTGGACCTGATCCTGCATCTGAAGGGACAGGGCGTCACCAGCATCATCATCAGCCACAAACTCAATGAGATCCGAAGGGTGGCGGACGCCGTCACCATCATCCGTGACGGCAAGACCATCGAGACCCTGCGGCTCGACGAAGGCCAGATCACCCAGGAGCGGATCATCCGCGGCATGGTGGGCCGCGACCTTGAAAGCCTGTATCCGGACCGCCAACCGAACATCGGCGAGGAAGTGCTGCGGATCGAGGACTGGTCCGTGCGCCACCCCCAGGACCACAGCCGCATGGTGGTCAACAATGCCAACCTGCACGTCAGGAAAGGCGAGGTGGTAGGGCTGGCCGGCCTCATGGGCGCCGGGCGCACCGAGCTTGCCATGAGCGTCTTCGGCCGGACCTACGGCACCGCCACCTCCGGGAAGGTCTACAAGTACGGCGAGGAAATCAACACCGCCACGGTGTCTGACGCCATCAGGCACGGCATTGCCTATGCCACCGAAGACCGCAAGCACTACGGCCTGAACCTTATCGAGGACATCAAGCGGAACATTTCCCTGGCATCCCTGCGCAAGCTGGCAAAACGCGGCTTCGTGGACAAGAACCAGGAGACGGTGGTGGCCAACGGCTACCGCACGAGCATGAACATCAAAGCCCCGTCGGTGGCTGCCGTTACCGGGAAGCTGTCCGGTGGAAACCAGCAGAAGGTGGTTCTCAGCAAATGGATGTTCTCCGATCCCGACGTGCTCATCCTTGATGAACCCACCCGCGGCATCGACGTCGGCGCCAAGTACGAGATCTACACGATCATCGCCAAGCTCGCCGCCGAAGGAAAAGCCGTCATTGTCATTTCCTCGGAGCTACCCGAGCTCCTGGGAATCTGCGACCGCATCTACACCCTCGCCGCCGGGCACATCACAGGCGAAGTGCCCATCGCCGACGCCACCCAGGAAACCCTGATGCACTACATGACCAAAGAGAAGGAATAGCGACATGTCCGCCTTACGAGAATCGCTTGGATTCCTCACCAGCCGCCTCCGCCAGGTTGGCATCTTCGTTGCCCTGATCCTGATCGTCCTGCTGTTCCAGGGACTGACCGGCGGAATCCTGCTGGAACCGCAGAACGTCACCAACCTGGTGGTCCAGAACAGCTACATCCTCATCCTGGCCATCGGCATGGTGATGGTCATAATCGCCGGGCACATCGACCTTTCCGTTGGATCGGTGGCAGGGTTCATCGGCGCCGTGGCCGGGGTCATGATCGTGCACTGGGGCTGGCCGTGGTGGGCAGCCATCCCGGCATGCCTTCTGGTCGGAGCCCTGGTCGGCGCGTGGCAGGGCTACTGGATCGCCTACGTGGGGATTCCCGCCTTCATCGTCACCCTCGCCGGCATGTTGATCTTCCGCGGGCTGACGCTCATCACGCTCAAGAACCAGCAGATCACCCCGTTCCCCGCCGAACTGCGGGCCTTGGGCGGCGGCTTCCTTCCGGACATTTCCGGCGGCACTTCCGTGCTGGAATGGCTCACCGTCATCCTGGGCCTCGGCGCCACGGCGGCCCTGCTGATCCAGGCCTTCAAGGAGCGCAGGATCCGCCGCAAGTTCGACCTCGAAAGCGAACCCCTGGTCTGGTTTGTCATCAAGACCACCTTCACCGCGCTGCTCATGCTGGTCATCACGTTCCTTCTGGCGTCCTACCGGGGCACTCCGATCGTCCTGGTGGTCCTTGCTGCCCTGGTGATCGCTTACACCGCCCTCATGAACAACAGCGTCTTCGGCCGCCACACGTACGCCATCGGCGGCAACCTCCACGCCGCCGAACTGTCAGGCATCAAGACCAAGGCCGTCACGTTCCGGCTCTTCGTGAACATGGGCGTCCTCTCCGCGCTGGCCGGCCTGGTGTTCACCGCCCGGCTCAACTCCGCCCAGCCCGCCGGCGGAACCGGCTTCGAGCTCGATTCCATCGCGGCAGCATTCATCGGTGGAGCAGCTGTCACCGGCGGTATCGGAACAGTAGCCGGAGCCATGATCGGTGGCCTCATCATGGGCGTACTGAACAACGGCATGTCCATCCTGGGACTGGGCACCGACTACCAGCAGCTCATCAAGGGCCTGGTCCTCCTGGTCGCCGTCGGGTTCGACATCTTCAACAAGAACCGCAGCGGCGGCGGAGGGGAGATTGGCAAGCGCTTCAAGCTCAAGACCAGCCCTCCGCCGGCCCAGGAAAAGCCGGCGCCGGCCGCCAGCAAAACGGTGGAGGCAGGCGTGAAGTAGGCGGGTCACGCGCACCTGCCGGCCCCCGCTGCCCGGACGACGTCCCGGCAACGGGGGCCTTCCTGCGTCCGGCGCCGGGAAGCAAACGCCCAGGCAGCTCTTTAAGGGGCAGCCAGGCCGGTGGCAACATCAGCCGGCGAGCGCCGGCGCCGGCTGAGCACAATAAAGGGCGCCGCCAGCAGCTGCACCGCGCCGCCCAGGGCCAGGGACGCCGGGTAGCCGTAAAGGTCCGCGGTCCTGCCCAGCACCGGCTGCACCACCACTCCCCCGCTCGAACCCATGAGCGACGCGAAGCTCAGGACCGTGGCCCGCTGCTTCGAGGCAATCATGTCGTTCAGGTACGCCTGGCGGACAGGGGTGCCGGCGGAGGCAACCACGGCCCACAGCGACAGCAGGACCAGGGCAAGCCAGAAGGAGTGGGTGGCCAGGAGCGCCACCAGGACCACTGAGCTGGCAATCGTGGAGCCGATCAAGACCGTGGTGCGGCGGCCCACCAGTTTCCGGACCAGCGGCGCAAGCCAACCACCAACGATGTCCGCGCCGGCAACGATCGCAGCTGCCAGTCCTGCGATGGCATAGGCCTTGGGGTCGCCAAAGAGCTGCAGCAGGTACGGCTGGAGGGCGTAGAAGACGTAGAACCCCACCCCCTCGGTGAACGGGGCCGCCAACATCATGAACCGCACCGGAGGGTTCTTCAGTCCGCCCTCCAACGAGGCGCGCAGGACTGCCCGCGTGGCCTGCACCGGGTGGGCCGACCGCTCGGGGGTGAAGCCGACGTCGTGCATGAGGAGGAACGCAACGGCGAACATCGCCACCAGAACTCCCACCCGCAGCAGGAAAGGGACGCCAAGGTTCGTGGCCTGGGCAATGACGCCGCCTGCCACGGATCCGGCCAGCATTGCGATTCCGGACACCATCTGGCCCCGCCCCAGGACGGCTTCCAGGCCGCCGTCGTAGCCGGAGAAGTGGAGGGCATCCACCAGCCAGGCTTCCACGGCTCCGGAGAAGAAGGTGAAGCCAAGGCCAAGCAGCGCAGACACGGCTGCCCACCACCAGAACGGGGCCGACAGCTGCCAGAGGAGGTAGTACAGGTAGGTAGACGCCGCCAGGGTCACGGTGCCCAGCAGGAAGGATGCGCGGCGTCCCCAGCTGTCCGCCACCACCCCGGTGGGCACCTCGAAGAGAACCATCCCTGCGGTGAAGAAGGCGTTCGCGGCGAAGGCCTCGAGGTTGCTGAGCCCCGCGTCGAGCAGGAAGAGTGTGTTGATTCCCCAGATGAAGGACGCCGCAAGCGTGTTTCCCAACGTCAGCGTCAGGTAGACGTTCTGGATCTTTCGTGCTGCGGCGTTCACCGGCGGCCGTTCCTTCGGACTGTTCCGGGGCGGATCAGGACGGGCTGAAATTTGGCGGGACGGGGTCGTGGCGCAGGTACTGCCGCCGGAACCGGCCGGTGCCTGCCGTGAGGGCCCGCAGTTCCACCGCGTAGCGCAGGAGCTCCTGGTCGGGGACTTCAGCGCTGATCTCCGTCAGTCCTTCGCCTGATGAGGTGGTGCCCGTGAGGCGCCCCCTGCGGCCCGACAAATCGCTCATTACGGTACCCACGTGTTCGTCGGCAACGGTGATGGTCACGGAGGACACCGGTTCCAGCAACTGGACCTTCCCGGCGGCCGCAGCTTCGCGCAGCGCCAAGGCCCCTGCCGCCTGGAACGCCGCATCCGACGAATCCACGCTGTGGGCCTTGCCGCCGGTAAGGGTCACCCGCAGGTCCACGACGGGAAAACCTGCCGACACCCCCCGCTCCATTTGCGCCCGGACCCCTTTTTCGATGGACGGAATGAACGTTCCCGGGATGACGCCGCCCACCGTCTTGTCCACGAACTCGAATCCCCCGCCGCGCTCCAGCGGTTCCACCTCGATATCGCACACGGCGTACTGGCCATGGCCGCCGGACTGCTTGACGTGGCGTCCGTGGCCGGAGGCGGGGGCAGCGAAGGTTTCCCGCAGCGGTGTCACCACGTCAACGGTATGCAGTTTCACGCCCTGCTCGCGCAGCCGGTCCAGGACCACCTCGGCGTGTGCCTCCCCCATGCACCACAGCACCAGTTGGTGGGTCTCCGCGTTCCGGTCCACCCGCAGGGTGGGATCCCCGGCGGCGATCCGGCCGAGGCTGCGGGCCAGCGCATCCTCGTCGCTGCGGGAATCCGCTTCCACGGCAACCGGCAGCAGCGGTTCGGGCATCTCCCACGTGGCCAGCAACAGCGGGCTTTCCCGGGCGGAAATGGTGTCCCCGGTTTCAGCGCTGCCCAGCTTCGCCAGGGCGCACATGTCCCCTGCCACGGAGAAGGGGACAGGCCGCAGGCTGGCGCCCAGCGGGGAGTAGATGTGGGTGACCCGTTCATCGGTGTCGTGGTCCTGGTGCCCGCGGTCAGCCAGGCCGTGTCCGCCCACGTGGACGGGAGTATCTTCCCGCAGCGTCCCGGAGAAAACCCGCACCAGGCAGATGCGGCCCAGGAAGGGATCGTTGGAGGTCCGCACCACTTCAGCGGCGAGCGGGCCATCAGGATCGCAGGACAGCCTTCCACCCGGTTCCCCCGCGAGGTCGGTCATGTCCGGCAGTCTGCCTTCCAACGGTGCCGGGAAGGCGCGCACCAGGACCTCGAGCAGCTCTGCCGTGCCGAGTCCCGTAACAGCAGACGTTGGCAGGACGGGAAAGAACGAGCCCCGGGCGACGGCGGTTTCCAGGTCGTCTGCCAGCACCGCGGTATCGATGTCCTCCCCGTCCAGGTACCGGTCCATCAGGGTTTCGTCTTCGCTCTCGGCGATGATGCCCTCGATCAGGGCGCCCCTGGCGGTCCCGGCGGCAGCGAGTTCCTCCGGTGCGGCCGGACGGACATCCGGTGACGGATCGCCGGACGAGTAGTCCGTTACCTCCTGGGACAGCAGGCCCAGGAGGCCGGCCGCCCCACCCTCGGCGGGCACCGGGACGTACAGCGGGAGGACCCCGTCGCCGAACGCTTTCCGGCAGGCGGCCAGGGCGCCGTCGTAATCCGCCCGCGGATGGTCCACCCTGGTGATGACGACGGCGCGTGGCAGCCCCATGTGCGCGCACTCGCCCCACAGCGCCGTAGTGGTGGCATCGATGCCGTCCACGGCCGAGACCACGAACAGGGCGGCGTCCGAAGCCCTCAGTCCGGCCCGGAGTTCCCCGATGAAATCCGGGTAGCCGGGGGTGTCCAGGAGGTTCACTTTGACGTCGCCCACCAGCAACGGAACCAATGACAGCGTGACCGAGCGTTGCTGGTGCACCGCGGCCGGATCCGAGTCGCTGACCGTGGAGCCGTCAGCAATGGATCCCTTGCGGGTGATCACCCCGGTGGCTGCGAGCAGTGCCTCGATCAGCAAGGTCTTCCCGGCGCCGGAGTGCCCCACCAGCGCCACGTTCCGGATCCGGGCCGGGTCCTCCGCCGCGATCCCGGTGGCCTGGTCTGCCCGCTTTGCGTCAGGCCCGTTCCTGCCGCCGGCACCCCGCGCGGACTCCTTGGTGCTCTTCACCGACATTGGAACCTCCTGGCATCGTTGCCGACCGGACCGGATGTGTCCTCTGATTCGACACCTTGGGACGGCGGGACGGCAAGTGCCCAGGCTATTTGCTGCGGGCTTTGCGGGTGGCGGCGTCGTTGGCCTTCTGGAGGGCGTGGACCAGTTGGTCCTTGTCCATCTTCGACCGGCCCTTGACGTCCAGTTCCCTGGCCAGCTTGTAGAGGTGCTCCTTGGACGCATTGGCGTCGACGCCGCCGGCGGTGGGCTCGGATGACCGGACGCCCTGCTCCGCGCGTTTGTCAGACGGGCCGCGCTTTTCCTTGGGCTCCCAATGGTCGCCCACCTTCTCATAGCTGTGCTTCAGTGAGGCGTAGGCTGCACGGGCAGCGCGCTCTTCGTCGTTGTCGTAGGACTCGAGGGCGGAGTCATAGGTCTTCGCGAACGTGTCCTGGGCCTTTTGGTCGGAACGCTGCAGTGTGGACGGCAGTTCGTCCTTGCGGGCATGGTCGTTCTTGCCGGTCTTGGGCATGGCACCCATCCTCCTTTAGTCAGCAGGCTGATTATTCGGATGGATCCAGCTTAGACCCGGAGGTGATATGGAGCCCCCTGTCGGATTCGAACCGACGACCCCCGCTTTACAAGAGCGGTGCTCTGGCCAACTGAGCTAAGGAGGCATGCCCCGGAAGGGCGTGCGCCCGCAGGCGCTAGATAAGGTTAGCCCAACTCCAGCCGGGGGTAAAAACGCCCGCTGAACCGGCGGTGGATGCGCAAGGGCCCACCCCGGAGCGAATCCGGAGCGGGCCCCTGCACGGGCTGTTTCCCGTTAGCCCTTGGCCGCGATGGCTGCCTGCAGGAAGTCCGGGAACGGCGTCTGGGCGCTGTCCCCCTTGCCCCACTGCTTGCCGTCCACGAACACGGTGGGCGTACCCGTCACGCCGATGGCCGCCGCTTCCTTGGTGGTGAACTTCACGAACGGGCGGTACGTCTTGTCATCGACGCAGGAACCGATATCCACGCCCATGTCGGAGGCCATCTTCTTCAGGTCGTTGTCCGAGAGGCCGGCACTTCCTTCAGCCGGTTGCTGGGCGTACAAGGCATTGAAGTAGTCGGCGTACTTCTGCGGAGCCGTGTTGGCAACGCAGGCCGCCGCATTGGCCGCACGCGATGAGTAGTTGGTGGTGGACCGGCTGTCCAGGAAGCCCAGCGGCCGGTATTCCACGGTGATCTTGCCGTCATTGCGCAGCGAGGTGAGCTGGTCGTTGTACTGGGCCTCGAAATTCTTGCAGACGGGGCAGATGAAGTCGATGTAGAGGACAACCTTCACCGGCTTGCCCGCCTCAGCTTCGGCGCCGGGGGCCACTACCTCGGCCGGCGGGGTCTTGGGGGCGTCCCCCAGGGAGGCTGCGTCGACGGTAGCCGGTCCCGTCTTGGCCACGTCCGTGTTGGCCAGCAGGGTCACGCCCCCGTGGGCGTTGGCGTTGGCGGGGACCGGGCCCTGGTCGGCTATCGGCGCGTTCTGCTTGAGGCTGTTGGTCACAACCAGGGCCACCACCACAAGGATGGCCACAACCGCCGCCACGATGCCCCAGCCAATGAGGAGCTTGTTGCGCTTGTCCTTCTTTACCTGCGCTTCGCGGATCAGGCGCGCCTTTTCGCGCGCCTCCGCGGTTCGCTCAGCCTTGGACTTACGTACTTCGTTTGCGGGGCTCATGAGTTCCTTGGGTCGGTCGACGTAGGGGGACCACTTGGTGGCACCCCAAACATTTTAGGGGAGAAAGCTGAGAGCTTGCGGTTTCAACCATTCTTCCGGGTTGACCAACGGACGAATAGCCCCGATGATTCCGTCCGGCTAGGGTGGCTTAGAGGCACAAGCAACCCCAGGGGGCCGCAATGCAAACACCCGTCCAGGAAAAACCAGCCGGAACAGCTACGGCCGGCAGTTCCGGTTCCGGCCACGCCGGCCATACGAAATACGACTTCATGGTGGTCTCCAACAGGCTGCCCGTGGACCGGGTGGCACCAGGGGACGACAGCGACGACGGCTCCGGCTGGCGCCGGTCGCCCGGCGGCCTGGTGACTGCACTGGCGCCGATGATGACCAAGACAGACGGCGCCTGGGTGGGCTGGCACGGCGCCCCTGACGAAACGGTCGAGCCGTTCAGCCACGGAGGCATGGACCTTGTCCCGGTCCAGCTCAGCACCGATGACGTGGAGCTGTACTACGAAGGGTTCTCCAACGCCAGCCTTTGGCCGCTGTACCACGACGTCATCGCCCCGCCGGAGTTCCACCGCACCTGGTGGGACGCCTACCGCAGGGTTAACCGCAGGTTCGCCGACGCCGTGGTGCGCCACGCGGACCAGGGCGCCACGGTGTGGGTGCAGGACTACCAGCTCCAGCTGGTCCCCCGGTTGCTCCGTGAAGCACGGCCGGACCTGCGGATCGGTTTCTTCAACCACATCCCGTTCCCGCCGCCGGAGATCTTCGCCCAGCTTCCCTGGCGCCAGGCCATCATCGACGGGCTGCTGGGCGCGGACCTGGTGGGCTTCCAGCGGCCCAGCGACGCGGGAAACTTCATGCGCTCCGCCCGCCGCTTCCTCGGAGCCAGCGTCAAGCAGCAGCAGGTTCACGTCAAGGACCACAACGGCCAACTGACCCACATCGCCCGGTCCCAGGCCTTCCCCATCTCCATCGACGTCAAGCAGATCACCGAACTCGCCGCCCGGCCGGACATCATCGAACGCGCCCGCCAGATACGCCAGGACCTTGGCAACCCCAAGACCATCCTGCTCGGAGTGGACCGCCTGGATTACACCAAGGGCATCCGCCACCGGCTGAAGGCCTTCGAGGAACTCCTTGCGGACGGCAGGCTCACGGTGGGCGATGCAACCCTCATCCAGGTTGCCTCCCCCAGCCGGGAGCGCGTGGAACAGTACCGGCTTTTGCGCGAGGAAGTTGAAGGCACCGTGGGCCACATCAACGGCACCTACGACACCTTGGAGAACACCGCCGTCCGCTACCTGCACCACAGCTACCCCGTGGAGGAGATGGTGGCGCTGTACCTGGCCGCGGACGTCATGCTGGTCACCGCGCTGCGCGACGGAATGAACCTTGTGGCCAAGGAATATGTCACCGCCCGCAACAACAACGACGGCGCGCTGGTCCTCAGCGAATTCGCCGGGGCGGCCGATCAGCTGAAGCAGGCGCTGCTGATCAATCCGCACGATATCGCCGGCCTCAAGAACACCATCATGGCCGCCGTGGAACTCACCCCGAGGGAGGCCTCGCGCCGCATGCGGGCCATGCGCAAGCAGATCCTGGACCACGACGTAGACCACTGGTCAGCGGACTTCCTGCGCGCCCTGAACGAGAAAGTGGTCCGCGATGACTCCTGAGCGCCCCGGTAGCGCGCCATTGGCGCTCACCCCCGAACTCCGCGAAGCCCTGCGCCGGATCGCCGGCACGGAGCACCTGCTCGTGGCCATGGATTTCGATGGCACCATGGCACCCATCGTCGGCCGGGCGCAGGACGCACGGCCGCTTCCCCGGTCGGCCACCGCTTTCGCAGGCCTCGCCGTCCTTCCACGGACGACGACGGCCCTCATCTCCGGACGCGCCCTCGCCAGCCTGCGGGAGGTCGCCTCCCCGCCGGTCGACACGCTCCTGATCGGCAGCCATGGCGCCGAGGCATGGCTGGGGCCCGGTTCCACCGAACTGGCTCTTGAAGAGGACCAGAAGGCACTCCTTGAAGAGGTCCGCGCCGAGTTGGCCGGCATCGTTGCCGAGGCGCCCGGCACCTCCCTTGAGGACAAGCCTGCCGGCGTCGTCCTGCATACCCGCCAGGCTGGGGACGACGTGGCAGAAGACGCAGTAGCGGCAGCACGGTCGGTGCTGCGGGACCGCAAGGGAGTCTTCCTGAAGGAAGGCAAACGCGTCCTGGAGACTTCGGTTGTCAATGCCTCCAAAGGCGAAGGTGTCGCCTTCCTGCGGCAGGCCACCGGGGCCACTGCCGTGCTGTTCGCCGGCGACGACGTCACGGACGAGGACGCTTTTGGCCGGCTCGAACCGGGCGACGTGGGGGTCAAGGTGGGCCTTGATTTCACCCAGGCCCAGTATCGGGTGGAGGCTCCCGTCCACATTGCGGAACTGCTGGAGGCCCTGCTTCAGGAGCGGAGCATTGCTGTTGCCGAAGAGGATCCGCAGGCCGCGTCCGGTTAGGACGTGGCTGGCGGCACATGTGACGTCCGTAACATTTCGGCGAGGAAGCGCAACCTCTGGCATACTCTAGGTGTGATGTGGCGCACAAGCACCGTGCGGCGTCATTCTGCGCTCCGGGCCCAGGCTCGGAGCGCTTTGCAGGAACAAAACTGAATAAACATGAACCATTCACAACGGATCGTCCGGCACGTACCTGCCGGTGAAGGGATTGATAACTGTGGCTACAGTTACTTTTGATAACGCTACGCGTCTGTACCCGGGCACAGATAAGCCCGCCGTCGATAAGCTCAACATCGACATCGCCGATGGCGAATTCCTGGTCCTCGTGGGACCCTCCGGTTGCGGCAAGTCCACCTCCCTGCGCATGCTCGCAGGCCTTGAGGACGTCAACGCCGGCCGCATCCTGATCGGTGACCGTGACGTTACCGATGTTCCGCCGAAGGACCGCGACATCGCCATGGTTTTCCAGAACTACGCGCTGTACCCGCACATGACTGTGGCCGACAACATGGGCTTTGCCCTGAAGATCGCCGGTGTCTCCAAGGAAGAGCGCGCCGAGCGCGTCCGCGAAGCCGCCAAGCTCCTTGACCTTGAGCAGTACCTGGACCGCAAGCCAAAGGCACTCTCCGGCGGCCAGCGCCAGCGCGTTGCCATGGGCCGCGCCATCGTCCGTAACCCCCAGGTCTTCCTCATGGATGAGCCGCTGTCCAACCTGGACGCCAAGCTCCGCGTCCAGACCCGCACCCAGATCGCGTCCCTGACCCGCCGCCTCGGCGTCACCACCGTCTACGTGACGCACGACCAGGTTGAAGCCATGACCATGGGTGACCGCGTGGCTGTGCTGAAGGACGGCCTGCTGCAGCAGGTGGACACCCCGCGCAACCTTTACGACCGCCCGAAGAACGTCTTCGTTGCCGGCTTCATCGGCTCCCCCGCCATGAACCTGCTGGAGCTTCCCGTGGTCGACGGCGGCGTGCAGTTCGGCGGCACCGTCTACCCCGTGCCGCGCGACGTCCTCGAAGAGGCACACGGCTCCACGGTCACGCTGGGCAGCCGCCCGGAGGACCTGGAAACCGCTCCGCAGGGTGAAGGCCTGAAGGTGGAGGTGGACGTTGTCGAGGAACTCGGCGCCGACGCCTACGTCTACGGCCACACCACCCTCGACGGCAAGGACCACGACATCGTGGCCCGCGTCGACGGCCGCCGCCCTCCGATGAAGGGTGAGGTCATCTACGTCCGCCCGCAGTCGGGCCACGTGCACCTGTTCGACACCAAGACCGGCCTGCGCCTCGGCGACTGACGTTCCAGCTTAGAGACCGACGGCGGTCCTCCTCCGGGAGGGCCGCCGTCGGTTTTTAAGCGGCAAATTTTAGGCGCGGTACCCCCAAGTACGGAAGAATTGAGCCATGACCGAGGAATACAGCGCCCAGTGGCACGACGAACCCACCGACTACGCGCAGATCGGGAAGCTGCCGCGGTTCGTGGCGGCCAGTGCAGATGACAACAAGGCGGCCTCGGTAGCCTCGTCGCTGAACATCACTGCCGCGGCAGCGGATCCGGAACTGCTGGACCTTCCCTGGCATATCGCCCTGGAGGAGTGGCCGGCGCAATACCTGGCGGCCCTCCCCCGAGGCATCTCGCGGCACATCGTGCGCTTTGCCCACCTGGGCGGCTCTGTCATCGCCATTAAGGAAACCTCCGAGCATGTGGCCCGCCACGAATACCACATGCTCCGCAAGCTCGCCCGCTTCGATGTGCCCTGCGTGGAGCCTGTTGCGGTGATCACCGGGCGGACCACCCCCGACGGGCGTCCGCTCAACCCGGTCCTGGTAACCCGGCACCTGAAGTTCTCCATGCCCTACCGCGCGCTGTTCTCCCAAATGCTGCGCAAGGACACACTGACGCGCCTCATCGACGCGCAGGCCCTGCTGCTGGTGCGGCTGCACCTGATCGGTTTTTACTGGGGAGACGTGTCGCTGTCCAATACCCTCTTCCGCCGCGACGCCGGAGCCTTTGCCGCCTACCTGGTGGACGCCGAAACGGGCGAGCTGTACCCGGACCTGTCCACGGGCCAGCGCGAATACGACCTCGAAATTGCGCGGGTCAACATCGCCGGGGAGCTGATGGACCTGCTGGACGGCGGCCTGATCGAGGAGAAGGTGGACCCCGTAGCCACCAGTGAGTTGATCATGGACAGTTACCGGCGGCTGTGGGCTGAACTGACGGAGAAGGAATCCTTTGAGCTGGGCGAACGCTGGCGGGTGGGCGCCCGCATCCGGCGCCTGAACGAACTCGGCTTCGACGTCGAGGAATATGCCATCAAGACCACCCAAAACGGCTCCACCATCCAATTGCAGCCCAAGGTGGTGGACGCGGGGCACCACCAGCGGCGGCTCCTCCGGCTGACCGGCCTGGACGCGCAGGAGAACCAGGCCCGCCGCCTCCTCAATGACATGGACTCGTTCCGGGCGGACAACAACCCGGAGATGGACGAGGAATACAGCGCCCACCTTTGGGTCAGCCAGATCTTCGAGCCGATCGTGCGCTCCATCCCCCGGGACCTCTCCGGCAAGCTCGAGCACGCCGAGGTGGTCCACGAGGTCCTGGAGCACCGGTGGTACATGTCGGAGAAGCAGGAGCGCCACATCCCGCTGGCAGAAGCCGTGCAGTCCTACATCGACTCGATCCTGCGGCACCGGCGCGACGAAGCAGCGATCATGCTCAACCCGGACACCGAATTGCTAAAGATCCTCGAAGTGGAAAACGAGGAGTCCCGCTATGGTGCCGATGAATCCGATGACGAATACCCGGATTCGGACGACTGACTCCTAGATGGCCTTCCCAGGGTTGAGGACTCCGGCAGGATCGAACAAGTCCTTGATCCTGCGCTGGAGTTCCCGGACGGCCTCCGGTTGCTCCTGGCCCAGCCAGCGCAGCTTGTACTGGCCTATGCCGTGCTCCCCCGTGATGGTCCCGCCCATGGCCAGGGCCGCGGTGATGGACTCGTCCAGGGCCACCTGGAGCCGATCCATTGCACCGGGTTCCACGTCCGGGCCCTGCCTGTCGATCCAGAACGTGGGGTGCAGGTTTCCGTCCCCGGCGTGTGCCACCACCTTGAGGTGCACCTGCTGCCCGGCGGCCATAGCTTCAAGCGCTGCAACGTAGTCCACCAGGCGGGAGCGCGGAACAGCGACGTCTTCGCCCACCCGGTACTCGTCGTCCACCTCCGTACCGCGGCTGTGCCGCCGCAACTCCACCAGCCGCTCCGCCTCGGCGCTCGCCTCGGTGGTGACCGTGGCCCCGCCGTCGCGCAGGACCCGCCGCACCACCTCCGCCTCGGCCGCAGCCCCAAACCCGTCGGTCTGGACCAGCAGCAATGATTTCCCGCGGGCGGTGAGGTCGGACCCATGGATGTCGTCGAGCTGCGCCAGCGTACCGCCGTCGAGCAGTTCCATGATGGCGGGCTGGACGCGGGCCCGTCCCACCGCCAGGACGCCGGCAGCGGCAAGCCTGAAGTCCGGGTAGAACGCGGCGACGGTATGCACTTCCCGGGGCAGGTACTTCAGCCGCACCGTGATCCCGACGACGATCCCCAGCGTGCCTTCCGACCCCACGAAGAGGCCCGTGAGGTCGTACCCGGCCACGCCTTTGAAGGTCTGATGGCCGGTGTGGATGAGGGAGCCGTCCGCCAGGACGACGTCCAGCGCCAGGACAGAGTCCCTGGTGACGCCGTACTTGGCACACCGCAGGCCGCCGGCGTTGGTGGCCACGTTGCCGCCGATTGTAGAGCTCCGGAAACTGGCAGGGTCCGGCGCGTACATGAGGCCGTGCTCCGCCGCGGCTTCGTTGAGCACGGCGTTCACGACGCCGGGCTCCACCACCGCTGTTTCGTCATCCGGGCTCAGGGCGAGGATCCGGTCCATCCGCTCCAGTGAGAGGATGATGCAGTTGGCGGTGGCATGGGCGCCCCCGGATACGCCCGTGCCGGCTCCCCGGGGCACGATGGCCACGCCGCTGTCCGCGCAGGCCTTCACTACCGACTGCACGTCGGCCACCGACTCGGGGAACACCACGGCCAGCGGAAGCTGGAAATCGATCACGGGCGCCTGGTCCACGGCGTACCGGCGGAGCGGGACTTCGCCCGTGTCCACCTGGCCAGGTGCCAGGATGGCTTCCAGCTCGTCAACGATGCTTCCCACAAAGCCTCCATCCGTCGTCGGACATACCTAACCAGTCTAGGTGCGCAGCATGCGGAGCCTTGAAGCTTTCCCTGCTGTAATCGCTTCCAGTTCCGTCCCTGCCGCTGGGCCGCATCCAGGAATAGGTGGCCGGAAACATTTATGGAAGCGTTTTCAGTTATTTAGCCCTTCGCCGTTATGCTGGCTTGCATGTCTGTCGAAACTGTGACCCAGGACACTACCGCCTCCGCCGGTCCCCTGACGCTCATCCACACTGCTGACACCGTCCCGGGCTGGTGGCGCTCCGCGGTGATCTACCAGGTGTATCCCCGGTCATTCCGTGACCTGAACGGCGACGGCATTGGCGATCTCGCCGGGATCACCGAGGAACTGCCGCATCTGGCGGACCTGGGCGTCGACGCCGTGTGGTTGTCTCCCTTTTTCAAGTCCCCGCAGCGGGATGCCGGCTACGACGTCAGCGACTACTGCGACGTGGATCCCATCTTCGGCACGCTTGGCGACTTCGACGTCATGATGGCCGAATCCCACCGCCTGGGCCTGCGGGTGATCGTGGACCTGGTCCCCAACCACTGCTCTGCCCAGCATCCCGCGTTCCAAGCGGCCCTTGCAGCGCCGGATGGAAGCCCGGAACGGGACATGTTCATATTCCGTGACGGGACCGGTCCCGACGGGCAGGAACCGCCGAACAACTGGCAGTCCCACTTCGGCGGCCCTGCATGGACCCAGGTGGAAGGGCAGGGTGGACGGCCCGGCCAGTGGTACCTGCACCTCTTCGACTCCTCGCAGCCCGATTTCAACTGGGACAACCCGGCCGTCCACGCAGAGTTCGAGCGGGTGCTCCGGTTCTGGCTGGACCGCGGCGTTTCCGGCTTCCGCGTGGACGTGGCCCACGCCCTGGTCAAGGCTCCGGGACTGCCGGCCTGGGGCGGACGCGCGGACGGCGGCAGCAGCGACGGCTATCCCGGCCACGAGGCACCCATGTTCGGTCAACCCGGCGTCCACGACATCTACCGGAAGTGGCGGATGCTCCTGGACGAATACGGCCCCGACCGCATTCTCTGCGCCGAGGCCAGCGTGGACCTCCACCGGCTTGCCCACTGGGTCCGACCGGATGAGATGCACCAGGCTTTCAATTTCCCCTATCTCCACGCTGGCCTGGACATTTACCGGCTCCGCTCCGTCATCACCGACTCATTGACCGTCCTTGACGGCGTCGGAGCCCCCAGCACCTGGGTACTTTCCAACCATGACGTGGTCCGCCACGCCAGCCGGTTTGGCTACAACGGGCTGGGTCCGCGGGACGGGGACGGCATCGGCTTCGCAGACCCCCAGCCGGACCATGACCTTGGCCGCCGCCGCGCGGCCGCTGCTTCGATGTTCATGCTGGGGCTGCCCGGGGCCGCCTACCTGTACCAGGGCGAGGAACTGGGACTGCCTGACGGGATTGAGATTCCGGACCACCTCCGCCAAGACCCCACGTTCGCCCGCACCGGCGGGCAGCGGCTTGGCCGCGACGGCTGCCGGGTTCCCCTGCCGTGGCGCGGCGAGGACCCGCATCTGGGATTCGGTTCGGGAAGGGATCCTTGGCTGCCAATCCCTGACTCCTTCAAAGCACTGGCAAGGGACCTGCAGGCGGAATCACCGGCGTCGCACCTCTCCCTGTACCGCCAGGCCCTGGCCTGCCGTCGTGAACTGGACCTGGGCCGGGGGTCCTTGTCATGGGCCGAGGACTGGTGCACCGGCTCCTCCCTGGGCTACGTGAACGGCACTACGCTGGTGCTTATGAACCTGAACCACGAGCCGCTGGAAATGCCCGCCGGCAACGTCCTGATCCGCAGCCTGCCCGCAGGCGCGGGCCACGCCCTTGCCTCCGGTGAGACCGCGTGGATACAGCTTGGACCGGACGCCGCAGCAGCTTTCTGACGATGGCAGGCATCAAAGAAGTTGCCAGCCGGGCAGGCCTGTCCGTTGCCACGGTCTCACGGGCGTTGAGCGGCAAGTCCAACGTCTCTTCCAAGAGCCGCCGGCTGGCCCAGGAAGCCGCCCGGGAACTCGGATTCGTCCCCTCGTACCATGCGTCGAGCCTCGCGTCCGGGCGGAACCACAACATCGGGCTGGTGGTGCCCAACGTCCAGCGCTGGTACTTCTCGTCGGTACTCGAAGGCGTCTCCGAAACCCTGCTCGACGCCGGCTACGACCTGACGCTGTACAACGTGGGTGAGCAGCCGGAGCGGCGAAACAGCATCCTGACTGACTTCCTGCTGCGCAAGCGCCTGGATGCGGTGATCACGGTGGCACTGGTGCTCAGCGAAGAGGAAATCGGCCAGCTGCTGGCCGTGCACCGTCCTATTGTGGGCATCGGAGGTGCCCTGCGCGGAGCCTCTACCATCCGGATCGATGACGAAGGACTGGCCATGATGGCCACCCGCCACCTGATTGGCCTGGGACATACCCGGATTGCCCACATCACCGGTGACGCGGGGCTGAACCGGGATTTCAAGTTACCCCAGCTTCGGCAGAAGGGCTTCAGCGCGGCCCTGGCAGGAGCGGGACTGGAGTTCCGGCCGGAGTGGCATGTGACTGCCGACTTCACCATCCAGGGCGCGTACGCAGCTGGCCGCCGGCTGCTGGGGACCTCCACCGAGCGTCCTACGGCCGTCTTTGCCGCGTCCGACGAGATGGCGGTGGGCATCATGCTTGCCGCGCGCGACTTTGGGCTTCGGGTCCCGGAAGATCTTTCCGTGGTGGGAATTGACGGGCACGAGCTCTCGGAAACCTTCGGGCTGACCACCGTCAGCCAGGATCCACGCGGCCAGGGAAGGCTTGCGGCAGCCACGGCTTTGGCCCTGCTGGAAGGCGCCGTCGGGGATTCCGACGGCGGTACAGCGGCTACGTCAGCACAAGACCAGGAATACCCCACGGAATTCGTGATCCGGCACAGCACCGCCGTAGCACCGGGCCCGGCCACGCGGACAGCCTAGGAGCCGCGCGGACAGCCTAGGACAGGTCTTCGGAGGGGACCGCATCCGTTGAGTCGCCGGCACCCATGAACCGTGCGAACCTTTCCAGGATCAGGGGCCACGCCTCCACGTACGCTTCGCGGGCGGCAACGGGATCCTCGGCCCCTTCCCACCCCTCATGGAACACACGGACCTCCGTCTCCGGCCCAACAGCACGGAACGCCACCAGGAGCTCGGTGGACCAGAGCGCCGTGGTTCCGGGGTGCCAGGAGGCATGGAAGGACAGTGGCGGCTGCCAGTCGTCGAGGGTACCCCAGATGCTGGTGCGGCCATCGTCAGCCGTCTCAAGGATGAGGTTCTCCTCGAACTCCACGTAGGAGCCGGCCCCGTAAACGCCGTGCTTTTCCAGGGGCCACCACAAGTGCGTATGGTCGGTGAAGCCTGCGAAGGCCCGGGAGACGGGGCCCGGAACCCGGACCGTGTTCACCACCGGCTCCAAGGGATCCGAAGCCTGCCGGCCGTCGTCTTGGGAGGGGTCCTGGGCGTGGCTGAAGATGCTGCTCATGAGGGTCAATCCTACCGGCGGTCGTTTGGCCCTCCGTCGGCATCGGTCTTGTGGTTAAAGTCGAAGGGCCCTGACATTCCTTGTCAGGGCCCTTCGTAATGTATGTCCGGCGGTGACCTACTCTCCCACACCCTCCCGGGTGCAGTACCATCGGCGCTGTGGGTCTTAGCTTCCGGGTTCGGAATGGGACCGGGCGTTTC
>NZ_JAUSTB010000008.1:0-174764 GCF_030812615.1 Pseudarthrobacter niigatensis | reverse complement strand
ATGACGTTCCAGCCGTCGCCGACCTTGATGCGCCAGCCGAAGAGGCCGTTGCCTTGGCCCGGGTAGGTCCAGAGGGTGCCGTTGGTGTCGCGGGCGACGAGGTCGGGTTTGCCGTCTCCGGTGAGGTCTCCTGCTGCGCTGATGGCGGTCATGACGTTCCAGCCGTCGCCGACCTTGATGCGCCAGCCGAAGAGGCCGTTGCCTTGGCCCGGGTAGGTCCAGAGGGTGCCGTTGGTGTCGCGGGCAATCAGGTCGGGTTTGCCGTCTCCGGTGAGGTCTCCTGCTGCGCTGACCGCGGTCATGACGTTCCAGCCGTCGCCGACCTTGATGCGCCAGCCGAACAGGCCATTCCCCTGGCCCGGATAGGTCCATAGGCTCCCGTTGCCGTCCTGTGCCAGCAGGTCGGCCTTGCCGTCGCTGGTGAAGTCCCTCGCCGCCGGAGCCGCAGCCGGGCCGGTGAAGAGCAGGCGGTTGGGGGTTCCCGCTGACACGTTGGTGACAGTGCCCTGGGTGGCGGCGGACGTGAGCTCCGCTGCCACCGCAGCCGGCGTCTGCTGCGGGTTCCGCGACAAGGAAAGCGCCGCAGCACCGGCAACGTGGGGAGACGCCATGGACGTGCCGCTCAGCGTAGCGACCGAGGTGGTGGAGGTGTCCCAGTCGGACTGGATGCCCACCCCCGGGGCGTACAGGTCAACGCAGCTTCCGTAATTCGAGAACCCTGCCTGCCGGTCCGAGGAATCGGTGGCGGCCACGGTCAAGGCCTCGGGCACCCGCGCCGGGGAGGTGGTGCAGGCATCCACCGCGGCGTTGCCGGCTGCCACCACGGCTGTGACGCCGTCATTAATGATTCCCCTGAGTGCGTCATCCAGCGTGGTGCTGGTGGGGCCGCCAATGCTGAGGTTGGCCACCGCGGGGGTGCCGGCGGCATGCTGGGAGGCGATCCAGTCCAGACCGGCGATGACGTCCGAGTCATAGCCGGAACCGTCGCAGCCGAGCACCCGCACCGGAACCACGCTCGCTGATTTGGCCACCCCATAGGTTTTCCCGGCGATGATGCCGGCGACATGCGTTCCGTGGCCGTTGCAGTCGCTGCTGCCCTTGCCGTCGGCGATGGCGGTCCAGCCCGGGGCCACCCGGCCGCCAAAGTCGGTGTTTTCCGCCAGGACCCCGGTGTCGATGACGTAGGTGCTGACGCCGGCGCCGCTGGCCGTGGGCGTGAACGTGTCTGAGAGCGGGAGCGCGCGCTGGTCGATCCTGTCCAGGCCCCAGGGCGGTGACTGCTGGGTATCGGCAACTGTCACGGGCAGGTCCGGCTCAATCAGGGCGACACGGGGCGAACGGGCCAAGGCAGCCGCCTGTGCCTTGGTGGCGGTGATGGCCGCGCCCCGGACTGCTGCGGAGAAGGTCCTGCCAATGCGCACTCCCTGGACCTGCAGGGACTGGGCTTCCGTGGCCACGTCCGAGCCCTTGGTGAACCTGACCAGGTAGCGGCCCTCGTCGCTGGCCAGGGGATTGGCTGCCTGCGCGTTACCGCTGATCGCCGGCGAGGGCGGTGGAGCGACGGTCACCGCTGGGGTGAGCGCCGTGGCCGGCGGCGCCGCCAGCATCACGGCAGCAGCGGCCAGCACCGCACCGGCGGGCCGGCGGATTCGCTTGGAAAATGACATGCTTGTGCTCCCCAGCTTTCGGCGGAAACGGGGGAACCGTTCCCTGGTCCACAGCCCGTTCCTGCCCCGGAGCCCCGGCTGAGCCCGGGGCCGGTTCTCCAGCGCAGGCATGGGGCCTGGGCAGAGGAAGCTGTTTCCCGACCCATGGTACAACTCCGGAATTCAAGAGGCGACGGTGAAAGTGCTGGTGCATCCTTCGACGGCGCGGACTTTGGTCCCTGTTCGGGCGTAACCCTCAGGCGTAGCTTGAATGTGGGTCCCACGGCCGCGGGACCCACATCCAAGGGGGCATCATGACCAAGCCCAGGCTTACGGCATTCAGCGTTCTCGGGCTCACCGGCTTGCTGGTCCTCACCGGCTGCTTTGGCCCACCGGCGCCGGGGCCCGCCACCAGTTCCGCGGCCCCGGGCCCCACGGCCGGCAGCACCAGTCCAGGCACGACGGCGAGCCCCACCACCACGGCGGCCCCGACTTCGCCGGCCACCACCTCAGCCGCGCCCACCGCCCCGGCTTCCGCGCCGCCGTCGTCCGCCCCGGCAAGCCCGCCGCCCACGCAGGAGCCAACGCAGGAACCTGCCCCCACCACCGGACTCCCCGAGCAAGTTGCCCCGCTGACCATCTACTACGTTGCGGTGGGCGACAACGGCGTCTCGGGGCCCAGGATCGGCTGCGGTGACAGCCTGGTGGCCACCACCACGGCACCCGTCCGCTTCACCGATCAGGTGGGCCCCAGCGTTGGGACCCTGCTGGCCAACAAGAGCCGGGACGTGGGCATGTCCGGGCTGGTCAATGTCCTGTACCAGTCGAACCTGTCCTATGTGGCAGGCGAGCTGGACGGCAGCACCATCACTATCTGGCTCACCGGGCAGTTCATGCTGGGCGGGGTCTGCGACGTTCCACGGGCAAAAGCGCAGCTTGAGTACACGGCCATGGCCGCCTCCGGGGCCACCAGCGCCCAGGTGTTCGTCAACGGCCGCCCCATCGACGAGGTGCTCAGCCTGAAGTAACCGGAAAGGCGGACTGCCGCCGCCGTCGTACCCTTGCCTTAGGTTAAAGCCACGAAGCCCAAGCGTCCGAACGGATCGGCATGACAGACGTGAACGTCCGGGAGCGCAGCTCCCTCCAGCTGGCCATCACTGATGCCGCAAGCCTGACGGCGGAGCAAACGCTGGAACGCCTTGGATCCGCGCCCGGCGGCCTCACCGGGGAAGAGGCGGCCGCCCGCCTGGAACAGCTTGGCCCCAACGCCGTCCGCACCCACCGCGCCAACGCCTGGGCAGTGCTGGGACGGCAGTTCGCCAGCCCCATCCTCATCCTCCTGATGGTGACCGCCGGCCTGTCCCTGTTCCTGGGCGACGCCACCAATTCCATCGTCATCGGTGTGATCCTGCTGGCCAGCGTCGGCCTCGGCTTCACCAACGAATACCGCGCGGAACGCGCCTCCGAGGCCCTGCATGACCGCGTGACGCACCGTGCCGTGGCGCTCCGTGGGGGAAGCACCAGGGAAGTGGACGTTACCGCCCTGGTACCGGGCGACGTCGTGCATCTCTCCCTGGGTGCCATCATCCCGGCGGACATCCGGCTTCTGACCACCAACAACCTTCTCTGTGATGAAAGCATCCTCACCGGGGAGTCCCAGCCTGCGGCCAAGGAAGCTGCTCCCGTCGCTGCCGGTTCAGCACTGGGAGACCTCACCTCCTGCGTGTTCATGGGCACGGTGGTCCAGTCAGGCGGCTGCACCGGGGTGGTGGTTGCCACCGGCGGCCGTG
The DNA here is from genome assembly GCF_030812615.1 of Pseudarthrobacter niigatensis. Lineage (NCBI taxonomy): Bacteria > Bacillati > Actinomycetota > Actinomycetes > Micrococcales > Micrococcaceae > Pseudarthrobacter > Pseudarthrobacter niigatensis. The sequence goes on along the minus strand of NZ_JAUSTB010000008.1, from coordinate 171,328 downwards.
CCGAATTCGGGCGCATCGCACTGGGCCTTGGCGAGAGGCAGCCGCAGACCGAGTTCCAGCTGGGACTCAAACGGTTCTCCTTCCTGCTGCTCCAGGTAGCAATGGTGCTCACCTCCCTGATCTTCGTGGCCAACCTGCTGCTGCAACGTCCGCTCATCGAATCCCTGCTGTTCTCGCTGGCCATTGCGGTCGGCATCACCCCGCAGTTGCTCCCCGCCGTGGTAAGCACCTCCCTGGCCACCGGCACCCGGCAGCTGGCCAAGCGGAAGGTGCTGGTCAAACGCCTGGTGTGCATCGAGGACCTGGGGGACATGGACATCCTGGTCACCGACAAGACCGGCACCCTGACGGAGGGCAGGATCAGCTTCACCGGTGCGCTGCCGGCTTCCCCGGAGACGTCCGACGACGGCCTGCTCACCCTGGGCCTGCTGGCCACCGAGACCGACTACAGGGATGCCAAAAATTCCCCGGCCGGGCAGAACCCGCTGGACGCCGCCCTGTGGGGCAGCCCCGGGGCGTCCGGTTTCGACCCCGGACGCTTCGAGCGGGTGGACCTTATCGGCTTCGACCACCAACGCCGCCGCACCACAGTGCTGGTCCGGGACAACGGCGGCCCCGCGCAGCTGGTCACCAAGGGCGCCCCGGAGGACATCCTGGCCCTCTGCGGACCCACCCCGCCTGCCGTGCAGGCCCTGCTGGACGAACAGTTCGACGCCGGCTCCCGTGTGGTTGCCGTCGCCACCCGCCCGGCCCCGGAGCTGGACAGGCTGACCCCGGCGGACGAGCGCAACCTGGCCCTGGCCGGTTTCCTCGTCTTCCTTGACCGCCCCAAAGCCAATGCCCGGCAGTCCCTGGACCTCCTGGAGGCACTGGGCATCTCGGTGAAGATCGCCACCGGGGACAACGCCAAGGTGGCGGAGAAGGTCTGCGCCGACCTGGACGTGGTCTCCGGCGGCACCCTCACCGGGGCCCAGGTTGAAGCCATGTCCGACGCCGACCTCGCCGCCGCCGCCAGGACGGCAACGATCTTCGCGCGCGTGTCGCCCGAACAAAAAGCACGCATCATCACCCTGCTGCGCCTCAGCGGCGGGTCCGTGGGCTTCATGGGTGACGGCGTCAACGACGCGCTGGCACTCCACAAGGCGGACATCGGCATCTCCGTCGATACCGCGACTGACGTTGCCAAGGACGCGGCCGACGTCGTCCTCCTGGACAAGGACCTGGGGGTCCTGGCGGAGGGCGTGATGGAGGGCCGGCGGATCTTCGCCAACACCATCAAATATGTACTGATGGGCACCTCCAGCAACTTCGGCAATATGTTCAGCGCGGCCGTGGCCTCGGTGGTGCTGAGTTTCCTGCCCATGCTGCCGGGCCAGATCCTGCTGAACAACCTGCTCTACGACTCCGGGCAGCTGGCCATTCCGGGGGACCGGGTGGACAAGGAGCAGTTGCGGGCGCCATCGCACTGGGACATTGCCTTCATCCGGCGGTTCATGCTGCTCTTCGGGCCGATCAGCTCTCTTTTCGACTTCGCTACGTTCGCGCTGATGCTGTTCGTGTTCACCGCCGCGCCGGGGGAGTTCCGCGCCGGCTGGTTCATTGAATCCATCGCCACCCAGACGCTGATCATCTTCGCCATCCGGACCCGGCGGGTCCCCTTCCTGCGGAGCCGGCCCTCAGCAGGCCTGATCGCCGCCTCGCTGGGAGTGGTGGCCGTGGGCATCTTCCTGCCGCTGTCACCGGTGGCCGCAGTGCTGGGCTTCGACCCCTTGCCGGTGCCGTTCTTCCTGGCCCTGCTGGGCATGGTGGTGGTGTACCTGGTGCTGGTGGAGGTGGCCAAGCAATGGTTCTTCGCACGTGACGCCCAGCAGCTGGCCGCCCCGCCGCCGCCCGTCCGGCGCCGCAAGGATACGCACCACATTGCCCGGCGGGCCTTCCGGTTCAGCATCCCCGTCAAGGTACCCCCGCTTTCGGTCCCTGCATCCCGGAAGAACCTGCTGGGGGGCAGAAGGGCACGGCGGGCGGGCCCCGTCCGTAACCTTTAGCGCGTGCAGTGCCGGGCGTTGTTAGCATGGGAAAGGAGACGCTGGGGGCTTTCAAATATCGGATCCGGGGTGATGCAGCCCGCCGTGGATGCGACCGATTTCGGAGCGTTTTTCATGTGGCGTGAACCTATAAGGCGACGGACCCGGGAACTCCTGCGGGAGTTCGTAGAGCGGGCTGATGATCTTGTCCGGGCACAGGAACACGTCGAGGGGCTGCTCGGCGCAGTTGTCTCCATGACGGAGGACCTGAGCCTGGAGGCAGTCCTGGACCGCTTGGTGCAGTCTGCCTGCGAACTGGTGGGGGCGCGGTACGGGGCCCTGGGCGTCATCGGCGACGACCAGCAGCTGAGCCACTTCATCACCGTGGGCATCGATGACGAAGGTGCCCGCGTGATCGGCGACCTGCCCACCGGGCATGGCGTGTTGGGCCAGCTGATCCGCGAACCCAAGCCGTTGCGGCTCCATGACCTGGGCGAGCACCCCATGGCGGTGGGCTTTCCTCCCAACCACCCGCCCATGGGCACCTTCCTGGGCGTCCCGGTCCGGGTCCGGAACGAGGTCTTCGGGAACCTTTACTTGACCGAAAAAATCGGTGGGCAGGATTTCACGGGGGAGGACGAGGACCTGGCGGTTGCCCTGGCGGCCGCCGCCGGTGTGGCCATCCAGAACGCAAAGCTGTTTGATGACAGCAGGCGCCGCCAGCGCTGGCTGGAAGCGGGCATGGAGGTCAGCGACCGCCTGAAGGACCAGCCGCGCTCGGACACCGAGAACCTGGACATGATCGCCGAACGCGCCCTGAACGCCTCTTCCTCGGTCCTGTCCCTGATCGCATCGGTGGGGCCCGACGGAACGATCAGGTGCCGGACCTCCGTGGGTGCCCAGTCGATGCCCGGCGGCCAGGAACTGCCCGCCGCCGCCATCCTGTCCGAAGTGCTGGAGACGGGGGAGTCCAAGGTCCTGACGGACCCGCTCCTGGTGTTCGATCCGACGTCGGCCGAGAAGCTGGGCCCGGTCCTGGTGGCCGCGCTGGGCAGCAACAGTGACGGCCACCGCGACAGCGTCCTGGTCCTGGCCCGGGGCGTTGGGGGCGTCCGGTATACGGACGTAGATGCTGAGCAAAGCGCAGTGTTTGCCTCCCGGATCGGGCTGACGCTGGACCTGCTCAAGGCGAACCAGTTGCGCGAAGAGCACGCCCTGTTCATCGACCGGGAACGGATCGCAGCGGACCTTCACGACCTGGTGATCCAGCGGCTCTTCGCTGCCGGGCTGAGTATCCAGGGACTGCGCCGCTACACCGCGGACCCGCCTGCCCATGAACGGCGCATCGCCGGGATCACCGCAGAACTGGATGACTGCATCCACCAGCTCCGGGACACCATCTACTCCCTGCAGGCCCGTGAACCCGACAAGGAACTCCTGAGCGGGCGCGTGCTGCGTGCCGTCCAGGAAGCAGCTAACGCTTCCGGTTTCCTCCCCAGGATCCAGTTCTCCGGGCCGGTGGACGACGCCGTAGGCGACGAGGTCGCCGCACAGTTGCTCCCGGTACTCCACGAAAGCGTCAGCAATGCCGTCAGGCATTCGGGATCAGAGGACATCGCCATCCTGCTCGCCGTCCAGGATAACGACGTGGTCCTCACGGTCCGCGATACCGGGCGCGGGTTCAAGGATCCGCAGCGGGTCAGCGGCCTGACCAACATGAGGAACCGGGCCACCCGCCTGGGGGGTGAGTGCATCATCGACAGCGTCCCCGGCAAAGGCACCAGTGTGACGTGGAGAGCGCCCGCTACCGGCTGACCGCCGTACTTGGTCAGTGCAGCAGTTCCCACGCCCGGGGGATGGGCGCGGGTATCAGGTGGACCCGCCGCCGGAAGCCGAGCTTCTGGAGCACGGCGGAAACGCTGGCGCCGACGACGGCCTCGGTCATGACCAGCTCCTGCCCGATCTGGTGGTTGCTCAGCCCGCGTGCCATGAGGGCGAGCACGCTCCGCTCCGTCCGTGTCATGGCTGTGAGCCACGGCGCGGAAGCGGTGGCGTAGAGGCTTTCGGCCACCCGCTCCCTGACCCCAGGACCCATGGGCTGTATGCCGGCGGCGGTGACGCGGAGGCAGTTGATCAAAGCGTCATGGTCTCCGATCCGCTTGAGCACATACCCTGACGCGCCCGCCAGGACCGCTGCGCGCACCGCATGCTGTTCGTCCCAGCCGGTAAGGATCAGGCACTTCACGTCCGGGTCGGTGGAGCGCAAATTCCGGCACACCTCGATGCCCGTGCCGTCCGGCAGCCTGTCGTCGAGCACCACGATGTCAGGCTGCAGGATGTGGATCAAGCGGCCCGCCTCCGCAGCCGATCCGCTTTCGCCAACAACATCGAATCCGGCGTGCTCGAGCAGGTCCGCCAGGCCACGGCGGACCATCTCGTGGTCATTGAGGACGAACACCCGGACGGGCAGGGCCGGGAACGCGGCCCCTCCAGTGGGGTCTGCAGGTGTGTTCATTAAGACGCTCTCATCGGTTCGACGCCCTCCCCGGCTGCCCTCTCCCTGCAGCCGCCCCTCTGGAAGGAACCACATTTATTCATCCAGCACTTGTGGCCGCCACTCCATGCCCGGCGCTGTGACGGTGGATTCCGGAGCCTCCCGGGGGATGCTGCAGACAACGCAGATGGTGTTGTGTTCCGGACCAGTCACCCATTGGTGGGACTCCTCCAGACGGTATTCATACCGTCCGCCGAGCTCCTGGAGCCGGTTCAGCGCCACGCTGGCATTTTCCCATGAACTCCAGAAGCCCACTAGCCCGCCGTCATCCCTGGAAATGGCGTTACACCCGCCGTCGCCCAGCCGGGCCGCGGCGCCCAGGCCTGCCGGGTAGTCACCGCCATACACCGCCCTGTATTCGTCCTCGGTTGCCATGTACTCACCACCCCGTCCCGGATCAGGCGGCCTTCTTTTGCGGTGCGAGGAATACCTCCAGCGCCTGGAGCGTGGCCACGGCATCATGGAACGCCGGGTTTTGGTGCGGGTGCAGGCGGTCCAGCAGGCCGGCGTTGTGCTGCAGGCGGCGCCGCGCGGTGCGGACGGCGCGGACGGCGAGGTCGAGGTCTTCCGGCCGCCGTGGCAGGGCGATGTTCATGCACTGGATCGACGCAAGGGCAACGGCCAGGACGTTCGCGTCGAGCTGCTGCCCGGCTGCGCGGTGGCCGCGCAGCCGGGAGGCAAATGCGTCCCAAATGTCCCGCGCTGCCGTCCGTGCCACCTCTGTCCGGGCCTGGTTCGCCGGCAGCCCCTGGTCCAGGAACTCCTGATAGAGGGAATCGAACCGGACGGCCAGCTCTTCGGCTTCCTTCCCGGACCCACCGGCAGGAGCTGATTCGGAGATGAAGTTGGAAGGGTGGAGCAGCATCGCGCGCCGTCGCGCCGCTTCTGCCTGCGGCAATCGGGCGGGACGGAACGTGAGGATGTGAGCGGACATGGCGGTCCTTTCAAAATCCAGGCGGCCGGATGCGGCTGCGCACCGGCGGGCATCCCAGCGGATGCCTCCGGCGGAAAGTCACTGGGGGTACGACGGGCTGCTCCCGCCCCGCACTGAGGGGACTTGGATGCTGCCCCCACCAGAATGCCAAGCGACCGCAGCCCGGCTATAGGGCTGAAGGTCCTGTTATCGCAGGGAGTCCCGCGACCAATCAGGGCGGACGGGGGCTTAGTGCCCTGTTGTGGGCTTTGGGGCCGCCCTAGCCTGAGATGGGCGGCGCGGTGCACGGCCGCATGCCGGAACCGGGAGGTGCACGGTGAAATCTGCAAACACCAGCGTCATCGCGGGCGTGATCCTCATTGCCCTGGGCGTGCTGTTGCTCCTTGACCGGCTGGGCGTCATGGACACCGCGGCATTCACGGCGCCGCTGATCTTCACGGCCGTGGGGGTTCTGTTCCTGTCCCTGTTCATCCGCCGCCGGGACAACTGGTGGGCGGCCATCCCCGGATCCGTGTTCCTAGGCCTGGCAGCGGTTGTCGCGGCCACCGAGCTCACAGGGGGTGCATGGGGGGCCGCTTTCCTGTTCCTTTTCATGGGTGCCGGATTCGTGGCCGTTTTCGTGCGCGAACGTACCAACTGGTGGGCACTGATACCTTCCGGCGTCATGTTTACGCTGGCGCTCATCGTGGGCCTCCCGCCGCAACTGCAAGGAACGCCTACCGCAGCCATCCTCTTCCTCGGCCTGGCCGCAACTTTCGGGCTGCTGTCAGTAGTCCCGGTCCACACCACGGACATCGCCGGCAGCCACGCGGAGCGGATGAGGTGGCCATTGATCCCGGCCGGCATCCTCGCCGTCATGGGGCTGATCTTCGTTCTCCAGGCAACGGCGCTGCTCATTCCGGTGGACGTTGCCTTCCCTGCGGTGATGATCCTCGCCGGCCTCGCCCTCATGGTGTACGCGTACCTGGCTCACCGCGACGGGCGGCAGAAGGCGCACCGCCCGGGACCGCGCGCAGGCTAGAGGACCCGCCCCGCCAGATGGCAGGTCCCGGCAGTCCCGGGCAAGCGCATTGCCGCCAAATGCCATCTCGCGGGTCAGTGCGGGCTAGGAAAGTGCCTGCGCCTCTGCCCGGTCCCAGTGCGTTCGCAGCAGCGCCGCGACCCGTTCGGGTTCCGCACGGTGCGGGGGATCGAAGTGGTGCCGTCCGGGAAATACCTCCAGCCGGTAATCGGCGAAGACGCGGGACAAGCGGGCGGCGTTGTCCCCCTGCTCATCCGGGCTGCTCATGCCGCCGAGGACAAAGAGCACCGGCTTTTCGAAGGCAGCCAGCCGGCTGCGGTCCAGGTCATATGTTTCGAACGCGTGCAGGAACGCGCTGATGCCCGCCGGCCGCTTGGCCATCCATGGCGGGGGTGGGCCGGGCGGCGGAGGCGGCAGGACGGCGTCGGGCTTCACCTGCAGCCGCATGAAGGATGCCATGAATTGCTCCGGCGGAAGGGCCGCCAGTTCACCGTACCGGTGCCACAGCCGCGTGTGCTCGGGGCTCCAGTCCCAGGCGCCCGCCCAGGCCGGCTCCAGCAGGGCCAGGCTCAGCAGCCGTTCCGGGTGCCGGGCTGTGAGCGCCAGGGCCGCTGCACCGCCACCCGAATAGCCCAGCAGGTGGAAGGCATCCCAGCCGCGGGCGTCCGCCTCGCGGAGCACGCCGTCTCCCTCTGTGTCCAGGCTCCAGCCAGGCGGTGGCGCGTCATCTCGGTAGAGCTCCAAGTCCTTGGCCACGGCATCAACGCTTTCTCCCAGGGCTCCCAGCAGCGCGCCATAGGCAGGACCGGCGGGCAGGACACTGCCGGGAAGCAGGATCACGCGGTACGGTTCCACGACAATGGCTCCTTCAGGCGGCCCGTCAGCCGCGCGCTGCCAGATGTGCTGGTTTCCTCCCGGGGTGTTGCCGGGGTGGACACGGCTACCCGCCCGTCCGGGGCGGCCGGGTAGCGCGGGCCTTGGGCTCCTTGGCCGGCAGGGAGCCGACGTAAGCCAGCGCCTTTTCGGCCCATGCCCGCGCCCGGGTTTCGTCGCCGTCGCCCTCTTCATTCCACACTTCGGGCAGGCCGGTGTACCCGCCCATCGGTCGCTCTGCGGGCCCAAACGGCACGGTCCGTTCGGAGGACTCCAGCACTTCCTTGTCCTCCCGGGAGAGCTTCACGCCAATGGTGGATCCGAACAGCCCGGCGAACATGTTGCCGTTGACGAACGCTCCCAGGTTGCCGAACATCGGCTTGACCACCACTCCGGGATGGTCGGGGACCACGCGGCGGAACCGCGCTTTTTCTTCCTCGGTTGCCTTGGGCATCTCCATGGCTTTGCCTCCCGTCGGCGGGGTTTGTCCGCAGGATCTGGATGCAGGATATGCCCGTTTGGCGGTGGGGTCGAGGGGCCGTTCACGGAGGTCCCCGGCAGGCAACAAATCCTGCTCTGAACAGGTCAAACTTCCCGGGCCGGTGCTATACCTGACCATAGGCAACTAATTGGAGCTGCCTGGCGAAGGGCGGATTCCGAGGACCCGGTCTTTCCCGGAAGGTTGGAGGCAACGGTGCTGGCAAATCCAGCTCCGGGGCCGGCCGGGCGCAGCACGCACCCGGGCCGGACGAACGTGGGCGCGCTGGCCCCCGCCGCGTCCGCCCTCCTCGGCGTGGCCCTCCTCACCGGCTGCAGCAGCGGCATCACCGAGTCGGTGTCCACGGCCGTCAAGGACAGCTCCTCCGCCGTCGCCACCGCCCGGATCGCCCTCCGCCAGGACATGGCCGGCAAGCTGACGCGTGCCGCCACCTCCACCACGCTTGACGACGGTCTCAAGGAACTCCAGTCCAGCCGCAGCACCGTCCTGAAGCTCTCCCCGGCCACCACGGTGGACCGCGGCACCCAGAGGCAGGCATTGGATGCGCTTGACCAGTGCGCCGCCGGCTTCGCCACGGCGCGTGCGGCGTTGGCAGCGGGCGACGGCGGCACCCCCTCCCTCGCGGACGGTGACAAAGCGCTCGCGGATGCCCAGGACGTCCTGAAGCAGCTCGAAAGCACGGTGGCGTCCCCGTGAAGGCCCACCCATGAAACGGCTCCTCCGCGTCGCACTCGGGATCCTCACCGCGATTGGCGGGTTCGTGGACATCGGAGACCTGGTAACCAACGCCGTCGTGGGCTCCCGCTTCGGCCTGTCCCTGGTGTGGGTGGTGGCCCTCGGCGTGCTGGGGATCTGCCTTTTCGCCAACATGTCCGGCCGGGTGGCTGCCGCGTCCGGCCGGGCCACGTTTGAGGTGATCCGCGAACGGCTCGGCGCCCGGGCCGGGCTGGCCAACCTGGCGGCGTCCTTCCTGATCAACCTCATGACCGTGACGGCGGAGATCGGCGGCGTTGCCCTGGCGCTCCAGCTGGCCAGCAGCGTCTACTACCTGCTCTGGATTCCGGTGGCGGCGCTGGCCGTGTGGCTGGTGGTATGGCGCGTCCGGTTCTCCATCATGGAGAACGTCACAGGCCTGCTGGGGCTGACCTTGGTCATCTTTGCGGTGGCACTGTTCCTGCTCAAGCCGGACTGGGGCTCGCTGGCCGGGCAACTCACTCCCGCGGTGCCGGAGCAGGAAACGGTGTGGACCTACAGCTACTACGCCATCGCCCTGTTCGGCGCCGCGATGACCCCGTACGAGGTGTTCTTCTTCTCCTCAGGCGCTGTGGAGGAGGGGTGGACGGTGAAGGACCTGCTCCAGGAGCGGATCAACGTCCTGGTCGGATTCCCGCTTGGCGGCTTGTTGTCCGTGTCCATAGCCGCGTGCGCCGCCGTCGTCCTGTTGCCCGCCGGCATATCGGTGACGTCGCTGTCCCAGGTGATCCTGCCTGTGGCGGAGGGCGCAGGAAAGATCGGCCTGGCGCTGGTCCTGCTGGGGATCGTGGCGGCGACTTTCGGCGCAGCCCTGGAAACCACGCTTTCCAGCGGCTACACCCTGGCCCAGTTCTTTGGCTGGTCCTGGGGCAAGTTCCGCCGCCCGGCGGAGGCCGCCCGCTTCCACCTGTCCATGATTGTGTGCCTGCTGGTGGGCATCGCGGTGCTGGCCACCGGGGTAGACCCCGTGCTGGTCACCGAGTACTCGGTGGTGTTTTCCGCCATTGCGCTGCCCTTGACCTACCTGCCCATCCTCATCGTGGCCAACGATCCGCAGTACATGCGCGAGCATGTGAACGGACGGGTGGTCAACGCGCTGGGCATGGTCTACCTGGTGATCATCCTGGTGGCCTCCATAGCCGCCATCCCCCTCATGATCGTGACAGGAGCTGGCGCATGACAGCCCAGCCTGGCCCGCTGCGTCCCGCGCCGAAAGTGGCCGGGCGGATCCTGGATGCGCAGCTGCACCTGCTGGACCGGCAGGTTTTGGACCACGACGGCGTTCCGGTCACCACCGTCGACGACCTCGAACTGGCAGGCCCTGCCGTGGATGATGCCATTGAGCCCGGAACACCCGCGCCTGTCCTTAGTGCGCTGCTGACCGGGCCGGTCCTGGGGACGCGCGTCTTCGGCGGCAGGCCGCCGTCGTCCCGGCTGATCCGCATTCCCTGGAAAGACGTGGCGGAGGTGGGCGTAGTGGTTCGGCTGGGCGTCAGCGGAGAGTCGCTGGATGCAGGCTGGGTGGAACGTTGGGTACGGGACAAGATCATTGCGCGCATCCCGGGAGGCCGCCATGATCCTCGGTGACCTGCTGGGCAATACCGTCCAGGATGCCGACGGCGGGTGGCTGGGCCGCGTGGCCGACGTCCGGTTTGCGTTGGACGGCACCGCGCACCAGCTGATGGCCGAGCCGCGGCTGCTGGGCCTGGTCATCAGCCCGCACAGCGCGGCATCTTTCCTGGGCTATGAACGGAACGGACTCACCCGGCCGTGGCTGCTGGCTCGAATGCTCCGGTGGCGGCACCGCGGCGCGTTCCTGGTGCTTTGGGAGGACATAGCGGTGGTAGGCGCAGGCTCCGTCCGGCTCCGTCCCGGGTACACCCGCTACAGCACGGCACTGCAGGATGCGGCGGAGGCGTGATCCGGACCCGGCAGGCATGCAATTAGGTATGCGTCAAATCTCCTGTAGTGTAGATCCTGTTGTTGTGTTTATGCAGTTGGTAGTTCAGGCAGTACGCGCGGTCGAAAGTCCGTGTTCTTCTGAAGTAGCGGTTTTTGAACACCCCACGCCGGAGGGCCCGAAAGTCGGGACGTTCCCTCCACCTTCACGAAGGACAAAATTAATGGCTACTGGTACCGTCAAATGGTTTAACGCTGAAAAGGGCTTCGGCTTCATCTCCCCGGACGACTCCTCGCAGGACGTGTTCGCGCACTACTCCGCGATCAACTCCTCCGGCTTCCGCTCCCTCGAAGAGAACCAGAAGGTTTCCTTCGACACCGAGCAGGGCCCCAAGGGTCCCCAGGCCACCAACATTCAGGCTCTCTAATTTCCTAGGGATCCGGGACCGTTAGGTTTCCAAGCAGGGCTTGCCGTTCATCGGCAGGCCCTGCTTTTTGTTAAACCGGCAATGGCATCCGGCTAATATTTCCTCCTCGACAAAGGACTGTTGAAGGAGCAATCTATTAGGTGCGTACGTACGCAGCGTGCCAATCCCACGCCTACGGCGGCGTTTGGAAAACTCCAATGACGCGGCACCAGATGGGGTGGTGCATGTCCGGCACGTAAGTCGGCCGGCACCAGCTGACCGCGCTCCCCGGCATCGGCAGCTGGCACCTTCACTCCGAAAACAGCGGCCCGTCCGGCCAGTTGTCCACTGCGTTGGACCGGCTGCAGCTGTTCATCGCCTCTGGCCGATGGCAGTTCGAGAAAGCATTCCTATGAAGAATAATCGGGGAATCAATCCAAGATTCAAGATATTGTCGTTCATCGTTGCATTCGCTGTTTCACTGCTGGCCTCCATGGCCGTCGCGGGACCGGCCTCGGCCGGCGAGGGGGGCCACCGGACCTGGCACGTGCAAGTGGGCTCTGAGTCCAGCGACCAGGAAATCCAGGGGATGGCGTTCCTTCCCTCGGAGATCTTCATCAACGAGCGGGACACCGTCATGTGGCACGCAAACGCTGCGGAGATCCACACGGTGACCTTCCTGGCGGCGGGCCAGCCGCTGACGGACTTCAATCCATTCGATCCCAATGAACTGGGACCAGTCGGTGGGGCTTCCTACGACGGGACGCACTATTACAACTCGGGCATCATGGCCAACGTGGACGTACCGGGCTTCCCGGCCGTCAAGGACTACAGCCTGACGTTCCCGCGCGAGGGTAACTTCACCTACTATTGCCTGGTCCACGGAAAGATGATGAAGGGTACCGTCCACGTGCGCGACCGTGGCACCGATTACCCCTACAACCAGGGTGACTACAACAGGGCATCCAGGGTACAGGCGCAGTCCATCATTCGTGACGGCGAACAGCTCGACGAGTCGCTGGCCGAGCAAGCAAGCAACCACAAGGTCATGGCGGGCGGTGACGACGGCGTGGCGATGGTCATGCGCTTCGTCCAGCCAACAGTGACGGTGCACCGTGGTGACTGGGTGACTTTCGCGAACACTGGCACGGGCGCTCCCCATACCGTCACTTTTGGCAACGAGCCGGCGAACATTTTCGCCCCGTCCGGCGACCCGACGGATTTCTCGGGCGGCGACCTCAGTTCGGGAATCCTGCTGCCGGGCGCGGTTTTTAAGGTGAAGTTCCAAACGGAGGGCACCTTCAAGTACATCTGCGCACTCCATGACTACATGGGCATGGTGGGCAAGGTGGTTGTCGTCGACTGAGAAATCTGGTTACGTGCCCGGCTGGAGCATTTGTTCCAGCCGGGCACGCCGGTGTTGCCGCCTGCCGGCGCGGACAGGCCTACGCGCCGGCGGTGTCCCCGGGCTGTCCTGCCGCGGATGACCGGCCGGGGTGGGGGTGGCCCAGTGCGCTTGAACCGGACGCCGGTGAGAGGCCCAGGCGCCTGACGACTTCTGCGGCTTCTTCGGCGGGAGTGCGCCCGACATCCACCACGATGGTGTTCTCGTCCGGCCCCGGCGGCTCAAGCGTGGCGATCTGCGAATCCAGCAGGGACGGGGGCATGTAGTGGTCCATCCGCGCCGTCAGCCGGCGGCCGATCTGTTCCTTGGAACCGGACAGGTGCACGAAGACGACGTTTTTCTCGCGGAGCCGGTCCCGATAGATCTTTTTCAAGGCCGAGCAGGTGATGATGCCGGGGATGCCGGCCATCGTGTGCTCGATGATCCACGAGGCAATCGTGTCCAGCCAGGGCCAGCGGTCCTCGTCCGTCAGCGGGATCCCGGAAGCCATCTTCGCCACGTTTTCGGCCGGGTGCAGGTCATCTCCTTCCTCCAGGTCCCAGCCGAGCTGGCCGGCCAGGATACCCGCCACCGTCGACTTGCCGGACCCGGATACGCCCATGATGACCAGGACCGGCTGCTGGACGGAGCCGGGAGTGATCGCGGCGTCCATCAAGGGATCACCACGGACAGGATCATGACCAGCGCGAACCCGACCACGGAGATGAGGGTTTCCATGACGGACCAGGTTTTGAAGGTCTGGCCAACGGTCAGGCCGAAGAGTTCCTTGACCAGCCAGAAGCCGGCATCGTTCACGTGGGAGAGGAACAGGGAACCGGCGCCCACAGCGAGGACCAGCAGGCCTGCGTGCCCGGGGGAGAGGCTTGCTGCGAGGGGCGCTACGATGCCTGCCGCCGTCACCGTTGCCACCGTGGCTGAACCGGTTGCGAGCCGGATAGCCACTGCGATGAGGAAGCCCAGGACCAGGACGGAGATATTGGCTCCGGTGGCCCATTTGGCAACCGCATCGCCCACTCCGGCGCCGATGAGGGTCTGCTTGAAACCGCCACCTGCGCCCACGATCAGGATCACGGCTGCGATGGGGCCGACGGAGGCGCCGATCTTGGCTCCGATTTTGGTGCCGGTGAAGCCGACGGCGTAGCCGAACGTCACCAGGGCCAGCAGGACCGCCAGGGTCATGGCAACCAACGGTTCACCGATGAAGTCGAAGAAGACGCGGGCCGCGCTTGGGTTCTTGGCGTTGGGGTCAACAATGTCCACCACGGCCTTGAGGAGCATCAGCACCACAGGGAAGACGATGGTCAGCAGGGTGATGAGGAATGTGGGCTGGCGCTTGACGTCGGGGTCGGCCTGGGTATGTTCGGTATCGATGCCGCCGGCCACCTTCGGGGCATCCACCGGGACCCAGCGCGCAGCGTAAATGGCGAACAGCGGGCCGCAGATGATGACCGTGGGAATGGCGATCAGGAGCCCTAGGGCCAGGGTGATGCCCAACGGGGCGTTCAGGCTGGAGATGGCCACGAGGGGGCCCGGGTGCGGCGGGACGAGGCCGTGCAGGACGGAGAGGCCGGCGAGGGCCGGGATGGCTACGCGCATCAGCTTCCGGCCCGACCGCTGGGCCACCAGGACGATGACCGGGAGCAGCAGCACGAGGCCGATTTCGAAGAACATCGGCAAACCGATGATGACGGCGACCAGGGCCATGGCCCAGGGGAGGACCTTCGGGGAGACTTTGCCGAGCAGGGTGTCCACGACGCGGTTGGCGCCGCCGGAATCTGCCAGGAGCTTGCCCAGCATGGCGCCGAGCGCGATCAGCAGGCCAACTTCTTTCAGCGTGCCCCCCACGCCGTCTTCGAAGTTGCTGATGACCTTCCCTAGTTCAACCCCGGACGCGAGGCCGACGAACGCCGATCCGAGGACCAGCGACAGGAAGGGATGGAGCTTGAGTTTTACGATCAGGAATACGATCAGCGCAATGCCGATGGCGGCGACTACGACCAGTTGGGTGTCGTGTCCGTTCCACGGCTCTGTGGCGGCGGGAAGGAGAAGGGATTGCATGTTGCTTCCTCGATATGGGGTAGGGCGGCCAACGAAACTGGTGGCTGCCGCAATAAGTATGACGTATGACACCCCAAAAGTGAATAAGTAGGACATTTGCTCCTGCCTGCAGGTGCGCCGGACTGCCCTTCCAACGTGCCGCGACGCCGCCGCGGGGCGGCGGGGAGGCCAGCGCACGGGAACACCTGCCGTCCCGCCGTCGTTATCCCCTTGGCGTGCCATGCCGGCGCGCCGCCGGCCAACCAAAGGACACCCCGTGACTGCTCCACGCACCATCGTGATTACCGGCGCCAGCGACGGCATCGGAGCCGCAGCCGCGCGGACGCTGGCCAGGGCGGGGGAGCAGGTGGTCGTGGTAGGCCGTTCCGCCGAGAAGACCCGCGCCCTGGCCGGGGACATCGGCGCCGACTACTACCTGGCCGATTTCGCCCAGCTGTCACAGGTCCGGGACCTTGCTGCGAAAATCAAGGACAAGTACCCGCGCATCGATGTCCTGGCGAATAACGCCGGCGGGATCATGGGCAAGCGGACGCTCACCGTGGACGGCAACGAGTCGACGTTCCAGGTCAACCACCTGGCGCCGTTCCTCCTGACCACCCTTCTCATGGACACCCTCACTGCCAGCAGCGCCAAGGTGATCAACACGTCCAGCGCCGCGAACAACTTCGGCAAACTGGACCTCTTCGACCTCAATGCCGAATACGGATACAGCACCAACCGCGCCTACGGCACGGGCAAGCTCGCCAACATCCTCTTCACTTCCGAACTGCACCGCCGCTTCCATGACCAGGGAATCACGACGGCGGCATTCCACCCGGGCGTGGTCCGCACCAACTTCGCAGCGGAGTCCGGGAGTCCGTGGCGGCACGCCTACACCACCTTGCTGAACCGCTTCATGCTGAGCCCGGACCAGGGGGCCGACACCATGCTCTGGCTCATCAACGGCACCGCAGGAACGGACTGGATCTCCGGCGCCTACTACGCCAAGCGGGCCCTGGCCAAGGCTTCCGCCCAGGCCTACGACGCCGAACTGGCGCGCGGGTTGTGGGAGAAGAGCGAAGAACTGGTCAAGGTCCGCGCCTGAGTCGCTGCGGGTCCTACCGCTCGCAGCCGACTCCGTCGTGGTCCGCGTCCAAGCCGTAGATATCGCGGCCAATGACCTGGACGGGCCCGCGCACATACGCGGGCCCGTTGCCGCTACCGCCGGCGCAGTCCACATCTGAAGCGATGGGCACGCACCCTGAGTAGTTGGGGTCGCAGCCCGGATTCGTCCCCGGCACGGGCTGGGCCGCCGGCGCGGGAGGGGCGGCGGCCTTGGCGGCCGCTTCCGCTGCGGCCTTTGCAGCGGCCGCGTCCTGGGCTGCCTTGGTTTCGGCGGCTTGCCGGGCTGCAGCCTCTGCAGCGGCTTTGTCTGCGGCATCCTTGTCCGCCGCAGCTTTGGCAGCAGCTGCCTTTTCTGCCGCTGCTTTCGCTGCCTGTTCGGCTGCTGCCTTGTCGGCGGCCGCTTTCGCGGCAGGAGTTGCCGTGGCGGTTTCACTGGCGGGGCCGGCAGCTAGGGACAGCGAAGCCTGGGTTGAGCAGCCGGCCAGCAGGAGGACGACGGCAGCCGCGGCCCCGACGCGCAAAGTCACCTGCCGGTGCCCTGCCGTGGCAGGCGCCTTGTCCCTTCGGTACGGGCGGAAAGGCAACGGACAGTTCCGGAAGGCAGGCATGCGTCCCCCAATGGCGTGTGCTGGATGCGGATGGCACGGCCAGCGTAGCTTCGCCTTCTGGCGGAGAACGGATTAAGCGCAAATCTTGAGCCATTAACGGAGGAAGCGCTGCCCGGCTCCTGCCGGGCAGCGCTTCCGCCGTTCATGCTGTGAAGAGGGTTATGTCATTGGCCCGCGGGGTGCCCGTTGTGGGTGATCGAGGCGACCGCGCCTGTCTGCTCGTTGAGCAGGACCTTGTCGTTGCGCTCGTGGTGGAAGTTGAACATTGCCTCCATTGACCCGGCGGTCGCATCGGCCGAGGAGTCGCCGACCTGTCCGGTGTGCCAGTTGTCCTCAATGAACTTCAGGATCGAGGCCTGGTCTGTTTCAGTGTGGTCCACGAAGTTCTTCTTCGCGAAGGGGGAGATGACCACCAGCGGCTGGCGGGGGCCGGGTCCGCAGCGGTCGGCGTAGCCGCCGGCCACGGGGACGCCGTTCGCTGCGGCGTTCTGGCACCATGCGGCGTCGTCGGGGCTGTTGGAGGCGTTCTTCACCTTGGCGGCGACGTGGTCGTACCAGCCATCGGAATCGTCGTAGGCGAGGACGATGGCGGTGTCCTCCCAGTTCTTGGACTGCTGGATCTCGTTGACTGTCTTGGTGACGAAGTTCTGCTCATCGACCGGGTCCGAGTAGGCGGCGTGGCCGTCCTGGAAGTTGGAGGCCTTCAGGAAGGACACGGCAGGCATATTGTCGCTGTTGACCACCTTGCTGAAGTCGGTCAGGTCGTACTGGTGGTTGGCCTGGCCGTTGTGGCCGATTTCTGCGTCGTTCGCCGGGGCGAGATGGTGGGGGTTGGCGGTGGAGGCGTAGTACTGGAAGGGCTGGTGGTGCGGGTTGTAGTCCGTGCTGGAGACGCCGGCTACGTTGTTGTGGGTGCCCTTGCAGGCCGCCGGGGTAGTGGCAGTTGCCGCTGTGGTGGGCGCGAAGCCGCCCTGGAACCAGCCCCAGGACACGCCCTGGTCGTTGAGCAGGTCGCCGATGTTCTTGCCGGTCATGCCGGCCAGGTTGTTGGCCTTGGCGTGGCTGTTGTTGGAGCAGTCGTCGTAGACCGGGTCCGGGTCATTGATCATGGTGCCGACGCCGTTGGCGTCCGGGACACGGACCGTGTAGTCGCTGGCGGTGGGCTTCACCGGCTGGCCGGCGGCGGTGAATTCCTTCACGCCGTGGGTCTGGCCGGAGACCAGGTTCAGCGCGCCAGGGGTTGAGGGGCCGAAAACGGTGCTGAAGTGGTTGTCGCTCATGGCATAGTTCTGGGCGTAGTTCCAGATCCCGCTGACCGTGTTGCCGTCGTAATAGTCCATCGTCAGCCCGGGGCGCCCGTACTGGTTCGGTGCACAGGCGTCCTTGCTGGTGAACTCCACGAATTTATCCATCAGGCCGCCGTTGTACGCCTTCTGCTCGGCCGTGTACTCATGGTCCTGGTCGCAGGTGACAGCCTGCATTGGGGACAGCCGCGCCGGCTGGACGGAGTTGGGGTTGTTCGGGGCCAGCAGGCCAGCGCTGGCGAGGGTGTTGATGTCCTTGGGGGTGTCCTCGGATGCCTTGAAGGCAGCCGCTGCGGTGCCGGTACCCTGTTGGGTTTCGCCAGGAGCGTTGGCCGCGTTGGGGTAGGTGGCGAAGTAGTGGTCAAAGGAGACATTTTCCTGGAAGAGCACCACCACATGCTTGATCGGCGTGGCGGTGTTGCCCTGAGCCGTAACGGCAGTCGCGGGTGCGGCGCTGAAGCCGACGAGTCCGGCCGTCAGGGCTGAAGCGGCGAGTGCTGCCGCGCCGGTGGCGGCTGCAATTCTTTTTCGGGTGGGGGGTGCCATGGATGGCATGGGGTATCCAATCGTTTCAGGTGATGCGGGCGCCGCGGGGAGCGGCGGGTCTGGGGCTATTTGGCCGGGGTGACGTCGGCTTCGTAGGTGAGGATTTCCGTGCCGTTGCCTTCTTCACCGTTGTCCGGGGCCACCGTCATGCTGAGGTGGTTGCCGTCGGCGGTCATTTTGAACGGGTTGCGGGTGGCCACGTGCCCGGCGGTGGACCACTGCTGGAACGGGACCTCGCGGGTCACCTCATGGGACTTCAGGTCGATCATCGCCATGCCACCCAGTTCATAGGTAGCTGCTGTGCCCCCGGCGGAGGGAGTCTGCGGGAGGTTGGTCACTCCGGCGCAGAGCATCTTCGCATTGGGTACGTACTGGCAGTCCTGGTAATCGATGAAGTAGTTCGGGTTTTCCCACGTGGACAATTGCTTGCCCTGCAGGTCCCACTCCGCGAACCGCCGGGAGCCCCAGGTGTTGCCCACCAAGTGTCCGGTCTGCTTGTCCAGGACAATGCCGCCGAAGTGGTCCTTGACTTCGAACTGCTTGTGCACGTCCAGGGTCTGCGCATCAACCTTGTAGATGATGGCGCTGCTGTCCGGCCGGTACTGGGCCACCGGCACCCACACGTTGGTGCCGTCAAAGTCGATGCCACCGGGGTGGTACATGTCGCCCTCGCCAAGGGTGATGTCCTTTTGCAGGTTGCCGGCCTTGTCCATGACGAACAGATGTCCGATGCCCTTGCCGGGCGTGCGGTCGTAGCCGCCCTGCGGAGTGGGGTACTTGGCGGTGGGTTCGAGGATCTGCACGGCCGAGAGGAAGATGTGGTCCTGGCTGTAGGCGATTCCCTCTGTGTGGTAGGTGGGGAAGTTCAGTTTCAGCTTGGACGTCTGCTGCCAGGCGGTGTTGCGGTTGACGGCGTCGAACGCGTTGGCCAGTTCCGTGGAGGTTTCATGGTGGGTTCCGGCGGCTGGGCTGGTGCCCTGCTCCGGGACATTGGCCTGCGCCGCGGCAGCGCCGGCAGCCGCGCAGGCGGCAACTATCAGCGACGCGGCCAGGGTCAGGGCGCGCCGGTTTGGTGTGGAGCTCATGGAGGGGGCCTCTTAAGGTTGGGGTCTCAACAGGAGCTCTCAAGTTACTAATGGGTAATGAACCGGGAGTGGCGGCCCGGTGAACGACGGCTGGCGCCGGGCTAACGGGTTGGCGCGCGGGGCCGGTGCCTAGCCGCTGTTCCGGGCCATGGCCTCGCCAATGATCCGGGCGCCTTCGGGATAGGCGCCCGGGTTCGGGCCGGAATAGTTAAGGCGGATGAACGCTCCGGCGGACTCGGCCGGGAACCACTCGGTGCCGGCGGCGATGATCACTCCGGCGTCCTCGCAGTCGCGCGCCAGCCTGGGAAGGTCGGTGGTGTCCGGGAGGCGCACCCACAGGTTGAGCCCGCCTTTGGGCAGGTTGTCGATGTGTGCCTGCGGGACGTGTTCCCGGATGCTGGTGGCCAGCAGGTCGCGGCGGGACTGGAGCTGCTGGCGGAGGCTCCGCAGGTGGGTCTGCCATCCTGGTTGCGTGACCACGTCCAGTGCCGCAGCCTGCAGGAGTCCGCTGACATACATGGACTCGGCGGCGCGGTGGCCCAGGATGCGTTCGCGCGCCGGCCCGCGCACGATCACGGCGGCAATGCGGATGGCCGTTGACACGCTCTTGGTCAAGGATCTGATGTAGACCACGTGGCCGGAATCATCGCGCGTGGCCAACGGAAGGGGGTTTGAAGTGATGCCGAAGTCGTGGGCCCAGTCGTCCTCCACCAGGAACGCGCCGTGCCGGTGGGCAACGTCCAGGATCTCGTCGCCACGGCCCGGCGCCCACTGCCCGCCCGTGGGGTTGGAATAGTTGGGCTGCACGTAGAACGCCCGCGCTCCAGTCTCCGTAAAGGCGCGGTCAACGTCGGCGGGGTCCGGGCCGTCCGGCCCGGTGGGCACCGGGACCAGCCGCACCCCGGTCTGGGCGGCGGCGAGTATGGCGCCCCAGTACGACGGCGATTCGATGAGCAGCGGCTGCCCGGCGCCCACCAGGGCCCGGAAAATGGAGCTGAGTCCGCTTTGGCTGCCCGGCAGCACGATCACGTCACTGGGCGTTGGTGGCGTGGTCCCGGCCGGGGTTGCCGAGCCGAGCTCCTGGGCGAACCACTGCTGCAGTTCGGGCATGCCGGCGGCAGGTGGCCGGGACAGCGCGGCGTCGCCGCGGGCAGCGCGGGCCAGTGCGGACCGGACCAGCCGCTCCGGCAACAGCTCCCGGTCCGGGTAGCCGGAGTGGAACCAGATGGCCTCGGCGGGGACCGTCCGCATGGTGCCCGACGACGGCGGAAGCGGCGCTGAGGGAGAACGCAGCGCCGCGGTCTGCCAGCCGTAGTCCGACGGGCGGGCGGTGCGTACGGCGCGGACGAACGTCCCGACGCCGGGCCGGCTGTCGATCAGGCCCTGCGAAGCCAGTGCCTGCAGGGCTTTCTGGACCGTCACCGGGCTCGCGTGGTACTCGGCCACCAGTTGCCGGGTGGAGGGCAGTTTCGCTCCCGGGGCCGCTTCCGCAACCCACTGCCGGAGTGCCGCCACGATCCGTGAACTGCTATCGTTGGTCATGAGAGAACATAGTAGCGCTACTGTGCTGGAGAGCCCAGTGATACTGCCCCGGCGGTCTTCCGGGATCTGGTGGGGCCTGATGGGTGTCGCGGCCTTCTCCTTCACGGTTCCCTTCACCAAGGTGGCCGTCGCCGGCCTGCCGCCGTTGTTCATCGGTTCCGGCCGTGCAGTGGCGGCCGCCGTCCTTGCCGCCACAGCGCTCGCGATCACCCGGCAGCGGCTGCCGCGCCCACGCACCTGGCTGCGCCTTGCGCTCGTGGCCGGCGGCGTCGTCGCAGGCTTTCCTTTGCTTACGTCCTACGCACTTACTGCGGTGCCGGCCGGACACAGTGCCGTGGTCATTGCGCTCCTGCCCGCCGCCACGGCCACTGCCGCGGTGCTGAGGACGGGGGAGCGGCCAACGGCGGCCTTCTGGGCCGTGACTGTACTCGGCTCGTTGGCAGCGGTTGGCTTCGCCTTCCTGCAGGCGGGCGGTATCGGCCACCTGCACTGGGCGGACCTCCTGCTGCTCGGGGCCGTGGCCTGCGCCGCCGTCGGATATGCGGAGGGTGGCCTGCTGGCCAGGGAACTCGGCTCGTGGCAGACCATCGCCTGGGCGCTGGTCCTCGCCGCGCCGGCCATGCTGGTCCTGGCCGCGGCCTCCGTCCAGGGCCAGCCGCCGTCGGCCGGTCCAATCCAGTGGGCGGCGTTCGGCTACCTTGCCGTGGTGAGCATGTTCCTTGGCTTCTTCGCCTGGTACCGGGGGCTGGCGATCGGCCCTATGGCACAGGTGAGCCAGATCCAGCTGCTTCAGCCCATCCTGAGTATCTGCTGGGCCGCGCTCCTGCTGGGGGAGGCACTGACGTGGACCACCGCCATCGGCGCCCTTGCCGTCACCCTCTGTGCCGCAGCGGCCGTCCGCGTCCGGCTCAAGCCAACCGCCTGACCACCTGAAAGGACTCCCATGTACATTCCTTCCCATTTCGCCGCCGAACCCGACGCCGTCCGGAACCTGTTGGCGCACCCCGGCGCTGCCAACCTGGTGACCATGACCGACGGCGGCCTGCTGGCAACGCTGCTGCCCTTCGCGTTCAATCCGCAGGTGGGGGAGCACGGTGCCCTCCAGGCGCACATGGCCCGGAACAACCCGCAGTGGTCCACTGCGCCTACAGGTGAAGCGCTGGCCATCATCCAGGGCCCGGACGACTACGTTTCTCCGTCGTGGTATGCCTCCAAAGCCGAACACGGCCGGGTGGTCCCCACCTGGAACTACAGCACGGCGCACGTCTACGGGGAGCTGGTGGTCCATGACGATGCCGGCTGGCTGGCACGGCACGTCCGGCACCTGACGGCCTTGCATGAGGGCGGCCGGCAGGATCCGTGGGCCGTTGACGACGCTCCGGGGAAATTCGTCGCCGGGCAGCTGCGCGCGATCGTGGGCGTGGAGCTGGTGGTCAGCCGGATCGAGGCGAAGGAGAAACTGAGCCAGAACCGCTCCGCAGCCGACGCCGCGGGGGTGGCGGCAGGCCTCCGGTCGATCGGGCGCGAAGCCGGTGCGGCCGCCGTCGAACGCGTCCGCACCTGAGCCCGGGGCTACCGGACGGCGCTAGGCCGTCCGTTCCAGCAGCACCATGACCTCGTAGTGCGTGGTCTGCGGGAACATGTCCAGGACACGGGCACGCCGGGCGGTAAAGGAAGGGAGCGCGGCCAGGTCACGGGCCAGCGACTGGGCGTTGCAGCTGGAGTACACCACGTGCTGCACGTCCGAGGACTCCAGCCAGCCGCACAACTCCTTGCCGATGCCGCGCCGCGGCGGGTTCACGATCACCAGGTCCGGTGACCGCTCCGCCGCGAGGGCGAACGCGGTGGCGTCGCCGGCCTGGAACTCCATGCCTGCCAGGCCAGCCTCGTCACTGCTGAGCCGGGCCGAGACGATCGCCTCGCTGCTGGTCTCGATGCCGGTGACTGTACGGGACGGTGCAGCGCTGTGCAGGGCGAAACCGCCCACGCCGCAGTACAGGTCCCACACCGAGGCCGGCGCCAGCTCGTTGACCCACTCCCGCCCCTGCCGGTACAGGGCCGCGGCCATGCCGGTGTTGGTCTGGAAGAAGCTCTGCGGCCGCAGGTGCAGGTTGATGTCGTTGACCCGCATCTCCAGAGTGGACTGCTCCGTCAGCAGGATCTCGCGGTCGCCTTCGAGCACGGCCTTGTGCTCCGGGAGCAGGTTGACGGAGACCACCTTTACCTGCGGCAGGTCGGCCAGGAGGTCGGCGAGGTGCTTCCGGATCCGTGGCAGGGTCTGCTCCGAACGGAGGACCAGGCGGAGCATCACCGCGCCCGTCGGGGATTCGGTGATGATGACGTGCTTGAGCTCCCCGGTGCGTTTCGGAACGTCGTAGGGGGTCAGGCGGAGCCGGCGGATGTAGGTGGCCAGCACCGGGAAGACGGCGCGCAGGCCGGGGGAGCAGACGCCGCACTTGCGCAGGTCCACGCCGTGCCCGTCGGCGTCGAGGATGCCGATGGTGGGGTTCTGTGCCGTCCCGCCGATCACCATCTTGGCTTTGTTGCGGAAGCCGGACTCCTGGCTGGCCACGGGCTCCAGCCACTCCAGTTCCGTGTGTCCGGCGAGGAGGGTCTGGCAGTGCAGCTGCTTGCCGGCCAGCTGTTCGCCGTACGGCCTGCCCATGTGGGTGCAGGAGCGGCAGGTGCCGGCATCAAAGTAGGAACAGCGCATGACTGCACAAGTTTACCCGGTCGCCTTCCCGGCCAGGACGGGAAGGTGCGACGACGGCACTTGGGGAAGTGCCGGCGTCGTCCGTTGTGCCATCACTTAAGGGCGTCGCAAACGTCAAGTGCCCTGCCCGTTGTGCTCACCAAGGTGAAAATGCCTGCTTCGATCGTGTACACGATCTTGCCGGTGTACTGGGTTGTGGTCGGGCCTGCGGGAACATCGGTGGGGTACATGATCAGCCCGTTGTGCCCAGTGGCCGTGACCGTTATGGTCCCGTCAGGGTTGAACTTGGTACTAGTGACGGAGCCATCCGTCCTGATGCTGATGGATTTTCCCGCGACAGGGTTTACAGGATCCGGGCCGTAGTTGGTGTAGGTATTCAACGTTCCCTTTCCGGCCTCAAGCAGCCTGACCTGGTTTCCATTCTTGTCAAAGAATTTCTTGACCACCAGATTGCCATCGCTCCGGGACAGGCCAAGGGCGAAGCCAGGACATCCTAGGCCGGGATCCAGGATGACGTCTGGAGGCACGTCGGCAGTCGCTGCCGGCACGGGGATCACAATTGCCGCCGCGGCAAGGGTGGCCGGGACCAGCGTGCGCATCATCGTCGATTTCATCGGAGTTCCTCTCATTTTTGCGGATGGGCACTGCAACCATCCCGCATGGGACTTAAGCGATCCTTAATTGGCTTGCGGGCTCTGGACCGGGGCCAGCACCGGGAGCATGATTGGGGTTGATGTGGCGCGCGTCATCCGCGTCGCCACGGGCAGGCGCTGGGGCCGCTGGTCGGTTGGTCCGCCGGGGCTGGACGAATTCGTATCCGGTCCGGACGGCTGCTCGTGAGGGGCTGTGCGATGGGTGCACTGCGGATAGGGGCCCTCGGGCCGCTGGATGTCATTGCCGGCGGATCGCCCGTTGTGGTCAAAGGCGGCAAGCAGCGGATCGTCCTGGCATGCCTTGCCCTCAGGGCGAACTCCGTGGTGACTGCCGACTTCCTGGCAGATGTTTTATGGGGCGATCACCCGCCGGCGCGTCCGGGGCCGCAGATGCAGGTGTACTTGGCGAATCTGCGGGGCCTGCTGGAACCGGGCAGGCCGCCCGGCGTGGGAGCACGCCATTTGCTCAGCCGTCCCGGTGGCTACAGCCTGGTGGTCGGGGAAGACGAACTTGACCTGCTCCAGTTCCGCTGGTTGGTAGCTCTCGGCCAGAACGCAGCCCTGGAAGGAAACCTGCCCGGCGCTGCCACCTGCTTCCGCCAGGCTGTCCGACTGTTCAGAGGGAGCCCGTTCCCGGACCTTGCCGACATCCAGGCCTTCAGAGCCGAACTGGACCAGCTCGAGGAAATGAAGCTGGACACCTACCAAAACCTGGCAGACATCGAGCTTGCCCGCGGCCGCCACTCCTTGCTGACGGGGGACCTCCAGCGCCTGGTAACCAACCACCCCTACCGCGAAAAGCTGTGGGAATCATTGGCCCTCGCCCTTTACCGCGACGGCCGGCAGGCGGATGCGCTCGCAGCGTGCAGGTCCGCCAGAAAGGTGATGGTTCAGGATCTGGGTATCGAACCGTCAGAGCGGCTGAAGGAGCTCGAAATCCTGGTCCTGCAGCAGGACCAGTCCTTGGACGCCCCGGCCGTCGGTTTCCTGCGGCAGGCAGAGAAGGTCAACAGTGTGCCTCCTGCTGTCACGCCGATGCTCGGACGGGACTCGGAGTTTGAGGAGGTCTGTTCGCTCTATAAACAAGAGGGCTGCAGATTGGTTACGGTCACAGGACCCGGTGGAACAGGAAAGACACGGCTTGCCCTGGCCGTCGCCTCCCATATCGGCGAAACGATGGACGACGGCGTGGGCTGGGTGAGCATGGCAACGTTGACCCACCCGGAGCAGGTCCCTGCAGCCATTGCCTCCAGCCTGGGCCTTGGGGATTTTGGCGCGGACGAACCGCTCAAGATGGCTTCCCGGTTCCTGCGGCAACGACGGCTCCTGCTGGTGCTCGACAACTTCGAGCACTTGGAGAAGGCATGGCCGGTTGTGCTGGACCTGTTGACCGGGGCTCCGGAGCTGCGCATTCTGGCTACCAGCAGGAGGCGCCTGGGACTGCGCGCCGAATATGAATTCGAGCTGCCGCCGCTCGCATTGCCTCCGCTTGACCACATCCTCCCGCCTGACGTGCTTCGCGAGGTTCCTGCCGTCAAGTTGTTCCTTGCACGCGGCCGCGCTGTCCGCAGGCACTTCGGGGTTGACGAAAGCAACGCCTCATTACTCACCAGAGTCTGCCACCGGGTAGACGGCCTGCCGCTTGCCATTGAGCTGGCAGCCGCACAACTCCGCCATCACAGCCTGGAGGAGTTGCTCGGCGAGCTCGAACAAGGGCTCACATCGCTTCCCGGGGCTTTCCGGGACCTTCCCGGAAGGCAACAGACAATAACAGCGACCATCGCTTGGAGCTACCGCTTGCTAGGCAAAGGCGAACAGGAGCTCTTCGACCACCTTGGGGTCTTTGCTGCCAACCCGACCACGACTGCCGTCCGCAGCATCTGCTGTTGTGTGGCTGATTCGGGAGAGGCGGAGGATGCCGCCCTTGGTGTCCTCCTTAGCCACAGCCTGGTCCGCTGTTACACAGACACGGATGGCAACGAACGTGTCGGTGTCCTTCATTCCATCCGTGAGTTTGCCCGGCAGCGCCTGCTGGCGCGCGCGGACGCAGATGCTGTCTACCGCCGCCATGCCAGCTACTACCTGCAACTGGCGGAGACACTGGCTCCAGCGCTCTGGGGGTACGGCCAGATAAGCGCGTTCCGCGAACTGAAGGCTGATACGGCGGAGTTCCGCTCAGCCTTGCTGTGGGCTACCGGTCAACGGGGATCTGACGAGGTGGCGCTGGGCCTGATAGGACACCTGTGGCATTACTGGGAGCTCACGGGGAACGTGTTGGAACAGTATCGAGAAGCAGTGAAACTGGTGGAGCGCGCACCGGACGTACCTCCGGCTGTGCTTGCGCCAGCACTAAGCGGGGCCGCCACTCTGTCCTGGATTGTGGGCCGGTACGACCAGGCGGCAACTTTACATCACCGGGCAGCCGAGACGTTTCGCGAGGCAGGAAACCAGCAGGGCGTCGCCTGGTCCCTTATGTGCCTTTCGGTCCAGGCAGCGCAGAGCGAAGACCTCGTCCTGGCGGAACGGCTGGCTTTGGAAGCACTTACCACGCCCGGAAGAGGTTACCGGACCCGGGTCAGCGCCCTGATCGTCCTGTCACGGGTGGCCTATCACAACGGCCGATATGACGCCGCTTTGGAATTGGCGCAGGAGTGTGCCCGCCTGGCGCGGCCCCTTGGCGATGGTTGGTTATGGGGTGTCGTTTTGACCAACCTCGCTGAAAGCCTGGAACAGGCCGGCGAGTTGGATGCCGCTGAGCGGCATCTGCAGGAGGCGGTGTCGGCTGCCTTTGACCTCGGGGCGTACGGCAGCCTCGCGGCGTTCCTTGAGTCGCTGGCAGGGATCTGCGTCAAAAAACACCGTCCTGACCCGGCTATCCGGATGTTGTCGGCGACTGACGCGTACCGCTCTGACAGGGGTGTGCCGCTTGAGCCGGCCGAACGCCGTCGGATTGAGTCGTTCATCGCGCAGGCGCGGGCAGAGGCAGGCCCGGTTAGATTCGGGCTTGCCTGGGCGGCTGGGCGGGCTTTGACTCTCGCCCAAGCTGTGGCCGAAGCAGCCGACCTGCCGCAGGACCAAGATGACATCCGGCCGGTCGAAGGCCGGACGGAGATCCAAGCGGTTGCCGCGGACTACCACCCGTCCACGCCGTGGTCCTGACATGCCGTGCCATAACAGTCCAAAGCTGCAAATGCCCACTCTCGGGAAAGCCGGCGGGAACACTGCCGTCTCCCCAGGTGTTAAGACCTATGGAGAGACGAACGATGAACACCAGAACTTACACCGCACTCGTAGTACCGGCCAGCACGTCCGAGCCCATCCGCATCGAGCGGGTGGAGGCGGACCCGCAGGCTTTGGAGGCCTTGGTGGGCGGCCCGCTCGAATCGGTGATCCGCGGTGACTGGCATGTCTACCTCAACGCGGAAAGCGTCACCATGCTCCTGCCGGTCAACTTCCGGGCCGGCCAGCTGATGCATGAATGCGGGCTGGACCTCGACGGGATCCGCGGCACCGCAGTCTTCCTGGGCCGCGGGGAACACAGTGCCGAGGCAGACATCCCCGACCACCTGGAGCGACTCGTGGAGGAGCTTTTCGGGGCGCCGCTGGCCGCCTAATCGTTGGCGCGCACCCCATAGGTGCTCAGCACGTTGCCCTTGCTGGTGGTGGACTGGTCCTGCAGTACCAGGCGGGTCAACGGGTCGCCGTCCTCGAACAGCCGGCGGCCGCTGCCGGCAATCACCGGGTGGGTCATCAGCTGCAGCGAGTCCAGTAGCCCGGCGAACAGCAGCTGCCTCACCACCGAGATGCTCCCGCACACGGCGATTTCGCCGCCGTCGCGCTCTTTCAGGCCCGCAACGAAATCCTCAAGCGGTGCATCCATGAGATGCGAGTTTTCCCATTCCAGAGGCCCCGTCAGCGTCCGCGAGGCGACGAACTTCTCCACGGGGTTGATGAACGCTGCGAAGTCCTGGTCTTGCGGGGCGGTAGGCCAGTACCCAGCCCACTCCTGGTAGCTGACCCGGCCCAGGACCACTGTGTCCACGGTGTTGATCATCCTGGTCAGGCCCTCGCCGAGCTCTGCGTCAAAGCTGTCGAACTGGAACTTGAACGGTTCGGACACCACACCGTCCACGGAGTGGAACAGGCCGGCGGTGACTTTGCGCATGGGAGCCTCCAAATAATAAGCGGTCAGGCATTACGGTATGCGGCGGGACGCGTTCCGGGAAGGGAAGGCCCTGTGTTCAGCCCCGCAAATCGTACGACGGCGGCCTGCAGCGTTAGCTTCATCACTCGCCGTGTCGTCTTGCGCAGTTTCCTGCCCGCCGGGCCCCATACTGGTCATTGAACGGCTTTCGCCGTCCCCCCGGCCAGGCAGGAGGAAGTGCATGGAAACCCTGAAAAAAGTCGTGACCAACCAGTATTTCCCTGCCGGCGCCGTGCTGACGGCCGTCCTGCTGTTCTGGGTGGTTGCCATGCTGGGCGGACTGTCCCTGCTCAACAACAACCAGCCGCCACTTACCACCCTGACGTGGATGCTTTTCGTCTATGCCGCCGCCGTGCTGACCCCACTCGCAGGGCTCTTCGCCGCCGTCGACCTGGTCCGCCGCTGGCGCCGCAACCGCGCTGCTGCCACCACCACCGGGACGGGCTCCCCGTCCGCCGCCGGCGAAGCACCGCACCCCGCGCAGCCCCAGAACTCCCACCCCGCGCCCGCAAATTCGCAGCGTCCCGGCCGCCAGGAAGCAGCCTAGGCCGACGAGCAGCCCCGGCTACCTGCCCTTCAGTGCATGGAGGGCCTCTTCTGCGTGACTCAACGCCTGGCCCAGCCGGTCACCGGGCTCCGGCAGTGAGAACAGATACCCCTGCAGCGAATCGCACTCCAGCGCCGTCAGGTAGTCCGCCTGTGCGGCCGTTTCTATCCCTTCCGCCGTAACCGTCAGGCCCAGGCTGTGCGCCATGTTGATCATGGAACTGAGGATCGGCAGCCGCTCGTTCCCCGTCCGCACCATGGACACGAAGGTCTTGTCGATCTTGACGGTGTCCACGGGCAGGTCCTGCAGCCGGCCCAGCGACGAATAACCGGTGCCGAAATCGTCCAGCGCTACCCGGGCACCCGCATCCCGCAGCGCGCTGAGCTGCTGGATCAGGCTGCAGTCGGCGTCGAAAAACACGCTCTCGGTAACCTCCACCACGAGTTGATACGGTGCCACGCCGCTGGCCTCGGCAAGCTTCAGGACTCCCTCGGCGAAGTCCGGTTCCTGCAGCTGCACGCCGGAGACATTCACGGCCAGGGACCGCGACGGATCCTCACTGAGCCACCGTGCCAGCTGCACCATTCCGGTGGCCATCACTTCGGCCCCGATCTCACCAATCAGTCCGGTGCGCTCGGCGAGCGGGATGAAGATCGACGGCGGCACCCGCTCGCCGCCCCGGTCCCACCTGGCCAGTGCCTCCAGCTGGACCACCTGCCCCATTCGGTGGGAGACGATCGGCTGGAAGTCAACGGTTATCTCGCCGCGCGGAACGGCCAGCTGCAGTCCACTCTCCATGTGTGTCCGCTGCACCAGCGCCTGCATCATGTCCGGGTGGAAGCGCAGGAACCGGTTCTTGCCGGCAGCCTTGGCCGCATACATCGCAATGTCTGCGTGACGCAGGAGCTCGGAAGGGCCCATGCTGTCCTGGCCCAGGGAAGCCACCCCCAGGCTCAGGCTGGGACGAAGGACGGTGCCGCTGATGGTCACCGGCACATGGAGGCAGCGCACAATGCAGGCCGCGATGGCATCAGCGTCGGGGCAAGCCGTCAGGAGCACCACGAACTCGTCGCCGCCCAGCCGGGCCACGACGTCGGCCGTCGGGACGCAACCGCGGAGCCTGCGCGCCACTTCGATGAGCATGTCGTCACCGGCCTGGTGGCCCAGGATGTCGTTGACTTCCTTGAAGTCATCCAGGTCAAGGAGCAGGACATCCACCGTCTTCAGCCGCGGTTCCTGCAGCGATTCGGCCAAGGCATCGTTGAACACCGCACGGTTGGCAAGTCCCGTCAGCGGGTCCTGGAAGGCCATGGCACGCAACTTCTCCGCCTGGACTGCGAGGTCCATCATGGCCCGGTGGGCCTGCTCCTGCGCCTTCCGCCGCGGCGTAACATCGCGGAAGCTCCACACCCGGCCCACAATGTTCTCGCCGACACGTTGCGGGCGAGAATAACGCTCGAAGGTCCGGCCGTCCCGGAATTCCACAACGTCGTGGCTTTCCGCCGCGGGGTCCTCCTGAAGTTCGCCCAGCCTGGCGGTGAAAGCTACAGGGTCAGCCACTTGCTCCATGATGAGCTGCAGCACTGGTTCCCCGGTTTCGCCGTCCATGAGCTCGGGCGGAATGCCCCACATGGTGAGGAACTGGTCGTTGAATCCGGCGACGGTGCCGTCGGTCCCGATGACCAGGATGCCGTCTGCGGTTGATTCAAGGGTGGCCGTCAACAGCGACATTGCCTCGCGGAGGTTGGTGTCGGCTGCCTTGCGGTGTGCCGTCCCGCGGATGGAGAGCAGCAGCCGGGCGATTGGCGGCCCGCTCCCGTCTGGGCCGTCCCCGGGCCCCTGCGGGTCCTGGTGGGGGAGGGGCGCGGCGGCAAGTTCCACCGGGAACTCGGTCCCGTCCCGCCCCAGCGCGATGATTTCCTGCGGAGGCGGAAGCTCTTCCGGCAGGGTGAGGAGCTGGCGCAGCAGAAGGGCCACTTCGCCGTGGAAGCCCGTTCCGATAAGCATCCGGTAATCCAGGCCGGAGAAGGCTTCCTGCGGCAGTCCGAACAACCTGGCGGCCGCGGCATTCGCCGCCAGGACGGTCCCGTCCGCAGCAAGGGCGAAAAGTGCGTCCGGACTTGCATCCATGACCGCGCCAAAAGTTTGCAGTGCCACATTGTTGTCACGGCCCAGAAAACCGGTCATCACACCACCCCTTCGCCATCATAAAGGCAGGAGGGGAAAATTGGGCGGCTCCCGGCGGGTTCATATTGAGTCCGCACCACCGTGTGGCGGGACGTAAAAAGCGCCGTCCTCCTGGTGGAGTCCGGCGCCTGTTACTGATGGTTTTGTGGAAGCAGCTACACCCGGCGGCCGCTGCGGTTGGTGACGGCGCCGTAGATCAGCAGCACGATGATCGAGCCGAGGATAGCCAGCAGCCAGGTCCTGAGGTCGAAGAACTCCGCCAGGCCGCCGCCGAAGATCAACGATCCGATCCAGCCGCCCAGGATGGCACCGACAACACCAAGGACCATGGTGACCACCCAGCCCCCGCCCTGGCGGCCCGGCAGGATGGCCTTTGCAATGGCTCCAGCAATCAGGCCCAAAATAAGAAATCCGATAATGCCCATGTTGCCACTCCTTGTCAGTAAGTTGTGCCGGGCCCCCATTTCCGGTTCCCTCATTCAATCAGCAGGCTTACTACTCTGCAAGACCCCCAATATCACAGGATGACTATCAGTTTGGTCCTGACGTGGGACAATCCCGTGCCGTCCGTAAACTGCTGCCGATAGGATTTGGGTGTCCCTGCCTTTGTTGAAGGAGCTCGCATGTCCAGCCAGACCCAGCGTCCGCGGGCCATATTCCTTGACATCGACGGCACCTACGCCGACCACGGCCTGGCTCCCGAGGCGCACGTCGACGCCGTCCGGACCGCCCGCAAGCTCGGCCACCGGGTGTTCGTCTGCACCGGGCGTCCACTCTCCATGGTCCCAGGGCACATCCTGGACGCCGGCTTCGACGGCACCATTACCGGAGCTGGTGCCAGGGTGGAGGTGGGCGGTGAAGTCCTCAGGGACGCCCGCTTTGAACCTCGGCTCGCGGCGCGCCTCGTCGAAACGCTCGATGCCCACGGTGCCGCCTACATCCTGGAAGCGCCGGAGGCACTGCACGGCCGCACAGGCGTGGACCGCCGGCTCCGGGAGGTCCTCGGGCCCATCTTTGCCGGCCGCCCCCAGCATGACGGCATCCTCAGCACGGATGTCGATCCGCTGGAGGACATCCTGGGACCGATGCAGTACAGCGACGATCTCCGCGCCACCTCCTACGCCAAAATCTCCTGCTTCGACTCACCGGTGCCGCTGACCCGCCTGCTGGCGGACTTCGGCCCCGGGGTGGGGCTGATCCCCAGCTCGCTGTCGGCGCTGGGGGACCGGGCCGGGGAGATCTTCATGGCCGGCACCCACAAAGCCGTCGGCATCCAGGTTGTGGAAGCCCGGCTCGGCCTGGACCGGGCGGACATCGTGGCCATCGGCGACAGCGCCAACGACATCGAAATGCTTGAGTACGCGGCCGTTGGCATCGCGGTGGAAGGTGGCCATCCCGCAGTGCTTGCCGTGGCGGACCGGATCACCGCCCCGCCCGCCGGCAACGGCGTGGCGCTGGCGTTCCGGGAGCTGGGACTGCTGGGCTAGCTGCCCTCACCGAAGCCGGCCTTCAACGCACCGCGGCCGCCGTCACGGCGCCGGAGGACGTTCCGAGTCCGCGGACCACCCAGCCCTGTTCCTGCCAGGCCGCCGCATCCAGCACGTTGCGCGCGTCCAGGACCACCCGACGTCGTACCTGTTGCCCGGCAGCAGCGGGACACAGTTGCCGGTACTCATCCCACTCCGTGAGGAGCAGCACCAGCTCGGCATCCTGGAGCGCCCGCGCAGCGGAGGCCTCGAACCGAAGCCGCGGGTAGCGGCGCCAGGCAAGATTGACCGCTTTGGGGTCGGTGACGGTGACGTGCGCCCCGGCAGCGGCCAGCCGGTCCGCAACATCCAGGGCGGGGGAGTCGCGGATATCGTCGGTGTCGGGCTTGAAGGATGCGCCCAGTACGGTGATGGATCGCCCGGCGGGGGTTCCGCCGCACAACTCTGCAGCGAGTCCCACCGTGCGCTCCCGCTGGCCCAGGTTCACCGCATCCACCAGCCGCATCCACTGCTCCACCGCAGGTACTCCCAGGGTGGCGGCCTGGGCGCGGAAGCTGCGGATGTCCTTCGGCAGGCAGCCGCCGCCGAAACCGAGCCCGGCGTGCAGGTACCGGCTGCCGATCCGCGGGTCCAGCCCCATTGCCCCGCTGAGCTCCGTGACGTCGGCGCCTGCGGCGTCGCACAGTTCGGCCACGGCGTTGATGAAGCTCACCTTCGTGGCCAGGTACGCGTTCGCGGCAGACTTGATGAGTTCAGCCGTGGCGAAATTGCAGACGAGCCGCGGGATTCCGGCAGCCAGCAGCGGCTCATAGACGGCGTCCAGGGCCGCAGTCACCCCCGTCGGTGCCCCGGTGTGGGGGTTGAAGGCGGCGGGGCGGCCGCCTTCAACGCCGTAGACCAGCCGGTCCGGAACCAGTGAGTCCTTGACGGCGGTGCCCTGCCGCAGGAATTCGGGATTCCAGCCGAGCAGCACGTCCGGCCGCCGTGCGAGGATCTCCCGGAGCATGTCCACCGTGCCGACGGGCACCGTGGATTTGCCCACGACGACGGCGCCCGCCGCCAGGTGCGGCAGCAGCCCTTCCAGGGCTGATACCAGGAAGGTAAGGTCGGCGGCGTCGGACGTCTTGTCCTGCGGCGTCCCCACGCACAGGAAGTGCACCTGGGCAGTGCGCGCCTCGGCCGGATCCGTGGAGAAGCGCAGCCGTCCGGTGGCGCGGCCGTGCGCCAGGAGCTCGTCAAGCCCCGGTTCATGGAACGGTGCGGTTCCCTGTGCCAGCTGGGCCGCCTTGCCGGGATCCACGTCGATGCCCACAACGCTGTGGCCCATGGATGCAAGGGTTGCCGCGTGGACAGCGCCGAGGTACCCACAGCCGATCACGGATATCTTCATGATGTTGCTCCTGCCTTTGAAGCCTTCCGCGGCGGTGCGGGGACTGCCGCAATGACGTCCGTATAGTGCTGTACCAGTTCCGTGCAAAGCGCCGGCCAGGTCCTCTCCTGGACCGAGGCGTGGGCCGCGGCTGCGAAGGCGCGGCGTTTGGCGTCGTCGCCCATCAGGTCCTGCACCCGGGCGCGCATGGCGGACAGGTCACCCGGTTCGTAGAGCCAGCCGGTGCGTGAATTCTCCACCAGGTCCAGTGGTCCGCCCCGGCCCGTGGCCACCACCGCAACACCTGACGCCATGGCCTCCTGGATGGTCTGGCAGAAGGTTTCGAACTCACCCGGATGGACGAACAGGTCGAAGGATGCCACCGTCCGCGCCAGGTCCTCACCGCCCAGGAAGCCGGTGAATACCGCCTGGGGGAGGGCCGCCTCAAGGGCTGCCCGTTGGGGGCCGTCGCCCACCACCACCAGCCTGGTGTTGGGAATGCCGGCGAGGGCGGCAAGGTCTTCCACCTGCTTTTCGATGGCCAGCCTGCCCACGTACCCGATGATGCGTTCACCGTCCGGGGCAACCGAAGCCCGCCACCCGTCGTCGCGCTTTTCCGGCGAAAACCGGGCGGTGTCCACCCCGCGGCGCCACATCCGTACCCGCGGGATGCCCCGCCCGCGCAACTGGTTCAGCGCGAACGTGGAGGGCACAAGGGTGCGTGAGGCCAGCAGGTGGATGTTCTCCACCCTGTTCCAGGCCCAGTTTTCAAGGAAGGGAACGCCGTACCTGGCCGCATAGCTGGGAACTTCGGTCTGGTAGACCGCCACCGTGGGGATTCCGAGCTGGTGTGCCGCCTGCGCTGCGCGCCAGCCCAGGACGAACGGCGAGGCGAGATGCACAACGTCCGGCGCGTACTCGGCAAGGATTCGCTTGACCCGGTACACACCTCCCAGTGCCACCCGTACATTCGTGTAGCCGGCCAGCGGGACTGCCGGCAGCCGGTGGACTTCCGCCCCTTTGACCTGGCCCGGCTCGGCTCCCTCCTGCGCTGACGGGGCGATGACCAGTACGTCGTCACCACGCTCCTGGAGGTGATCCAGGACCCGAAGGATTGAATGGGTAACGCCGTTCATCAACGGCAGGAATGATTCGGCGACGATTGCGATCCTCACCCCTTCACCGTGCGCGCCGTCCTTGAAATGGCGGGGGAAAAAGCGTTACCCGGAGGAGAAGGCCGGGTGAACAGCTGCCCCGGCCGCCAAGAAAATTACTAAGTAGGCTTGGCATTTGATGCTAAGCATGCTTACGGTAGTGGGGCAGTCAGCGCAGAGCCTCAAGCAGCCGGGGCGGAAGCCGGATGACGGGAGAATGCCCCGGTCCGGACCATCCACTGCTGGCAGACCTAGTGCAACGACAATCCAAGGAGACGTCATGCTCAACAGGGAAAACCTTGAAAACCTGCTCACCAAGGGCGGCCACGTAGTCGGCTCCGACGGCACGAAAATCGGTTCGATCGGCCAGCTGTATGCAGACGACGACACGGGCGAACCCACCTGGGTCACCGTTAAGACCGGCCTCTTCGGTACGTCCGAATCCTTCGTGCCGGTTGAGGGCGCGCACAACCAGGGCGAGGACCTGGTGGTGCCCTTCACCAAGGAGCACGTCAACGACGCACCCCGCGTTGATGCCGACGGACACCTCACCCCCGAGGAAGAGGACCGGCTGTACACGTACTACGACCGCGGCGCACGGACGTACACCGAGGCCACCCGTGACACCGCCGGCGACGTCGACCTCCAGGGCGATGCAGACCTGAATGCCGGGACCCCCACGGCCGGGATCACTTCCGCCGCGGACACCCACACTCGCGGGACCGTGGGCCACGATACCTCCGGCCCCACCACGGACGACGCCATGACCCGCTCCGAGGAACAGCTGCACGTGGGCAAGGAGCGTGAGACCACAGGCCGGGCCCGCCTGCGCAAGTACGTCACCACCGAGAATGTCACCAAGACCATCCCGGTGGAGCGTGAAGAAGTCCGGGTGGAGCGCGAGCCCATCACGGACGCCAACCGCGGCTCCGCGCTGGACGGCCCGGGCATCAGCGAGGAAGAGCACGAGGTGGTCCTGCATGAGGAACGCCCCGTGGTGGAGAAAGAGACTGTTCCCGTGGAACGGGTCCGGCTGGACAAAGAGACAGTCCATGACGACGTCACGGTCAACGAGGAAGTCCGCAAGGAAAACATCGAAACGGACGGCGACACGCGTCGCTGATCGGACCGGGGAACTCTGTCCCCGCCAAGTCCGCAGGGCCGGCTGGCTGGAGCGGCGGGCCTGATTCGGTGAACGGCGCCGGGAGCCTGGTTGGAGGCTCCCGGCGCCGCACCGTTTAAAGCGCTGGTGCAGCCGCGCTGAAAGCGGCAACTGCACCAGCCAGTAGGACGAATATCTTCAGAACTTACGGTTCATCTCTCATTCGCGGCTCCTGTTTTCCCGGTTGACGGTATCCGGGCAAGCGGCTGGTCGGGTTCACGCCCACGGCCAGCAGAAATCGCAGGATGCCCCTGCGGGCAGGCGGGTGTTGGTTTCTAACAATTTTACGGCGGGGCAGGGCAAAAAGCGCCGGACAGCCGGGCATTTGGATATTGATCGGTGGCGCCCGCGAGCCTGTCGTTCGCGGACGCGGCGCACCCGGCGTGACACCATGGAACACGATGAAACTGCGCGCTGATCAGACCGGAGACCGTGGCCTTCCCATGCCGTTGTGGCTGCAGGGTGCCCTTGAAGCGGCGCAGGCGGCCATCATCTCGGCGCTGGTGGTCGTGGCGCCCATCGTGGCAGTCTGGGCCACCGCGGGTTTCCAGAACGGGCAGTTCGAGGTGCTGGCACGCCTGGCAGGGCAGTCCTGGCTCCTGGTCCACGGGGTGCCGCTGGAGCTTGCCGGCGCAGGACCGGCGACCGCCACCCACGGCGGATCCGGCACGCTGAGCCTGATTCCCCTGGGCCTGACCCTGATCCCGTTCCTCCTGGCGTGGCGCGCAGGCCGGAGGCTCGCACGGGCCTCCTATACGGACCAGTTGTGGCAGGCCCTGCTGGGCTCGTGGGCAGTCTATGCGGCGTTCGGTGCGGCCACCGGGTTCGTCTGCCGCAGCAGCGACGTTGTCATCAACCTTTGGTACGCCATACTGGTTCCCCTGGTCCCGTTCGGCCTCGGCATGGTGGTCGGTGCACGAAGGGAAGCAGGGTCCTGGAGCCGGCTCATCGGCGTCGACGCGGTGGACTGGATCTCCCGCACCAGCCAGCATTCCCGATGGGCCGGATCCTACTTCGCCTCCGCGGCGAAGGCAGGCTTTGTCGCCGTCGCATCCGCCCTTACCCTGGCCGCTGCGCTGCTGGCGGTCGATCTGTTCATCCACTGGAACCTGGTGGTGTCCGTGTATGAAGCGCTCGACGCCGGCCCGGTGGGAGGCGCCGCCCTCACCATCGCGCAGCTGGGCTTCCTGCCCAACCTTGTGGTCTTCGCGCTTGCGTGGACGTCAGGAGCCGGCTTTGCCCTGGGGGCCGGATCCCAGGCAGGTGCGCTGGGCACCGCAGTCGGGCCGCTCCCATCCATTCCTGTCCTGGCCGCCATCCCGTCAGGATCCCTGGACTACGCCGTCGTCGCCCTGCTAGTTCCCGTGCTGGCGGGCGTCATGGCGGGGTGGTGGTTCCTGCGGGAGGGGGAAAACCACTTTGACGAGTGGCTCGCCATCAAGGTCCACGCCCGCTGGTTCACCGCCACCGTCTCCACCCTTGTCCTCGGGGTGCTCGCGGGGCTGGCCGCCGGGCTGCTGGTGATGGGCCTGGCCTGGATTGCGCGGGGGTCAGCAGGACTGGGGCGCCTGACCGCAATCGGTCCTGACCCGCTGTGGACGGCCCTATGGGTGGCTGCGGAGGTGGCCGCCGGCGTGGTCATTGGCTACGCGGCAGGACCCTGGCTGGAAAGGGAGAAGGCCGGGGCGGCCGATCGCGAAGGGGAACTGGTCCA
This sequence comes from Pseudarthrobacter niigatensis, assembly GCF_030812615.1. Classification (NCBI taxonomy): domain Bacteria; kingdom Bacillati; phylum Actinomycetota; class Actinomycetes; order Micrococcales; family Micrococcaceae; genus Pseudarthrobacter; species Pseudarthrobacter niigatensis. Next base: position 133,522 of record NZ_JAUSTB010000008.1, on the reverse strand, counting down.
CTAGGACCGCCCCGGGGCTAGGGAATCCTGGCGGGCAGGACGTCCTGGAGCTGCACCATGCACGCCTGGGTGGCCCGGTCCGTCAGCGCCCGGCCCAGGCAGGCCTGGTACTCGCGCACCTGGTCAAACAGGACCAAGGTGGTGACGATCAGCAGCACCATCACGGCTGCCACCACCAGCCCGGAAATGGTGCCCACAAGGACCAGCCTGGATTCCTTCAACCGGATGGACCGGACCAGCAGGACTATGCCCAGGACCAGGCTCGCCAAGGTGAGCAGGCTTGTCAGCCACAGGTAGCCCACGTCCAGCTGGTACACGAAGAACGCGCCGAGTACCGTCACCACGAACGTCCTGAACAGGGTGTGGGTCTTGGCGAGGGAGGCTTTCGCTGCCTCGCTGAGCGGGGGCCTGGCCTGCTGCCGCCCGGCCCGGCCCGGTTCGCTGTTCATGTTTTCCAGCGTACGCGAGCCTGCACCTAAGCTGGACCAATGCGTATCGTCGTCCTCGTCTCCGGCACCGGGTCCAACCTCCAGGCAGTTATCGACGCCGTCAAAGCGGGGGAGCTCGATGTGGAAATCGCGGCGGTGGGCGCCGACCGCGAAGGAACCTACGGCGTCGAACGCTCCGCTGCCGCCGGCATCCCCACCTTTGTGGTGGACTTCAAGGCCTACCCGGACCGTACCGACTGGAACGCCGCGCTGGCCAGGGCCGTCGCCGCCTACTCGCCGGACGTTGTGGTGTCCTCCGGGTTCATGCGGATTGTCAGCCCCGATTTCATCGACGCGTTCAACGGCAGGTACCTCAACACACACCCCGCGCTGCTCCCTGCTTTTCCAGGCGCCCACGGCGTCCGCGACGCCATGGCCTACGGCGTCAAGGTCACCGGTTGCACCGTGCACTGGGCCGACGCCGGCGTGGACACCGGCCCCATCATTGCCCAGGAAGCTGTGGCCATCGAGGACGCGGACACCGAGGAAACCCTGCACGAACGCATCAAGGTGGTGGAGCGCCGGCTCCTGGTTTCCACGTTGGCCGCCCTCGCCGCGGACCCGGAATATTCCGCCGCGTAGGCCGCCGTCGACGCGCACTCTCCTTTTCGATGCGCACTCTCCTTTTCGACGCACATATGCCGTTTTCGCGGCGTACATACTGTGCGCGCAGGGGAACATGCGCGTCAAAAATGAATAAGGGCGTCGCGACAAACGGCTACTGCAGGCGGGCCCGGCGGGTTTCCGGGGAGAAGAACGCCATCCACAGCACGGAGGCCAGCACCAGGGCGCCGGCCAGGGCGAAGGAAGTGGCCAGCCCGAGTTCCGGCCAGAAGTAGTTGGCGAAGACCAGCGGTCCAAACCCTGCACCCAGCCGGGAAAATGTGGACGCCCAACCGAACCCGGTGCCCCGCAATTCCGTGGGATAGAGCTCGGACACGTAGGCGTAGAGCACCGGAATGGCTACCTGCACCACGAACCCGAACACCAGCAGCCAGAACACCGCGGCCGTGGGGATGTCCACCACGAATGCCACGATCACCAGGGTCAGCGCGGACAACGGACCGGTGATGGCAAGGATCCACTTGCGCCCCACCCGCTCCACCAGGAGGGCGGCCACCACCACGCCCAGGAAGCCGACGGCGGCCATGGACGCCGTGGTGACGAACGCTTTGTACTCGGCGAAGCCGGCACCGATGAGGATCCTGGGCATCCACGTCAGGGACAGGTAGTACACCAGCAGGATGCTGAAGAACAGGGACCAGGCGGCGGCGGTGATCTTCCAGTTGAACTGCCATACCGAACGCAGCTGGGTCCAGGCGCTGCCGGCGGAAAGCCGTGGGACATCCCGGGCGTCGGGAAGGCTGTACGCGCGCGGTTCCGCCCCGGTGGCCTCCACCAGGCCGTCAATGATTTTGGCCGCTTCTTCCCTGCGGCCCTTCCGGATCAGGAACAGTGGAGACTCCGGCACGCTCCGCCGGATCCAGAAGACCAGCAGGGCGGGCAGCACCATCACCAGCATGGTCAGGCGCCAGTCGCCGTAGAGGGCCACCAGGCCGGCCGAGACGAACCCGGCGAGAGCCGCGCCTACCGGCCACCAGCCGTCCATGGCAGTGAGCACCTTGCCGCGCTGTTTCCGCGGGGTGAACTCGCCCACCAGTGCGTAATCCACGGGGATGCAGCCGCCCAGACCAAACCCGGCCATGAACCGGAACACGCAGAACCAGACGAAATCGGGGGCGAACGCACCGAGGACAGTGAACACGGAGAAGAGCAGCAGCGTGGCGGTGAATGCCTTCTTCCGCCCCAAGGTGTCCGCAATGGTTCCCCAGATGAAGGCACCCAGCGCCATGCCGATCAGGTTCGCCGTGCCTACCCAGGCCGCTTCCCCTGCGGACAGCGACCAGTGCTTGGACAGCAGCGGAATCAGGATGCCGTTCAGGGTTACATCCCAGGCGTCGAACATGAATCCGAGGCCCCCGATCAGGAAGATCCTGCCCTGGACTTTCCATCGCCAGGGCAGTTCCTGGACCACCTGTTCGCCGCTGGGCACAGTGGTGTAAGTATTCATCGCCGCCTCCTGCTGAAGACTCTATCCGGGCCCGCGGAAGTTCACACTCCGGAGCCCACAGGGGGTAACCGTTGCCTTCGCGATAAACTGGCCGTATCCCCACCAACCGCGGCCCTGTTCCGCGAGATAAGACGGAGACATTTGTGAGCTTCACGCAGCATGAGCGCGTATCCATTGACCGTGTACCCATCCGCCGGGCTCTGATCTCGGTTTACGACAAAACCGGTCTGGAGGAGCTCGCCTCGGGCCTGCACGCAGCGGGCGTGAAGCTCGTCTCCACGGGCTCCACGGCCAAGAAGATCGCCGCCGCGGGTATTCCCGTGCAGGAGGTTGAGGAAGTCACCGGTTCGCCCGAGATGCTGGACGGCCGCGTCAAGACCCTGCACCCGCGCGTCCACGGTGGCATCCTGGCGGACCGCCGCGTCCCGGCGCACATGGAAACCCTCGCCAGCATGGACATCGAAGCCTTCGACCTGGTGGTGGTGAACCTCTACCCGTTCGTGGAAACCGTCAAGTCCGGTGCCGCGCAGGACGACGTCGTGGAGCAGATCGATATCGGCGGCCCCGCCATGGTCCGGTCGGCCGCGAAGAACCACGCCGCCGTCGCCATCGTGGTGGACCCGTCCTTCTACGGCCAGGTGGTGGAGGCCGCAGCGGAAGGCGGCTTCGACCTGAAAACCCGCCGCCGCCTCGCCGCCAAGGCCTTCGCCCACACCGCCGCCTACGACAATGCAGTGGCCACCTGGACCGCCAGCCAGTTCCTGGACGAGGACGGCGACGGCGTCATCGACTGGCCTGCCTACGCCGGCCTGTCCCTGGAGCGCTCCGAGGTCCTCCGCTACGGCGAGAACCCGCACCAGCAGGCGGCCCTGTATGTGGACAAGGCCGCCCCGGTGGGCATCGCCCAGGCGGACCAGCTGCACGGCAAGGCCATGAGCTACAACAACTTCGTTGACGCCGACGCCGCCCTGCGCGCCGCCTACGACTTCAGCGAGCCCGCCGTCGCCGTCATCAAGCACGCCAACCCGTGCGGCGTCGCCGTCGGCTCCAAGGACGCCGCGGACCCCATCGCCGAGGCCCATGCCAAAGCACACGCCTGCGATCCCGTCTCCGCCTTCGGCGGCGTCATCGCAGCGAACCGCACGGTGACCGCCGGCATGGCCAACACCGTCAAGAACATCTTCACCGAGGTGGTCATCGCACCCGGCTTCGAGCCTGAGGCGGTGGAAATCCTCTCCAAGAAGAAGAACATCCGCCTGCTGGCCCTGCCCGAGGGATATGGCCGGTACCCCACGGAGTTCCGCCAGGTCTCCGGCGGCATGCTGGTCCAGGTCAGCGACAAGGTGGACGCCGACGGCGACAACCCCGCCAACTGGACCCTCGCCGCCGGTGAGGCCGCGGATGAGAAGACCCTCGCGGACCTCGCCTTCGCCTGGACTGCGTGCCGGGCCGCGAAGTCGAACGCCATCCTCATTGCCGACAACGGCGCTGCCGTGGGCATCGGCATGGGCCAGGTCAACAGGCTCGATTCCTGCCGCCTCGCGGTGGAGCGGGCCAACACGCTGGGCGTCACGGTGGAGTCCGACGTCGACGGTGCCGGCGGGGCCTCCAACGCGGATGCGAGCGGCGCACCTGAGCGTGCCCGCGGTGCCGTGGCCGCCTCGGACGCGTTCTTCCCGTTCGCCGACGGCCTGCAGATCCTGATCGACGCCGGTGTCCGCGCCGTGGTGCAGCCGGGCGGTTCTGTCCGGGACGAGGAAGTCATCGCAGCAGCGAACGCTGCGGGCATCACCATGTACTTCACGGGAGCCCGCCACTTCTTCCACTAATACCCACCGCCGGGTTTCAACAGACGACGGCGCCCGTCCCCTGCATAGGGGACGGGCGCCGTCGTTGTGTTTCGGCTTAGTCCTGGCCGGCAGGAGGTTCGGGCTCCGGAAGCTGAATCTCCCGGGGCTTCGCCGCCGCCATTCGCTCGTCTGTCCAGTACTCGAGGACTTCCTCGGGCGACTGGTTCAAGTCCACGTGGCTGACGGGGTCCTGGTCCGGTGCGGGTTCTTTAGGATTTCGCGGCATTGGTGTACGTCGTCTCGATAACGGAGCCCCAGTATGGGCCGTACATCACTGCGGAGCCGTTGTAGCCGTAGCTGTTGATGGAGTTCTGCAGGCCATCGGGACCGTTGCCGATGAACCACGGACCACCGGAGGAACCGCCGGTCATGTCGCAGGGAATGCCCTGGGTGTTGAACTGGGGGTTGTTGGAATCATTTGACGCCGTCCCGGTGCAGCTCTTGAGGGTCTCCCCGTTGAAGGGCGCCGCTGCCGGGTAGCCGTACGACGTGTAGGTCAGGCCCCGTGCCTGGTTGAAGGCAGTGCCGGAGCCGCCGACGACGTCGGTCAGCTTCCGCCCCTTGGCATCAGGGTTCATCACGGCGAAGCCGGTGTCATACGTCATGTCGCCGTTGGAAGCCCACTGGGTGGGGGCATACAGGGCTTTGGCGGTCCATTTGCCGTAAGGGGCTGCCCCGTTGTCATACGCGGGGACGAAGACGAAGTTGGTGGCGTACGCGCCCGGGCCTTCATTCACGCAGTGGCCGGCCGTTGCCACAGTGCTGCGGTTGGTCGAGGTGACGGCGTTGCCGGAGCACACATAGTTCGTTCCGCCGAGCGTGAAGAAGACCTTGCCGATGTGGGAGACGGGGTTCGCGCTCTGGGCAAGCGTGGGTTTGCCCTTGGTGGCCTTGGTGGAGGACGGCTTGCTTTTTTCCACCAGGGCAGGGTTTGAACGGTTGCCGCGTTCCAGGGCCTTGTCGGCCAGCGTGTCACCAGGAACAGCGCCCTGCATCCGCTCGGGAGTCCAGTAATCGGCTGCAGCCCCGGCGTCGAGCGTGACGCTGGCCACCGACGGCGCTTCGTTACCGTCCGACGGCGCCGGGGCGGCGGAGGCGCCACCGGCAGCAGTGAGTGTGAGCATGGCGGCCGCCGAAAGAGTCAGGAGGCCGGAAGCCAGAGACCTGGTGCGTGTCATTGTTGTCCTGTCTGGAAGGGGGGTGGGCCCTGGGGCGGGAGTGACGTAGCGAACTTATCGTCACCGGGCAAGTTTGTACACAGTAGTGAGGTATCAATAGCTGCCGGTCACCCTTTTCCCCGCCCCACCCGCACCGTATGCAGAACGTTGGCCCCGGCACCCGGGCCCAGTGCCGTCGTCGGCCGTTCTCCATCGCTGTAATCCTGCTCACCGCCGGGGTAACGCTGGGACCCGGGTACGGTTCAAAGCCGGGTCCTCAGGTAAGTTGTACATGGTGAAATAGACCGATTTTTCACAACCAAGCCGACCCACAGGGAGACGCCCGCGCATGTCCAAGATTATCTACACCCACACCGACGAAGCGCCGATGCTGGCTACCTATTCGTTCCTGCCCATCATCGAGGCGTTCGCTTCGACAGCAGGTGTGGAGGTGGAGACCCGCGACATTTCGCTCGCCGGCCGCATCATCGCCGTCTTCGGTGACTACCTGACCCCCGAGCAGCAGATCGGTGACGCCCTTGCTGAACTCGGTGAGCTGGCGAAGACGCCGGAAGCCAACATCATCAAACTGCCCAACATCAGCGCGTCCATCCCGCAGCTGAAGGCCGCCATTGCAGAGCTGCAGGGCCAGGGCTACGCGTTGCCGGATTACCCGGACAACCCCTCCTCGGACGAGGAGACCGCCATCCGCTCGCGCTACGACAAGATCAAGGGCTCCGCCGTGAACCCGGTCCTGCGCGAAGGCAACTCGGACCGCCGCGCTCCGCTGTCCGTCAAGAACTACGCCCGCCAGAACCCGCACTCCATGGGCGCCTGGACCGCGGACTCCAAGACCAACGTGGCCACCATGGGCCAGGACGACTTCCGCTCCAACGAGAAGTCCGTGGTCATCGAGGCCGACGGCACCATCGCCATCCAGCTGGTCCGCGAGGACGGCTCGGTCAAGGTCCTGAAGAAGGCGTTCCCCGTCCTGGCCGGTGAAGTAATCGACGGAACCGTGATGCGCGCCGCCGCACTGGACGAGTTCCTCAAGGCCCAGGTTGCCCGCGCCAAGGAAGAGGGCGTGCTGTTCTCCGCCCACCTGAAGGCCACCATGATGAAGGTCTCGGACCCCATCATCTTCGGCCACGTGGTGAAGGCATACTTCTCCGAGCTGTTTGAGACCTACGGCAAGCAGCTTTCCGCCGCCGGCATCAGCCCCAACAACGGTCTCGCAGCCATCCTGAGCAGCCTCGAGGACCTGCCGGCGGATGTCCGCGAGGGCGTGCAGAGCCTGATCAAGAAGGGCCTGGAAGACGGACCCGCGCTGGCCATGGTGGACTCCGACAAGGGCATCACCAGCCTGAACGTGCCCTCCGACATCATTGTGGACGCCTCCATGCCGGCCATGATCCGCACCTCCGGCCACATGTGGGGCCCGGACGGCAAGGAAGCCGACACCCTCGCCGTTCTGCCGGACAGCTCCTACGCCGGCATCTACCAGGTGGTCATCGACGACTGCCGCGCCAACGGCGCCTACGACCCCACCACCATGGGCACCGTCCCGAACGTGGGCCTCATGGCGCAGGCCGCTGAGGAATACGGCAGCCACGATAAGACGTTCGAAATCCAGGAAGCCGGCAAGGTGCAGATCGTTGACGGCAACGGCAACGTCCTGCTGGAACACGAAGTTTCCGTCGGTGACATCTGGCGTGCCTGCCAGACCAAGGACGCACCCATCCGCGACTGGGTCAAGCTGGCCGTCACCCGCGCCCGCGCCTCGCAGACCCCCGCCGTGTTCTGGCTGGATGAGGAGCGTGCACACGACGCCAACCTCATCGCCAAGGTCAACGAGTACCTGAAGGACCACGACACCGAGGGCCTGGACCTGCAGATCATGTCGCCGGTCAAGGCCACCGCCTTCACCCTCGAGCGCATCCGCAAGGGCGAGGACACCATCTCCGTCACGGGCAACGTGCTCCGCGACTACCTCACGGACCTGTTCCCCATCCTGGAACTGGGCACCAGCGCCAAGATGCTCTCGGTTGTTCCGCTGATGAACGGAGGCGGACTCTTCGAGACCGGCGCCGGCGGATCCGCCCCCAAGCACGTCCAGCAGCTGCTGAAGGAAAACCACCTGCGCTGGGACAGCCTGGGTGAGTTCCTGGCCCTGGCCGTGAGCTTCGAGCACCTGGCCACCACCACCGGCAACGCACGCGCACAGGTCCTGGCCGACACCCTGGACCGCGCCACCGGCACGTTCCTGCTGGAGAACAAGTCCCCGAGCCGCCGCGCCGGCGAGCTGGACAACCGTGGCAGCCACTACTTCCTGGCCCGCTACTGGGCAGAGGAACTGGCCAAGCAGACCGACGACGCCGACCTGGCCGCCGCGTTCAGCACGGTCGCCAACGAACTTTCCTCCAAGGAGGAAACCATCGTGGGCGAGCTGGCCGAGGTCCAGGGCTCACCCGTGGACATCGGAGGCTACTACCGCCCGGATGATGCCAAGGCTTCATCCGTGATGCGTCCTTCCGCCACGCTGAACAAGGTCATCGCCAGCCTGGCCTAGCACCTGCCGTTCCGGCAGAAAGAAGCGGTGCTCCGGTTTTTCACCGGAGCACCGCTTCTTTTTTGCTTTGCTGCCTGCTGGAGGCGGACCTAGTTCTTGCCCTTGCCCTTGTCGCTGTTGTTCTGCCCTGCATCCTTGCCGTTGCCCGAAGAGTTTCCTTGCGCCGGTGCCGGCGCGGGGGCTGGCTGCGAGGCGGGGCCAGGCGCGGGTGAAGAAGCCTGTGCTGCCTGGCTGGCTGCGATCCGGGCGTCTTCGGCAGCTTTCCCGGCCGCTGCCTGCGCGCTGATGGCTTCGTTGAGGTCTGCCCGGACAGCCGTCGCCACGGTGGTGATGCTGCGGCGCCTCTCCTCGGAAACCTGGCCCTTGGCCTGGGCCGCGGAAAGGTCCGCCTCCAAACCCTCGAGTGCCTTCAGCGCGGCTGCGGGATCGTTTTGGGACGACGCCTGGGTTACTTCAAGTACCCGTGCCTGGAGCTGGGTTGCGGCCTCGCGCTGCAGCCCGGCCCCGGGCGCGGCGCAGGCACTGAGCAGGGCCGCCGCCAGCGCAGCCGCGGCGCAGGCCAGCAGCAGCCGGGCCGCCGGGGCCTGCCTCAGGATCACGGCGCCACGCTCTTCTGGAGTTCCTGCAGATGGTCACCCAGGACGCCGGTCACGGTGGGATAAGGGACGACGTCGGCCGGGCGGGCGGAGATGCTCATCAGCACCGCAGCGGCGGCTGCGGCAACCACCAGGACACCCACCACCACGGCCAGCCAGATACGCCGGCTCCGGGTGAGGCGCGGCTTTGCAGCGGACTTGCCAGCCTCTGTTCCGGGGGCAGGATCTGTAGTCCTGGGTGCCGCCGCGGCCTCCCGAACGTCTTCCACCGATTCCTCTGCGGTAATGGAGGGAGGGTGGAAGGGCATGGCCGGCAGTACACGAGTTGTTTCCGGCGCCAGTTCTCCCGGCGTCGACGCGGGGGAGACCAGCGCCTGGCGCAGCGCCGATTCAATGTCAGCGGCGGCCGGCCGTTCCAGCGGCTCGATGGCGGTCATGGAACGGATCAGGCCGGCCCATTCGGAGGGGACGTCGTCGGGAATTTCCGGGGCCCGGTGGAGCCGGGCAACCGCCGACTCCACGGCACTGCCGGGGTATTCCACGGTGCCTTTGATGCATTCGAGCAGCACCAGTCCCAAAGAATAAATGTCCGTGGCCGACGACAAGGGTTTGCCCAGGGCCTGCTCCGGGCTGAGGTAGGCGGCGGTGCCAACCATGGTTCCCGTAGCCGTAAGCCGGGTGGAATCCACAATCCTCGCGATGCCGAAATCCGTGAGCTTGGGCCGAATCGGCTCACCGGGCCGGATCTGGACCAGGAGGATGTTGCCCGGTTTGATGTCGCGGTGGATGATGCCCAGCCCGTGCACGTAGGCCAGGGCATCGGCGATGCCGGCGCCGATGACGGCCAGTTCCTCCAACGGAACCGTGCTGTGGCGGATGCGGCTGCGAAGGTCCTGGCCCTCCACCAGTTCCATGGTCAGGAACGGCCGGGGCTCATCCGGAATACGGTCATCGATGCCCGCATCGAAAAGTGTCACCAAGCCCGGGTGGTTGAGCGTTGCCAGGAGCTGGATTTCGGCTTCCTGCCGCTTGAGCTCGTCCGCGTCCGGGGCCTGAGGGGCGAAGAGCTTCAAAGCCACATCGCGGCCCAGGTTTTCGTCCCGCGCACAGTACACCGACGACATTCCGCCACGGCCTACGACCTCACCCAAACGGTAACGACCGCCGACCACTTCATTCTTGATGGAGCTAGGCGATTCCGCCACCATGACCGTTCCTCCCGGTGCGCTGCGGCACTGTCGTACCTCAAATTATACGGGCGGTGGGGCGGAACCGGCGATTGACCTAGGCTTTCGCCGTCGGGCACGCCGACGGCCCGGCGGCGATTTTCGAACACATTCGCCGCCGGACCATCGGCTACAAGGACATGTGTGCTGATGACATGTTTTATGCAGGTAATTCGTTTCGGGCTTGCTGACCTCCTTCCGCCAGCCCGCTGCGTGCTGCCGCTTCAGGCGCACAGGTGCGGGCACGTATCTTTCTGTGGTTGGCCGCTACGAAACCTTGCGCCTGCGGAGCACCAGGATCCCGGCGGCCAGGAGCAGCAGGGCCAGGGGAACCAGCGATCCGTCCCAGCCCGTGTTGGCGAGGGCCGCGTGGGCCCCGGTGGCGGTACCGGCCGCCGGGTTGCCATTGGTGGTGGCAGCCCGTGGCGCCGTCACAGGGGCGATTGCCCCGCTGACTGCGCTGGAACCGGCCGGTGCTGCCGTGAAGCCGTCGACGCCTGTGGTCCCGGATCCGTCGGTGGGGTCATCGCTCGTGGTGCCGTTGCCGGTGCTGTTGTCCGTGCCGGGGTCAGGGGTGCCAGTGTCACCGGTGGTGCCGTCACCCGGGGCGGTGGTACCCGGATCCGAGGTCCCCGGAGTGACCGTGGTGTTGTCACCGCTGAGCCCGATCCCCAGGTCAATGCTGAGATCGGCGACAGCATCGGGGCCGCCGTTGCCTGCGGTTCCGGCGCCTACACCTGCACCAAGGTCCACGTTGGCGTCGGTGGCGAGGTCCGCCGTGGTTCCGGTGCCGGTTGCGGGGTCGGTGGTTGTGACGTTGCCGAGGCCGAGATTGAGGTCCGCTGCGGCGGCCAGGGCGGGGGTGCCGTTGGTTGCGGGGTCGGTGGTTGTGACGTTGCCGAGTCCGAGATTGAGGTCGGCTGCGGCGGCCAGGGCGGGGGTGCCGTTGGTTGCGGGGTCGGTGGTTGTGACGTTGCCGAGTCCGAGATTGAGGTCGGCTGCGGCGGTCAGGTCGGGGGTGCCGTTGGTTGCGGGGTCGGTGGTTGTGACGTTGCCGAGTCCGAGATTGAGGTCGGCTGCGGCGGTCAGGTCGGTGGTGCCGTTGGTTGCGGGGTCGGTGGTTGTGACGTTGCCGAGTCCGAGATTGACGTCTGCTGCGGCGGCCAGGTCGGTGGTGCCGTTGGTTGAGGGATCTGTGGCAGCCACAGCCCCCAGCCCCAGGTTGACGTCCGCTGCGGCTGCCAGGTCGGTGGCGCCGGTGGTAGCGGGATCAGTGGCGGCCACAGTCCCCAGCCCCAGGTTGACATCCACTGCGGCGGCGACACCTGTTGATCCGGCCGGCGTTGGGTCACCCAGCAGGCCCAACGACGTCGAGTCAGCGGGTGCCGCCGCCGAGATGAGGGCGGAGGCGGAGAGGTCCGTCCCGCTGGTGGCGTCCGCCGCATTGGCGGTGGCGCAGCCGAAGGCCAGGAGGCCGCCGGCAAAGAGGGTGCTCAGCAGCCCCCTGCGAAGTGTGCAGTTCATGGTGTTTACTCCTGGAATAGTTGAGTGTCCGGGGGCTGGACAGCCGCCCGTAGAGCCGCGTGCTGCCCGTGGGAGGCAGGGGGCATCAACTAGTCAGGAGAAGAGCCGGGGTCGAATGACACCGGCGAGGGGATGTGCCCGGGGGACCGTTCGGCGCGGACAGCGCCAGCCCCTTCAAAGTCGAAGTAGATGGGGTTGAGCCATGCGGCGGCTGCTGACGTGCCGCCTGATGAACCGCTGCTGCCTGTGCCGGGCGCCGGGGCTGCGGGAGCCTGGGCAGGAACGGGCAACGGGTCGACGGCCAGCGGCTGCTCCGCTATGGAGCCGAGGGTCTCGAAGACCCCAGCGTGCGGGAATGCCGTGTTGGCCAGGGTGCCTGCGTCCGAGGCCGTGGACGGCGCCTCAACCGCCTGGCCGGATTCTGTGGCCGTATCCGTGGCATCCGGAGCTTCTTCCACGGCTGAGGGCTGGTCCCCCGCGGGAGCAGGGGCCAGTACGCCAGGAACGTCCACCTGAACGTCATCCAAGGGCGGGGCGGGCAACGAAACAGCGCCGTTCAGAAGATCTGAAACCGGTTGGAGCGCCGGCTCAAGGACCGGAAGAGCCTCTGCTGCAGGGGCTGTAAGTTCCCGGGCCACACCCGCTGCCACGGTGTCGGCCACCTCAACAAGGGGAGCGGAAACCCCGGAAACAGTTCCGGCCGGAACCACCTGGTCCACCACGGGAACGGCGGCAATCAGGTTGTCCGTCAGGCCGGAAACAGGCGTTACGACAGGCTGCAGCAGCCCAGGGGACGCGGCCGGGCCGTCCGCTGAGCCGGCAGGAACCGGTGAAACCGTGGCCGCAAGATCCTGGCCCAGGGAGGACACCGAACTGGTGTGGGCGCCGAGCGGGGAGGAGGAATCAGGACCTGTGTCGGCGGTTGCAGGCGTTGAGGAAAGGGTCAACCATGTGGCTGCTGCCGCTCCGGCAAGAAGTACCGGTCGCAGGGCACGCCATGGCGAACTACTACGAGCCATGCGTACCACCCCCCAGTGACCGGCGCAATCGATGCTGCCTAAATGCTAAGACTGCTTATCGCCTGAAGTCCAGCATTCAGTCAAGGGAAATTACTAATACCTGCAATGGATGCAGAAACTGCCAATGGAAAAAGCGGATATTCAGGGCCTTTATTGTCGGGCAAAAGCTGCCTGTCGCCGTCGTATCCAACCTTTGGCGGTCCCGCTAGTGCCTGTCGTTGGGGTAGGTCACTCCGAGTTGCGCGCGGACACCGTCGAAGAGGCGCATGGTGTTCAAGGTGTCTTCGAGGGGCATGACCGGGCTTTCGGTCAGCCCCTGCTGGACACACCTCATCACCTCGCGGAGCTCGTAGGCGTAGCCCTTTCCCACGACGTCGAAGCTTTCCGTGCGGCGGTCCTCCCACCCCTTGGCGATGACCAGTTCGCTGGGATTGTTGATGGAACCCACGCTCTGCAGGAAGCCCAGGCCGCCGGCCACCGTGGCAGTGCGGGGTCCGTGGGCCAGCAGGGAGGAGGTGAGCTGGACCTGGGCGGCGTGGCCGTAGCCAAGGCTCAGGGCGTTCTGTGCATCGACGCCGTCGTCGTTGACGAAGCCCGTGGCGCTGACGGTCTGCGGGAAGCCAAGCGTGCCCAGCGCCCAGAGCAGCGGGTAGACGGACAGATCCAGCAGTGCACCCCCGCCGTCCTTCCGCGCCCACAACCTGGCCGTGGGGGAGTAGGGTGCCGGGAATCCCAGATCTGCGGTGACCCAGTGGATATCGCCCAGCTCGCCGGACGCCGCAATCTCGAAAGCGCGCTGCATCGACGGCAGGAACCGGCTCCAGACCGCCTCCATCAGGAAAAGCTTCCGGCTGCGCGCAACCTCGATGAGCTCGGCCGCTTCCCGGGCGTTGATCGTGAAGGTCTTCTCGCACAGGACGTGCTTGCCCGCGTTCAGTGCGGCCAGGACCATCCCGTGGTGCTGCGCATGCGGCGTGGCGACGTAGACAACGTCCACCGCGTCATCGGCGAGCAGCCGCTGGTAGCCGGGCACCCCGCCGTCGTCCCCGTAGGCCTTTGCGAAGTCGTACGCCACAGCAAAAGCATCCGCGGTGTCCTGCGCCCTTGAACTGACCGCATAGAGCTCGGCATCTTCAAGCAGTGCCAGATCCTGGGAGACGGCGCGGGCGATGCTGCCCGTTGCGATGATTCCCCAGCGCAGGGGAGTCCCGGTGGCGGTCCGGGGATCCCGGTCAGGCTGCGTGGAAAGCCATGGTGTGGCGATGGGAGCGCTCATAGCAGCCATCCTGTCACAGCGGCACCGCAGGAGTGGAGAACCTGCGGCGGGTGGTAGTTCAAAGAAAAGGGGGCCAAGGGCTGGAGCGCAAGCCCCTGCCCTTGGCCCTCTTCCGTGGGTCAGGCGCTGGCGGCGACGGCGGTCCGTCCCCGGACCGGCTCTTCCGTCAGCTTGCCCTGCTGCAGCCGGAACCGGCGGTCGGTCTTGTTTGCCAGGACCCTGTCGTGGGTGACCACCAGGATGGTGGTGTTGTGATCGCGGCTCAGCGAGCTGAGGAGTTCGATGATGTGGTCACCCGTCTGCTCATCCAGGTTGCCGGTGGGCTCGTCCGCCAGGATCAGCTTCGGCTCGTTGGCCAAGGCGCGGGCAATGGCCACGCGCTGCTGCTCGCCGCCGGAGAGCCTGTTGATCCGCCGGTCGTGCTTGGACGGATCAAGCTGCACCTGTTCCAGCAGTCCTTTGGCCCGCTCCAGCCTGTCGGACTTCCGTTTTCCGGCGAATTCCATGGGCAGCATGACATTGTCTACGGCGGACAGGTTGGGGATCAGGTTGAACTGCTGGAATACGAACCCGATGTCCCGGCGCCGGTATTCCGTCAGCTTGCTGTCCGGCAGATTGGCCAGGCTAACGCCGTTGACGACGACGTCCCCGCTGGTGGGCTTGTCCAGCGCACCAAGGAGGGACAGCAGGGTGCTTTTGCCGCTTCCGCTCTTGCCCACGATCGAGGCGAGGGTGCCCTGTTCCAGGACGAAGCTGACATCGTTGACCGGCTTGATGGTGCGGTCACCGGAGTTGAAGGTGCGGACCAGGTTCTTGACTTCAATCATGGCTATTCTCCTCGCAGGACTTCGATGGGACGGATGCGCGCGGTAAGCAGCGCGGGGATCAGGGCGCCGATGATGGCGACGCCGAATACGGCAGCGATTCCGCCGGCGATCACCTCCGGGGACGCGCTCGCGGTGACCGAGTTCAGCAGCTGGGAGGCGCCGCCGAAGGGTCCGCCCTGGGTGCCGCGGACGCTTACCCCACCCGCGGCGGCCGGGAAGTTGCGGCCGGCGGTGGCCGTGGAGTTACTGCTGATCAGGGCCGAGGCGATGCCGCCGCTGGCGAAGGATGCGATCGCTGCCCCCACTGCGCTGCCCAGGGCCGCGAGGACCAGCGCTTCGAGGACGAACTGCAGGCCGATGGTGCGGTTGGGTGCGCCAATGGCCTTCAGGACACCGATTTCGCGGCGGCGCTCGCGGACCAGCATCACCATGATGAGCAGGATGATCAGCCCGGCGGTGCCCAGCGCGGCGACAAAGGCGATGAAGGAGATGTTCTTGACGCTGTCAAGGGAGCTGACTGCGGTCTGCAGGTTCTGTCCCTGGGTAACGTCCGCCTTGCCGGTGCCGAGCGCGGCCTGCAGGGCAGCCTTGGCGGTGGCGACGTTATCCATTGAATTGACCGTGACGATCATGCTGGACAGCTCACCGGGCGTCCCCGCGAGTGTTTGGGCCGTGGGGAGTGTGACGTAAACAGCGTTGTTGCCAAAGGCCGTTCCGGCGTCGAACAGTCCGGTCACCGTGTAGGCCTGGTCATTGATGGTGAAGCTGGAGCCGACGGAGAGGCCGTTCTTCTCCGCCAGGGTGGTTCCCAGCAGAGCCCCGGTGGAGGCTGCCGAGTAGTCGCCCAGTCCGGTGCCCTGGGTAATGTTCAGGGCTTTGCCGGTGGTGTCCACCTCGGCGCCGATGCCCGTGGCGGTGATCGGCAGCGAGCGGACGGGCTGCTGGGTGGTGCCGGTGGACCCGGTGGTTCCATTGGCCTGCTGGTTGCGGTTGCCCAGGGTGCCGGCATCCACCGCAGCGGTGAGGCTGGTGGTCAGGGTGGCCGCAGCCTGGCCACCGGGGCCGCCCTGTCCGGTCTGGCCGCCCGGCCCGGCCTGGCCGGTCCCGCCTGCGGCCGCCTGTGCCGCGTCTGCCTCCGCGTTCCTCAGCCTCAGGGAGGAGGTCCCGACGACGGCGCTGACGTTCGGCACGCCGGCGGCGGTGGCTGCCTGGTCGGCTGTGAGGGGTTCACCGCCGCCCTCGAAGCCTTGCCCTCCGGCGGGGTTGACGGTCAGGACGGTGCCGACGGAGGCGTTGAGCTCCTGCACCTTCGCTCCGACCGCCTGGTTCGCCACCAGCATGGCCAGGGCCAGGCCAATGGCGACGGCCAGCACCGCTACGACTGCTGCGGTGCGGACCTTGTTTCTGAAGGCATTGCCTACGCTTCGGGCAAGGACGCTCACGTTACTCCTAGGACTCAGGTGCCGGCGCGTGGGGCCGGCTTCGCATCAACCCTCGCCGGGCATCCTGTGCGGGAATCCGGCCACACCTGTGCCTGGCCTGTGAAGGGTGTTGCTGCTGGGGCAGGACGCAGGAAAGCCCGGTCCTTTTGAAGGACCGGGCTTTCCGTTCGCCGGCGGGAGCCGGCTTTGCCTGTCGGTATTACTTAGTGATCGGGCCGAGTACGGGATCGTCCGTGTAGGCGGTCTTTACGTTGGCGGAGGTCACGATGACTGGCTCCAGCAGGTAGGCGGGAACCACCTTGTTGCCGTTGTTGTAGGACTTGTCGTCGTTGACCTCGGGCTTCTTGCCGGCCTGCAGGTCCTTGACCATGGTGATGGCGTGCTCAACCAGCTTGCGGGTGTCCTTGTTGATGGTGGAGTACTGCTCGCCTGCCATGATCGACTTGACCGACTCAACCTCGGAGTCCTGGCCGGTGACAACCGGGATCGGCTTGCCGGCAGCCTTGACCGAGGTCAGGATCGCGCGGGCCAGGGTGTCGTTCGGGGAGAGGACGCCGTCCACGTTGGCGGTGGTGTAGCTGCCGCTGAGCAGGGTGTCCATGCGGCGCTGGGCGTTTTCAGCCTTCCAGCCCTGGGTCACGGCCTGCTCGAAGCTGTTCTGCCCGGAGACGACCTTCAGGGTGCCGTCGTCGATCTTGGGCTTCAGGACGCTCATGGCACCGTTGAAGAACACCTTGGCGTTGGCGTCGTCGGGGGACCCGGCGAACAGTTCGATGTTGTAAGGGCCAGCCGGCTTCTTGGCCTTGAGTCCGTCCAGCAGGGCCTGGCCCTGGAGAACGCCGACCTTGAAGTTGTCGTAGGCCACGTAGTAGTCCACGTTGGCGGTGTTCAGCAGGAGGCGGTCGTAGGCGATGATGGTGGCGCCTGCGTCTTTGGCCTGCTTGAGCTGGGTACCCAGCTGGGAACCGTCGATGGCGCCTACGATGATGACCTTGGCGCCCTTGGTAACCATGGCGCTGATCTGGTTCTGCTGCTCCGAAACGCCGCCGTTGGCGAACTGGACGTCAGCCTTGAACCCTGCGCCGTTCAGGCCGTCGTTGAACAGCTTCTCGGCCAGCACCCAGTTCTCACTGGTCTTCTGCGGAAGCGCGACGCCGATGGAGGAGTTCTGGTCGAATCCCGCGGCACCGCTGCTGGAACCACCGGAGGGTTCCGAGCGTCCACAGCCCGTCAGCGCCAGTGCTGCGATGGCAGCAACCGCTGCGGCCTTCCCTGCTTTACCAAACATTCGCATTGTTGGTTCTCTTTCTTTGTGTGATGGAACAGTATTCAGGCTGCAAACTTCAGGCTTCCCTGGCGATCGCTTCCTTGGTGGAGGTGGTTTCGTCAGGCTGGATGGGGCCGCTGGGGCCGGCGGTGTTCCGGTTCATGTTCCGGGTCAACATGCCGATAATGGACCGCTTGCCCTGCGACTTGTTGTAGACGTCGAAAGCGACGGCGATCAGGAGGACCAGCCCCTTGATGATCTGGGTGAGGTCGGCGCCGACACCCAGGAGCTGCAGGCCGTTGTTGAGCACTGCCATGACCAGGCCACCAATGATGGAGCCGACCACGGTACCCACGCCGCCGGTCACTGCCGCGCCGCCGATGAAGACTGCAGCGATGGCGTCCAGCTCCCAACCCACGCCGTCAAAGGGGCCGGACGCGGTGGAGCGGCCCACGAAGATCATGCCGGCCAGGCCGGCCAGGATGGACATGTTCATCATGACCAGGAAGTTGACCTTCTTGGACTGGACACCGGAAAGCTCTGCTGCGTGGCGGTTGCCACCGACAGCGTAGACGTGGCGGCCAACGACCGTGCGCGAGGAGATGAAGCCGTAGATCAGGACCAGCACGGCCAGGATCAGGCCGGGGATGGGGAACGAGGTCCCGGGTCGGCCAGTTGCGAACAGGTACGTGGCGTAAAGGATGGCGGCGCAGATCAGCACCAGTTTCACCACGGTCACCCACATCTCGGGGACGCCTGCGCCGAGCGCCTTGGCGCGTGCCCTGGCGCGGAGTTCGCCCACGACGACGAAAACAGCAACGGCGATGCCCATCAGGAGTGTCAGGTTGTTGAACCCGGTGTCCGGTCCTACCTCAGGAAGGTACCCGGAGCCGAGGTACTGGAAGTCTTCCGGGACGGGAATGGTGTTGGACTTGCCCACGAACTGGTTGAAACCGCGGAACAGGAGCATGCCGGCCAAGGTGACGATGAAGGCTGGGATGCCGACGTACGCGGTCCACAGGCCTTGCCAGGCTCCGATCAGGGCTCCGAGCAGCAGGCCCAGGAGTACGCCCGCATACCAGGGGATTCCCCAGTCGCGGATGGCCAGGGCGACGCTGACCCCGACAAACGCCGCGACCGAACCGACGGAGAGGTCGATGTGGCCGGCGATGATCACCAGGACCATGCCGATGGCCAGGATCAGGATGTAGGAGTTGCCGTTGAAGAGGTTGATGACGTTGCCCGGAGTGAGGGTGCGGCCGTCGGTGAAGATTTGGAAGAAAATGATCAGCGCAACCAAGGCGAAGATCATGCCGAATTGGCGGGTGTTGCCGCCAAACAGCTTTTTGAGGGCGTTCATGGTGTCAGTCCTTGTGTCCGGAAGGTTCTGGGGTTTGCCAGAAGGTCAGGCGGCTTTTCGGGTAGCGGAGGTCATCAGTTTCATCAGGCTTTCCTGGCTGGCCTCGTCTTTGTTCAGGACACCGGTGATGGCGCCTTCGAAGATGGTGTAGATGCGGTCGGACAGGCCCAGGAGCTCGGGTAGCTCCGAGGAGATAACGATGACGCCCTTGCCCTGGTTGGCCAGCTGCTGAATGATCCCGTAGATCTCATACTTGGCGCCGACATCGATGCCGCGGGTGGGCTCATCCAGGATCAGCAGGTCCGGGTCCGTGAACATCCACTTGGCCAGGACCACCTTCTGCTGGTTGCCGCCGGAGAGCTTGGCGACGCCTTCCTCGACGGAGGGCGTCTTGGTGCGCAGCGACTTGCGGTACTGCTCCGCAACCGTGAATTCCTGGTTGGCGTCCACCACGAAGTTGTGGCTGATGTTACGAAGGTTTGCCGCCACGGTGGTGGTCTTGATGTCGTCAAGGAGGTTCAGGCCCAGTGATTTGCGGTCCTCGGTGACGTAGCCCAGGCCGGCGTCAATGGCATGCCTGACGCTCTTGAGGACCACTTCCTTGCCGTCCTTGTAGATGTGGCCGTCGATGAAGCGGCCGTAGGACCGGCCGAAGACCGAGCGGGCCAGTTCCGTGCGTCCGGCACCCATGAGCCCGGCGAACCCGACGATTTCGCCACGGCGGACGAAGAAGTTCGAGCCCTTGCAGACCAGGCGGTCCTGGATGGCCGGGTGGCCAACGGTCCAGTCCTTGACCTCGAAGAACACCTCGCCGATCTTGGGGGTGTGGTCCGGGAACCGGGATTCCAGCGTCCGGCCCACCATGCCCTTGATGATGCGGTCCTCGTCCACGCCGTCCTTCTTGACGTCCAGCGTCTCGATTGACTTGCCGTCGCGGATGATGGTGATCGAATCGGCCACCTGCTCAATCTCGTTGAGCTTGTGCGAAATGATGATCGAGGTGATGCCCTTGGCCTTCAGGCCCAGCATCAGGTCCAGCAGGTGCTGTGAGTCCGATTCGTTCAGCGCCGCGGTGGGCTCGTCCAGGATGAGGATCTTCACGGACTTGTTCAGTGCCTTGGCGATTTCCACCAGCTGCTGCTTGCCGACGCCGATTTCCTTGATGGGGGTGTCGGGATCGTCGCGCAGGCCGACGCGGGCCAGGAGGTCCAGGGACCGGAGGCGGGCCTCGGCCCAGTCGATGATGCCGCGCTTGGTGGGCTCGTTGCCCAGGAAGATGTTCTCCATGATGGACAGTTCGGGGATCAGCGCCAGTTCCTGGTGGATGATCACGATGCCGGCGTGCTCGCTGGCCCGGATGTCCCGGAACTGCTGGACCTGCCCCTGGTAGACGATATCGCCGTCGTAGCTGCCATACGGGTACACGCCGGACAGGACCTTCATGAGCGTGGACTTGCCGGCCCCGTTTTCGCCGCAGATGGCGTGGATCTCGCCTGCCTTCACCCGGAGGCTAACATTCGACAAGGCTTTAACGCCGGGGAATTCCTTGGTGATGGACCGCATCTCAAGGATGACCGGGTCCGCGTGCGTGGTCTGGGACGTCATGAGCCCTAACCCTCCAATGCAATGACTTCTTTGTCCGGCCGGCAAAGCGCAGGGCCGTCTGAACCAAAAGTAAACTGGATCACAGCTGTTGTCGTCAAGTCTTTAACGCAATTGCTGGATAACGAAATGGTCTAGGGCTTGCGGATACCGGCATGCTGGAACACCAGGGCGGCGGCGCCAAGGGCCTCCGCACGGTCGCCGAGCGAGGACATGGCGAGGGTGGTGGTCTCACCGATGACCGGTACCGCATGACGGACCAGGCCCCGCCGGATGGGGTCCAGCAGGATGTCTCCCAGGCCTGCCAGCGGGCCTCCCACCACGATGACCTCAGGGTTGATCAGGTTGGCCACATTGCCCAGGGCGCGCCCCACTGCGAGCCCCGCATCATCCACGACGCGCAGCGTTGCCGAGTCCCTGTTCAGTGCCTTGCGGACAATGTCCGCCGGTGTCATGGGCCGGTCCTCACCGCGGCTGAGGAGCTCGATCATGGTGGTGGTGGAGGCGATGGTTTCCAGGCAGCCGCGGTTGCCGCAGCGGCATACCAGCCCCTGTTCGTGGATGGTGGCGTGGCCTATCTCGCCGGTGATTCCCACGTTGCCGTAGTAGGGGGCGCCATTGAGGATCAGGCCGGCGCCGATGCCCGATCCGATCTTCAGGAACATAAGGTTGCTGACCCCCGAGTGCTGCCCCCAGGTCACTTCGGACCACGCGCCCAGATTGGCGTCATTGTCAACAAAGACGGGGATTCTCAAGGTTTCCTCAAGATGCTGCAGGATGTTGATGCCCACCCACTCGGGGAGGATTGCGCCCTGCGCCACCGTTCCCGTCCGGCGGTCTATGGGGCCCGGAATGCCGACGCCGGCCCCCACCACGGACGTGCGCTCCACGCCGCTTTCGCGCAGCAGTTTCTCCAGCAGGGACACCGCTGCCTGGATGCCGTCGTCCGCCTGGTGGCCCAGCGGGAGCATGACCGATTCTTCGGCTATCACGTGGTAGCTAAGGGAGGCCAGGACCACGCGCAGGTGCCGTCGGCCGAAATCGATCCCCACAGCCACGGCGCCGTTGCTGTTCAGCCGCACGTTCAACGCCCGCCGCCCGGAACTGGTAATCGGTTCGGTGGATGCCAGCCCCGAATCCAGCATGATCCTGACGATATTGGAAACAGTTGCCGTGGACAGCCCGGTCTGCCGGGCCAGCTCCGCCTGGGTGGACGGGCCGCCCATCAGGGTCTCAATGATCCGCTGCTGGTTCTGCTGCCGCAGGGCGGACTGCGATCCGGGGTTCTTAGGTTTGCTCCTCGTTGAGCGCGTAGTTGCGGACATGCTAAGAAGATTGCCCTACCGCTCCGCTTGTAGTCAAGAAGTTAACGCAAGGGTGGGTCGGGAAGCGGTGGAAGGAGCGGGGAGCACCGCCGTGCATTCCGTCCCGGCGTCCAGCGCTGCAGGTCCAAACGACCCGCCAGCCACCGCTTGCGGCTGGCTAGGCTGGAAGACGGAAACAACCCCTGCCCCTCCACCTCCACGTGGACAGGCACAACGAAGGTGGTAACGATGCTGCTGTCCGTCCTGCAGGCCAACGCCGTGGTCCTGGACATCGAGGCCAATCTCCGGACCGTGGACCAGGCTGCCCGCCAGGCCGCGCAGGCCGGCGCCCACCTGCTGCTCACGCCGGAGCTCTTTCCCGTGGGCTACGCTCCGCTGCGGCTGCGCCGCGACCTTGATCCGGCGGCGATCCCCGCGGTCCGCGAACGGCTGGCCGGGATCGCCCGCAGTACCGGGGTCGCGCTCGTGTACAGCCTGCCGGCCCCGGCAGGTGGTGAAATGGAGTCCGCCGGTGGCAGTGGATGGCACATTTCAGCCACCCTGGTGGATGCCGGAGGCAGGGAAATCCTCACCTACGCCAAGGTGCACCTCTTCGGCGATGAGGAACGCAAGGCATTCGTCCCGGCCTCGCAACCTCCGGCCGTGGTGGATTTCCACGGCATCCGCACCTCTCTGCTGATTTGCTATGACATCGAGTTCCCCGAGGCCGCGCGGGAGGCTGCTGCCCGGGGCGCCGAACTGGTCCTGGTGCCCACCGCGTTGTCCGCGGGCTTCGAGGCGGTACCGCAGGTGCTCATCCGCGCCCGGGCGCTGGAAAGCCAGCTCCACGTGGCCTATGCGAACCACTGCGGAAGCGAGGACGCCTACATCTTCGGCGGTGGAAGCGTGGTGGCGGGACCTGACGGTGCGCTTCTTGCCGAGGCGGGGGACGGCCAGGCGCTGTTGTTTGCCGAGGTGGGGGCGGAGGCGGTCCGCGCCGCGCGGGAGGTGGTGCCGTACCTGCGGGAACGCCGGCCCGGGGTGTACCGGGAGTGGGAGGCGGACCGGCCGCAGGAACGGGGCCTGCCCGGGAACGGCCGGCCCTAGGCTGCGGTCAGTCCGCTCGGGCCACGCCGTCTGCGTATTGCAGCGCGATCCACAGTTCTGCGCGCACCTGTGCCTGGTTAAGGTCCATCTGCAGCAGTTCGCCCAGGACGCCGATCTGCCGGCGGACACTGTTCCGGTGCAGTCCCAGCAGTTTGGCGGAGGCGTCCCAGCTGCCGTTCTCGCTGAGCCAGCCGCGGAGGACGGCCAGCAGTGGGTGGCGCCGGTCCGGTTCCAGTGCCAGGACCGGCTGGAGGAGTCGTTCGGCCAGCAATGTGCCGGCCTCACGGCCCAGCAGCCCGGTCACGGACCAGGACACCTCATCGGCCCGGACGGTCCGGCCGCTGCGCTGGACCTGGCTGCGCAGGGAGGTGGCGCGCTGGTACGCGGCAGACAATCCGGTGAGCTCGGTCGGTTCGCCGATCACCAGGCGCCACCCCAGCCTCTCCACATCTGCGAGCAGGGCATCGTCCACCTTGAGCCGGGTCACGGCGGCGAACCCGTAGTCGGTGACCTCCACGAGCTTTGTGTCAAGCATCCGGCGCCACTGCAGCAGCTCCCGGACCGGGCCGTCACCCGCAGGCCACTGGGGCGCCTCGACATTGATGCCCTGCACGACGCGCATGGGCGCGGACCGGGTGGAGGAAAGACTCTGTGCCAGCAGGTCCTTGAGGCCGTTGAGGTGCCGGGTGCTGCCCGCAGCGAGGCTTTCGGGGTGCAGGAGGACGGCGGTGGCCAGCTGGCTCGGCGCCAGCGACCCGCTGGTGCGCTGCCGCACCAGCAGCTCGAGCAGTCCGACGGCGGACTGGACCACATTGTTCTGCGCAGGCGTCAACGGAGCGTCGGAGCCGAGAATCAGGGCGCCGAGGTTGGCGTCCTTGGTACTGCGCAGGGGATGGCCCACCACCAATGCAGATCCCGGCTGGTCAAAGCCGTCCATCTCCACCCTCGGCCCCCGGCCGGACAGCAACCGATCGAGCATGGGTTCCAGGAGGGAAAGGTCGACGGCGGTGCTGCCGCCGGCACTGGTGCCCCGGGCCCGGACCCGGCCGTCCGCGCCCACCAGGACCGCCCACACGGGGACGCGCTGGACCAGCGCGGCCAGGAGTTCATGCTCAGGCCGGGGGGAGAGGACGGCGCGCATGAGTTGCCGGTTGGTCTCCGCGAGTTGACGGAAAACCCGGGCATTGTCGGTTTCCAGGAGTTGTGAGAACTGGAGGCCGATCGCGGCAAAAGGAAGGGATTCCGGCACCTCGAACAACGTGAGGTTGTGCCGGCGGCATGCCTCCACCACCACGTCGGGAACGGCATCGAAATAGGGCCGGATCCCGAATCCCAGCGCCGCCACCTTGGCCTGGACCAGCCGCCGGACATACGCATCCACCCGTGCCGGCGTGCCGCCCCCGCCAAGGAAGGGGAGTCCGGCGGTGAGCAGGAACTCACCCTCCGGAAGGTAGGGAGTGGGGTCCTCCAGCTCGCTGGGCTCCACCCAGCGCAGGAGACGGCCGCCACTGCCGCCGTCGTGAAGGAGTTTCAATAACGGCGGCAGCTGGTCAAGGAACTGCTGCAGCGTGACAAAACTCAGCGGTCCGGACTCCCCTGGCTCAACCGTCATGGGTGCCTCCGGCGCGGGCCGGATCCCGGCAGCCGCGGCCTCCGGCGGCCGCAGGTGCCGGATTGCGGGATCCGCCGCGCTTGTGCATAAAGTCTCACGATGGATCACTATAAGTCATTTTGCACCAGGTTGAGAGTTGGCTCACATGCGAGTGTTGGTGAGGGGAAACCGACAACTACTCTGAAGGGACGTCAACGGTGACTGTGCCTGTGACCACCGAAAAGCCCACTGCGCCAAGCCCGGTACGGCCCGGCCTCCAGGCCCAGCTGCTGCGGCGTAAACCGATAGGACAAATGGTCAGCGAAGCCGAAGGCGGCGAAGGCGCCCCAAGGCTGCTCCGCAGCTTTGGCGTCCTGCACCTGACCATGATCAGTGTGGGGGCCACCCTGGGGACCGGCATCCTGGTGATCCTCGGCGAATCGGTGCCCCTTGCCGGGCCCGCCATCTGGATCTCCTTTGTCATTGCCGGCCTTGCCGCCCTGCTCTCCGCCGTCTCCTATGCCGAGATGGCGGGCCTGGTCCCGGTGGCGGGCTCCAGCTATTCCTACTCGTACGCCACCCTGGGCGAAGGCATGGCGTGGATCTGCGGTTGGTGCCTCGTCCTGGAATACGCGGTGTCTGTGGCCGCCGTGGCGGTGGGCGCCGGCCAGTATGTCAACGAGACGCTGGCGGCGTTCGGGCAGGTGCTGCCCGACGCAGTAGCCCAGCCGCCCGGCGATGGGGGACTGGTCAACGTTCCGGCGGTGGCCATCGTGGTGCTGGCCATGGTCCTGCTGGTCCGCGGAGCCCGGGAGAGCGCCCGGATCAACACGGCCATTGTCATCGTCAAAGTGGGCATCCTGCTGTTCTTCTGCGCCGTTGCCTTCACCGCCTTCAATGCCGGCAACTTCCAGCCGCTCCTGCCCATGGGCGCGGCCGGTGTCTCCGCCGCGGCCTCCAGGGTGTTCTTCTCCTACATCGGCTTCGATGCCGCCTCCACTGCCGGCGAGGAAGCCCGGGACCCCAAGCGCGACCTTCCCCGCGCCATCCTGCTGTCCATGGTGATCGTCACCGGCATCTACGTCCTGGTGGCGGTTGCTGCCATCGGCGCCCGCCCCTGGGGCTGGTTCGACGGCACCGAGGCCGCCCTGGTCCAGATCCTGGAGGAGACCACCCACCAGCCGTGGATCGCCCTGGTCTTCTCCGTCGGCGCTGTCCTCGCGATCGCCAGCATCGTGCTCACGGTCCTTTACGGGCAAACCCGGATCCTGCTGTCCATGTCGCGGGACGGGCTGGTCCCCAAGGTCTTCGGCCGGGTCTCCCGGCGCACCGGCACCCCGGCCGCCGGAACGCTCATTGTGGGTACCGCCGTCGCGCTCACCGCAGGCCTGGTGCCGCTTGGAGCCCTGGCCGACGCCACCAGCATCGGAACCTTGTTCGCGTTCGCACTGGTGAACATCGCCGTCATCCACCTGCGCCGCAACCGCCCGGACCTGAAGCGGAGCTTCCGGGTGCCGCTGTACCCCATCACTCCCGTGCTGGGCACGCTCATGTGTGCCTACCTGATGGCGAACCTGGGAGCCGATACCTGGGTCGTCTTCGGGGCCTGGATGCTGGTGGGCATCGCCATCTACTTCGGCTATGGACGCCGGAACTCCAAGGTAGCGGCGCTGAGTGAGCTCGACTACCGTGAACTGACCGCCAAGGCCCCGAGCCAGGAACCTGTGAAAGCAGAACAACCATGACCATCGCCACCGAACTGCCTTCCTTCGACCCCTCCAGCACCTCCACGCCGCCGGCGGACGCGGCCGGACGCGGCGCAGGCGGGCAGGCAGCGCCCATCACCATGCTGAACCCCGATTTCCCGTTCAGCTACGACCACTACCTGGCCCACCCGGACGGCCTGGGCACCGTCCCGCCGGAGCTGTACGGCGCGGAGGTGGCCGTCATCGGCGCCGGGCTCTCCGGCCTGGTGACCGCCTATGAACTCATGAAACTCGGGCTCCGGCCGGTGGTCTACGAGGCGGACCAGATCGGCGGGCGGCTCCGAACAGCTGCCTTCCCCGCAGCGCCGGGAGTGGTGGCGGACCTGGGCGGAATGCGGTTCCCGGTCTCTGGGAAGGCGTTCTACCACTACGTGGACCTGCTCGGGCTGGAAACGCAGGACTTCCCCAACCCCCTCGCCGAGGCAACGTCCAGCACCGTAATCGAACTGGCCGGCAAGAAACACTATGCCGAAAAGCCAAGCGACCTGCCGCCGTTCTTCCGCGAGGTGGCCGACGCCTGGAAGGCAGCAGTCAATGACGGCGCCAAGTTCGTGCAGATGCAGGACGCCATCAAGGCGCGGGACATGCCCAGGATCAAGGAACTCTGGAACGAACTGCTCCCGCTCATGGATGAACAGACCTTCTACGGTTTCATCGCCGCCAGCGATTCCTTCAAGAAGGCAGGGTTCGCCCACCGGGAGGCCTTCGGCCAGGTAGGGTTCGGCACCGGCGGCTGGGACACCGACTTCCCCAACTCCATCCTGGAAATCCTTCGCGTGGTCTACACCGACGCGGACGACCAGCACCGGCTGATCCGCGGGGGAGCGCAACGCCTGCCCGAGGCACTCTGGCAGCACGCGCCGTCGGACCTGGTGCACTGGCCTGCCGGCACCTCCCTGGCCTCGCTGCACTCGGGCTCGCCGCGCGGCGCCGTGGGGAAGATCAGCAGGGACCCTGACGGCAACCTGCGGGTCCGGGAGCGCTGGGGCCGCGAGGCCAGCTACCCGGCCGTGGTGACCACCTGCCAGTCGTGGCTGCTGTCCACCCGGATCCACACGGAGGAGGCCCTGTTCCCGGCCGAGCTCTGGACCGCAATGGAGAAATCGCACTACATGCAGTCCTCCAAGACGTTCGTGATGGTGGACCGGCCGTTCTGGAAGGACATCGACCCGGAAACGGGCAACGAGGTCCTGTCCATGACCCTGACCGACAGGCTGAACCGGGCCACCTACCTGCTGGACAACGGCCCGGACCAGCCCGCCGTCATCCTGCTCTCCTACACCTGGAACGACGACGCGCTGAAGTGGCTGGCCCTGGACGCCGACGAACGCGTGGAACTGATGCTGCACTCGCTTGAACAGATCTACCCCGGCGTGGACATCGCCGGCCACATCGTGGGCCAGCCCATCACCGTGTCCTGGGAGGCGGACCCCAACTTCATGGGTGCCTTCAAGGCCAACCTCCCCGGCCACTACCGCTACCAGCAGCGGGTGTTCACCCACTTCAAGCAGGACAAGCTGCCGGAGTCCCAGCGCGGCATCTTCCTGGCCGGCGACGACGTCTCCTTCACCGCCGGCTGGGCGGAAGGCGCGGTCACCACGGGGCTGAACGCGGTGTGGGGCGTGGTGAAGCACCTGGGCGGGTCCTCGGCGCCCGGAAATCCCGGCCCGGGCGACCTGCTGGACGAGTTCGGGCCGATCAGCCTGGACTGATCCAGGCCGGACTTGGTCAGGCGTGGAGCTCGCGGTGTTTCGCCGCGAGCTCCACGTAGCGCGCCGCATTGGCGCGCACGCCGTCGAACTCTTCATCCGAGAGCCCGCGGCGCACCTTGGCGGGAACCCCGGCCACCAGCGAGCGGGGCGGAACCACCGTCCCTTCCAGGACCACAGCGCCTGCGGCCACCAGCGAGCCGGCGCCGATCACTGCCCCGTTGAGGACGGTGGCGCCCATGCCGATCAGGCAGTCGTCCTCCACGGTGCAGCCGTGCACGACGGCGGCGTGGCCCACGCTGACCCGCTGGCCCACCGTGCAGGGGAAGCCGGGGTCGGCGTGCAGCACCACATTGTCCTGCAGGTTGCTTCCGGCGCCCACGGTGATGGCCGCGGTATCAGCCCGGACCGAGACACCATAGAACGCGCTGGCGTCCGCGCCCAGGGTGGCATTGCCGATGATCGAGGCCGACGGGGCCACGAACGCTGATTCATGGACAGCCGGGGAATTGCCGGCGAAAGGGTAAAGAGGAGCCATGGCTTCACCCTAAGCCACCCCTCCACCGAACTGGGTAGCTCAGGTGTCGTTTGGCAGCCCCAAAACGGCACCTTCTGCTACCTAGTTGAAGACCACCGTGCGGTTGCCGTCCAGCAGCACCCGGTGCTCGGCGTGCCACTGCACGGCCTGCACCAGGGTGCGGCCCTCCACGTCCCGGCCCATCTGGACGAACTGTTCGGGCGTTCGCGCATGGTCCACGCGGATGACTTCCTGTTCGATGATCGGACCCTCGTCCAGGGCGGCGGTCACATAGTGCGCGGTGGCCCCGATCAGCTTCACACCGCGTGCGTGCGCCTGGTGGTACGGCTTGGCACCCTTGAAGGACGGCAGGAACGAATGGTGGATGTTGATGGCCTTGCCGGTCAGGTCGGTGCAGAGCTCATCGGAGAGGATCTGCATGTAGCGGGCCAGGACGGTGAGCTGGATGTCGTGCTCGGCGATGAGGGCGCGCAGCTTGTCCTCGGCCTGCTCCTTGGTGTCCCGGGTCACAGGGATGTAGTGGAACGGGATGCCGTAGAACTCGGCGAGGCCTGCCAGGTCCTGGTGGTTGGAAACGATGGCGGGGATTTCGATGGGAAGGGTACCGGAGCGCTGCTGGAAGAGCAGGTCATTGAGGCAGTGGGCCGAGGTGCTGGCCATGACCAGCGTGCGCACCTTGTCACCGACGGTGTCGAGGTTCCACTGCATGGAAAATGCTTCCGCCACCGGTTCCAGCGCGGCGCGCAGCTCGGACTTCGGAGCCGCCGTGGTCACTTCCACGCGCATGAAGAAGTTGCCGGTGGAAGGGCTGCCGTACTGCTGCGAGTCCATGATGTTGCACCCTGCCACGAGCAGGGCTCCGGCCACGGCGTGGACGATTCCGGGGCGGTCCGGGCAGGACAGGGTGACGACGTACGCTTGGTTCAGCTGCTCATGATTCACGCGTAACAGCCTACCCGCGCCGCGGGTGCCGGTTTTGGTACGCTGGAAGGGTCGCAACTGGCGTTGGGTGGCTAACCACCAGGGAGCGGCAATCACGAAGACCACGGATCGTACGCCTGGGCCGAGGGTCATGTTTTGCCGGAATTGGGGCTGCTCCTGCGTCAGCACAGCAGCACCATGCCGGGCTTTCACGCCCTGTCATCAACGCGGTGCGGAAGCGCGCCAGCCGGTAGCCTGACCTATAGCAGTGCCCGTATCCCCAGCCAGGAGTACTTCGTGACTACTACAGCCACCTCAACCACCGCCGTCAGCAACCAGCCGCTGGCTGAGCTTGACCCCGAAATCGCAGCAGTCCTTGAGCAGGAGCTTGGCCGCCAGCGCGGCACCCTGGAGATGATTGCCTCCGAGAACTTCGCGCCCCGCGCCGTGATGGAAGCCCAGGGCTCGGTCCTCACCAACAAGTACGCCGAGGGCTACCCGGGCCGGCGCTACTACGGCGGCTGCGAATACGTCGACGTCGCCGAGCAACTGGCCATCGACAGGGTCAAGGCCCTGTTCGGCGCCGAGTTCGCCAACGTCCAGCCGCACTCCGGCGCGCAGGCCAACGCCGCCGCGCTGTCCGCCATGATCACACCCGGCGACAAGATCCTGGGCCTGTCCCTGGCCCACGGCGGCCACCTGACCCACGGCATGAAGCTGAACTTCTCCGGCAAGCTGTACAACGTGGCCGCCTACCAGGTGGAGGAAGACAACTTCCGCATCGACATGGACAAGCTCCGCGAGCAGGCCATCGCCGAGAAGCCCCAGGTCATCATCGCCGGCTGGTCCGCCTACCCCCGCCACCTGGACTTCGCCGCGTTCCGCTCCATCGCCGATGAAGTGGGCGCGCTCCTCTGGACCGACATGGCACACTTCGCCGGCCTGGTGGCAGCCGGCCTGCACCCCAGCCCCGTCCCGCACTCCGACGTCGTCACCTCCACCGTGCACAAGACCCTGGCCGGTCCCCGCTCGGGCGTGATCCTTGCCAAAGAGCAGTGGGCCAAGAAGCTGAACTCCAGCGTCTTCCCGGGCCAGCAGGGCGGCCCGCTGATGCACGTCATCGCTGCCAAGGCCGTGGCCTTCAAGATCGCCGGCACCCGGGAATTCAAGGAGCGCCAGGAGCGCGTCCTGGAAGGCGCCAGGATCATCGCTGACCGCCTGAACCAGGCAGACGTCGCCGAAGCCGGCGTCTCCGTCCTCACCGGCGGCACCGACGTGCACCTGGTACTGGTTGACCTCCGCAACTCGCAGCTGGACGGCCAGCAGGCGGAGGACCTCCTGCACTCCGTGGGCATCACCGTGAACCGCAACGCCGTGCCGTTCGACCCGCGCCCGCCGATGGTCACCTCCGGCCTGCGCATTGGGACCCCGGCCCTGGCTACCCGCGGCTTTGGTGCCAACGAGTTCACCGAGGTGGCAGAGATCATCGCCACTGCGCTCAAGGCAGGCGCCAGCGCCGACGTCGAGGCCCTCCAGTCCCGCGTGGACAAGCTGGCTGCCGACTTCCCGCTGTACCCCCAGCACGAGCAGTGGTAACCCATGGCTGAAACCACAACCGCACAGATCCTTGACGGCAAGGCCACCTCTGCTGCCATCAAGGCCGAGCTGACCGAACGCGTGGCCGCACTCAAGGCCAAGGGCGTCACCCCCGGCATCGCCACTGTGCTGGTGGGCGCTGACCCCGCCTCGCAGCTGTACGTCTCCATGAAGCACAAGCAGTCCGTGCAGATCGGGATGAACTCCATCCAGCGCGAGCTTCCGGCGGACGCCACCCAGGAACAGGTGGAGGCCCTCATTGACGAACTCAATGCAGACCCCTCCTGCCACGGCTACATCGTTCAGCTGCCGCTGCCCAAGCACCTGGACACGGACGCAATCCTGGAGCGGATCGACCCCGCCAAGGATGCGGACGGGCTGCACCCCACCAACCTCGGCCGGCTGGTGCTCAACGTCAACAACAAGATCACCACGCCGCTGCCGTGCACGCCCCGCGGCGTCATCGAGCTGCTCGAGCGCAACGGATACAGCCTGGCCGGCAAGCACGTTGTGGTGGTGGGCCGCGGCGTCACCATCGGCCGCTCGATCGGCCTGCTGCTCACGCGGCGGGAGGTCAACGCCACCGTGACTTTGACCCACACGGGTACCACCAACCTGTCCGAACTGCTGCGGCAGGCGGACGTCATCGTGGGTGCCGCAGGCGTCAAGCACATCGTGAAGGCCGCTGATGTGAAGCCGGGCGCTGCCCTGCTGGACGTCGGCGTCACACGGGAGACCGATCCGGAGACCGGCAAGAGCCGTGTCTACGGCGACATCGATCCCGCCGCCGCGGAGGTGGCGGGCTGGATTTCGCCAAACCCCGGCGGAGTGGGCCCCATGACGGTGGCGCTGCTGATGACCAACGTGGTGGAGGCCGCGGAACGCGCAGCAGGCGTCGGAGAGTAGCACCGGCCCCGAACGCTCGACGGCGGCACGGCACCTTCCGTATGGAGGGCGCCGTGCCGCCGTCGGCCATTTAAGCGCAGCGCGGGGTAAGCCCGGCGCGGCCGTGCTTGTACTCCCGGGGGAGTACAAGCGGTACGCCGCCCACCTGACGACTTTCACCGTGCGCGGGAATAGGCTCGGACCATGCAGCGCCGTTTCCGGGGACCACCCACCGCCGTCATCGTGGTGGTGGTCGCCGTGATCCAGGTGGCGGGATCGGCGTTCGCCTCCCTGCGGCAGCCCGGACACGCGCCCCTGGACCCCCTGGCGCTCGCGTTGCTGCTGCTGGGGCCGGCCGCACTGGCTTTCCGCCGGCGCGCGCCGCTGGTGATGCTGCCCGTTGCCGCCGGGGCCACCGCAGCCTACCTTGCCCTGGGCTACGCCTGGGGCCCGGTGGTCCTCTCCTTCGCGATGGCCCTGATCCTGACGGCGGCGGCCGGGAAGCGCGCTGTGGCATGGTCGGGAGCCGCCGCGGGAATCCTCGCATTGTTTCTTGCCGCTGCGCGCAGCGGCGATGAAGCGGCGTTCGTCCGCGCCTTCGCCGGGTCCTCATGGCTGGCCATCCTGGTCCTGGTCGGGGAAGGGGTGCGGTTCCGCGGCGAACGGGTTGCCGAACGGCACCGCCAGGCGGCCGCGGCGGAACAGGCTGCCCGCGATGAATACCGGCTTGCCCTTGCGCGGGACATCCATGACGTGGTGGCCCATTCGCTGTCCCTGATAAACGTCCGGGCCTCGGTGGCGCTGCACCTGGGCGAGAAGGATCCGGCGCAGTTCCGCCCTGCCCTGGAGACCATCAAGGCAGCGAGCAGGGAATCACTGGCTGAAGTCCGCCAGCTGCTGGGCGTGCTCCGGGAAGATGCGCCGTTGAGCCCCACCAGCCGGCCCAGCCTGGCCCGGGTTCCGGAAATCGTAGAGAACGCGCGGCGGGCCGGGCTCGATGTCCGGCTCCTGGCCGGCCCCGGCAGTGACCACGTTCCCACTGCAGCCCAGGAAGCGGCGTACCGGATTGTGCAGGAGGCCTTGACAAACGTGGGCCGGCATTCCGGCGCGCGTTCGGCCCAGGTGTCCATCCACGCGGCGAAAGGGGAGTTACTGGTGACCATAGACGACGACGGCGCCGGGGCCGGCACAGCGCCCGAAGGTAACGGCATTACCGGCATGCGGGAACGGGTGGCAGCCTTGAGCTGGGGCCGGCCCACTCCGGTACGGGCTGGCGGGTCCGTGCGGTCCTCCCGCTGGCCGCCCGTGCAGGGCAGGAACCGGGATGATCAGGATCCTGCTGGCCGATGACCAGAACCTGATCCGGGCGGGCTTCCGGGCGTTGCTGGACGCCGAAGCGGACATGAAGGTCGTGGCCGAGTGCGGGACCGGGCGCGACGCGGTCCGGCTTGCCCGGCAGTGGCAACCCGACGTGGTCCTGATGGATATCCGCATGCCGGACGGTGATGGCCTGGAGGCAACGCGGCAGATCCTCTCCGACCCTGCGCTGCCAGGTACCCGGGTGGTCATGCTCACCACCTTCGAGCTGGACGAATACATCGCCGAGGCCGTGCGGGCCGGCGCCGCCGGTTTCCTGGTCAAGGACACTGAACCGGCCGAGCTCCTGCGCGCCGTCCGCATTGTGCACGACGGCGATGCGCTGCTGTCGCCCTCGGTGACCCGGCGGATCATGGCCCAGTTGGCGCGGCACTCCCGCGCCGCCGAACGGCCGGTGGCACTGGACCGCATCACCGACCGGGAGCGGGAAGTCCTCCAGCTTGTGGGGGAGGGTTTGAACAACGCGGAAATCGCCGGGCGCCTGTTCATCACCCCGCTCACGGCAAAGACGCATGTCTCGCGGATCATGGCGAAGCTGATGGTCAGGGACAGGGCGCAGCTGGTGGTGCTGGCCTACGAATCCGGACTGGTCCGGCCGGGCTGGGCAGGCTGAGGCCCGTACCAGGTGCAGCCGCAGGCCTCCCGGGGGAGTACGTGGCCCGGTGAAGGTGACTCCCGCCGCCGGACGCGCCGGCCGGCTGCGGCAACGACACTCGATACAAGGCCGGATCCCCGGCCGGTCGAGAGAGTCTGGAGAACGAAAATGTTGCCATCACTGACCACCGCGCTGTCTACTGCGGGCGTGTCCACCGCAGCCCTGACCGCCGCTACGCAGGTGCCGGCCGATACGGTCGTCTACGGCCCCTGGCACGGTGCCTTTTCCCCCTGGTTCCTGTTGTTCCCGCTCTTCTGGATCCTGGTGATCGCGCTGTTCATCTTCGTGGCCCGAAGGACCTGGCGCCGGAACCAGCACTGGGCAGCCGGCCAGGGGGCCGAAGGCGTGCTGCGCGAACGCTACGCCCGGGGGGAGGTGGACGAGACCGAGTACCGGCAACGGCTGGAGGTCCTCCGCAGCGGGGACCGACGGCAGACGTGACCGGACCCGCCGGAGCTGAACGCCGGAGCTGTTCGCCGGGGGTGGAAGGCGGCCGAAGCACAGGCCGGTGTTTGAGACAATAGCTGCATGCGAACTTTGGGCAGCTCCTCGTCATCCGCCAAACCCGCCAGGGCCGGTTTCTCGATGTTCCGGATCAGCGGGCCGGGCCTGATGGTCCTGGTGACGGCGTTCGTTGTTGCCGTCATCTTCGCCGCCAACCAGAACGACGTCGTGGGCTGGGTTGTTGCCGTCATCGCCGCCTTCTGGCTGGCACTGGCCCTGTTCGTGGTCTTCAGCATCCAGCGGGCCGCCAAGAAGGCCGGCGCCAAGCTGTCCGAGGCTCAAAGCGCCTTCCACACCGCAACCGGCCGGGCCCCGGTGCAGGCATCAGCGGACCATGGGGGCACCCGGGTGGTCTACGAACGGACCGAGGCCGACGAAGTGCGCGACCTGAAACTGGACCACTCGTTCAAAATCGTCCAGGTGCAGATCCGCGTAGTGGAAGAGGAACGGGCCAAGGGCGCCGCGGCCAACCAGGACACCATCAACCGCGCCCTCGAGACGATTGAGATCACGGCCACCAACGCCCGGGACATGATCAAGTCCTCCGGCGGCAGCGGCGAGCCGGTGACCGGAACCATCATCGACTAGAGTGGAGCGGGTGAGCTCGGCATTGAACAAGGACCACCTTCGCATCGCATCAGTCAACGTCAACGGCCTCCGGGCTGCCTACAAAAACGGCATGGCGGCGTGGCTGGAGCCGCGCGAAGTGGACATCCTCTGCCTGCAGGAAGTGCGCGCCCCCGACGCGATCGTCCGGGAGTTGCTCGGGGAAGGATGGCACATCCTGCACGCCGAGGCGGAAGCAAAAGGCCGTGCCGGCGTCGCCATCGCCTCCCGCCAGGAGCCGCTCGAAACCAGGAACGGCATTGGGGACGACTACTTCGCCACGGCCGGGCGCTGGGTGGAGGCTGATTTCCGCGTTCCGGACGCCGCCGGGAACCCCGTCCAGCTCACCGTTGCCAGCGCCTACGTGCACTCCGGTGAGGCAGGGACACCCAAGCAGGACGACAAGTACCGCTTCCTTGACGTCATGAGCACCCGGCTTCCGGAGCTGACCAAGCACAGCGACCACGCGCTGGTGGTGGGGGACCTGAATGTCGCCCACACGCCCCGGGACATTCGGAACTCCAAGGGCAACCTCAAGAAAGCCGGCCACCTGCCGGAGGAACGCGCCTACTTTGACCGTTTCTTTGGTGAGGAAATCGGCTGGCATGACGTCCACCGGAACCTTGCCGGCGACGTCGACGGGCCGTACACGTGGTGGTCCTGGCGCGGCAAGGCGTTCGATAACGACACCGGGTGGCGCATCGACTACCACATGGCCACCCCCGGACTGGCAGCGTCCGCCATTTCGGCCGTTGTTGACCGTGCAGCCTCCTGGGATACCCGCTTCTCCGATCACGCCCCGCTGGTAGTGGACTACCAGCTCTGAGCCCGAAAGTTTTTCCATGACCACCCAGACTTCCTCCACTGCCAAGAAGCGCATCCTTTCCGGCGCCAAGCCCACCGCGGATTCCCTGCACCTGGGCAATTACATCGGCGCTGTGCGCAACTGGGTGGACATGCAGGCGGAATACGACGCCGTCTTCTTTATCCCGGACCTGCACGCCATCACGGTGGATTTCGACCCCGCCGAGCTGGCCAGGCGCACCCGCATCGTGGCGGCGCAGTACATTGCCGCCGGCATCGACCCGGACAAGAGCATCTTCTTTGTCCAGTCCCATGTCCCGGAGCACGCGCAGCTTGCCTGGGCGCTGAACTGCATCACCGGCTTCGGTGAGGCGTCCCGTATGACGCAGTTCAAGGACAAGACCCAGAAGTCTGGCGCTGACGCCGCAACGCTGGGCCTTTTCGCCTACCCCACGCTGATGGCCGCCGATATCCTCCTCTACCAGAGCGACCTGGTGCCGGTGGGCGAGGACCAGCGGCAGCACCTGGAGCTGACCCGGAACCTCGCGCAGCGTTTCAACACCCGGTTTGGCCACACGTTCACGGTTCCGGAGGCCACGATCGTGAAGGAAAGCGCCAAGATCTACGACCTCCAGAATCCCAGCGCCAAGATGTCCAAGACGGGGGAGTCCCCCAACGGTGCCATCCAGCTGCTGGAGGATCCCAAGATCGCCGCAAAGCGCATCAAGTCGGCAGTGACCGACGCCGGCACGGACATCCGCTTCGACGCTGAGGAGAAGCCCGGGGTTTCCAACCTGCTCACCATTTACTCGTCCCTCACCGGAAAGTCCGTGGCGGACCTTGAAGCCGAGTACCAGGGGAAGATGTACGGGCACCTCAAGGTGGACCTCGCCGAGGTGGTGGTGGACTTCATCACCCCGCTCCGCAACCGGACAAACGAGCTCATGGCCGATCCCGCCGAGCTTGACCGGCTGCTGGCCCTCGGCGCGGACCGGGCCCGGGAGATCGCCTCGGCCACCTTGGGCCAGGTGTACCAGCGCATGGGTTTCCTGCCGTCCCTCAGCCTCGCAGGGGTCCGCTAGCGCCATGTCTTCGAGAAACGTCACCGCCAGGGGAGGTGCCTGCTCTGCCGGCCAGGTGGAGCGGACCCTGGCCGACCGCTTCGAAGACGAGTCCGGCCACGCTGCGGCTGCTGACCATGAGCCGGCCCGCAGCGATGAGATCAGTGTGGGCGTCATCCTGGGCTTTCCAGACGAGATTGCCGGGGAACTGCAGCGCTGGCGGGCGTCCTTCGGCGATCCCCTGGCCGAAGTGGTGCCCGCGCACATCACGCTGGTGACCACCACCCCCACCCAGGACTGGGAGGCCACCCGCCGGCATGTCCGCGAGGTGGCCCGCTGCCAGAGCCCCTTCATGGTCACCATCGCCGGGACCGGAACCTTCAGGCCCGTTTCACCCGTGGTCTTCATCCGGGTGGAGGACGGGTTCGAGCACTGCGTGGACTTGCACCGCAAGCTGCAGCAGGGACCCCTCCACCGTGAACTGCCCTTCCCTTATCACCCACACGTCACCATCGCCCACGATGTCGCCCCCGAAAGCCTGGATGAGGCCGAAACGGTGCTCAAGAACTATAAAGCCACCTTCCCGGTGGTTAGCATGGGACTCTATGAGCATGATGCCGAGGGCATCTGGCAGCTACGGGAAGAGCTGGATTTTGGGACCGAAACTGACAACCACGACGGCACCCGATTCACGGACGCTGCCGCGGACACCACAACCGAAGGCGCCTGACCAGCAGCCGCTGCCCACTGAGCATGCCCAGCTTAAGCTGGCCGCCATCCAGAAAAGGATGGCCTGGGGCAAAGCCAGGAGATCCGGCGTCGGGCTGTTACCACGCCTGATGGCCATGATCCTGTGGCTGCAGGCCAAGCTCAACACCCTGCGCCCGATGCGCGCGTTCCAGCATTACAACCTCCAGCACGGCCCCTTGCTGAGCGCCGGCATTGGCTTCCGGATGTTCTTCTCCATCACCGGGCTCCTGACCACCGGCTTCTCGGTTGCGGGACTTGTCCTGAGGGGCCAGCCGGCCCTGCTTGACACCATCATCAGCAGCGTGGCAACAAGCGCCCCCGGACTTTTGAAGGTCAACGGCGGGGAGGGACTGGTGGATCCCAAGGACCTGCTCGATCCCAACGGACTTGGCTGGACTGCGCTGATCAGTGCCGTGGTCACGGTCGTCACGTCCCTGGGATGGATCAACGGGCTCCGGGACGGCCTCCGCGGCGTGCTGCAGCTGCCGCCGCTGATGGTCAACCCCATCCTGATGAAGCTGCGCGATTCCGGCACCCTGCTGCTGCTGGGCACCGCCCTGGTCATCAGTGCCGGCGCCTCCCTGGTCTTCGGCACCGCTGCCGGATGGGTCTCGGACTTCCTGCACCTCAGCGATGCCCTC
This sequence comes from Pseudarthrobacter niigatensis, assembly GCF_030812615.1. Lineage (NCBI taxonomy): Bacteria > Bacillati > Actinomycetota > Actinomycetes > Micrococcales > Micrococcaceae > Pseudarthrobacter > Pseudarthrobacter niigatensis. The sequence goes on along the minus strand of NZ_JAUSTB010000008.1, from coordinate 95,433 downwards.
GCCGGCCCCCTCACCACGTCCGTGAAGATCGTCGTGCCGCTGGTCCTGAACTGGGTCACGGCACTGGTCATGTTCCGGCTGGCCGCGGGGCTGAAGCTGTCCCGCCAGGCGCTGCTGGAAGGGACCATCCTGGCCGCCGTCGGCACCACCGTCCTGCAGATCTTCAGCACCGAGCTGCTTGGCGGCGCCAGCCGCAATCCCATCCTGGCGCCGTTCGCCATCATCATCGGCCTGCTCATCTGGTTCAACCTGGTCAGCCAGGTCTACCTTGTCTCCGCGGGGTGGTCCGCCGTCCGCGAGGCCGACCTGGAGTCCGGCTCAGCCCCGCGGAAGGCAATCCTCGGGGCCCGGCGGGCAACGCCCCAGACCTGACCCGCAGCCATTCTGAGGCGGGGGGCGCTTGGGTCAGGCGGAGGCCGCATCAAGGTACTGGTCGGCCCAGGCTGCGATGATCCTCGCTGCACGGGCAGCCTGGCCCTTCCCGGTCAGGAGGTGGTCGCTTCCCTCCAGGGAGACGAAATTCCGGGGGTGCCGGGCGGTCTGGAAGATGGTGCTCGCATTCTCGATCCCCACGGTGTTATCGGTGGGGGAGTGCAGGACCATCAGCGGCTTATGCAGTTGCCGGATGCAGTCAGTCAGGTCAGCGTTCTCCAGGTCCTCCACGAAGTGCCGGCGGATCTCCACCCGCTTGCCGCCCAGGTCCACCTCGGCGCTGCCCTCATTCAGGATCCTGTCCAGGGCGGCATCGAACACGTGGGCCACGTGCTTGGGCGAGAACGGAGCCCCCACCGTGGCCACGGCATCGAGTTCGGGAATGTCCCTGGCAGCGGCAAGGACGGCCGCGCCGCCGAATGAATGGCCCACCAGCAGCGAGATTTCCTTGCCCTCACCGCGCATGAACTCCGCAGCCTTCACCGTGTCAGCCACCTTGTGGCTGAACGATCCCGCGGACCATTCCCCGGCGGACCCGCCGAGGCCCAGGTTGTCGAAGCGCAGCATGCCGATTCCGCTGTCCGCCAGCGCCTTGCACATCCTGGAGGCGGAGGGGCTGTCCTTGCCCAGCGTAAAGCCGTGCGAAAACACCCCCCAGCCCTTGACGGGCCCTTCGGGAAGGTCAATGATGCCGGACAGCATTTCGCCGGTGGAGCCGGCGAAGGACACTTTTTCGGTGCGGGACATGGGGCCCTTTCTGCGGGCGGACAGCTTGCTGATAGAGCATCCGGGGTGAATAGGTGTTGAAAACGAACGACGGCGCCCTCCACCACGTGTGGTGAGGGACGCCGTCGGCCGTCTACCTGGAGTTGAAGGTGCTAGATCTTGCGGGCCAGGATGGCCTGCTTGACCTCCGCGATGGCCTGCGTGACCTGGATGCCGCGGGGGCATGCCTCGGAGCAGTTGAAGGTGGTGCGGCAGCGCCACACGCCTTCCTTGTCATTGAGGATTTCCAGGCGCATGTCGCCGGCGTCATCACGGGAGTCGAAGATGAAGCGGTGTGCGTTCACGATTGCGGCGGGGCCGAAGTACTGCCCGTCCGTCCAGAACACGGGGCAGGATGACGTGCACGCGGCGCAAAGGATGCACTTGGTGGTGTCATCAAAGCGCTCACGGTCCTCTGCGGACTGCAGGCGCTCCCGGGTGGGCTCGTGGCCCTTGTTGATGAGGAAGGGCATGACTTCGCGGTACGACTGGAAGAAGGGCTCCATGTCCACGATCAGGTCCTTCTCCACCGGAAGGCCCTTGATGGGTTCCACCGTGATGGGCTTGGACGTGTCCAGGTCCTTCAGCAGGGTCTTGCAGGCCAGGCGGTTGCGGCCGTTGATGCGCATGGCATCCGAGCCGCACACGCCGTGTGCGCAGGAGCGGCGGAAGGACAGGGTGCCGTCCGTTTCCCACTTCACCTTGTGCAGGGCGTCAAGGACACGGTCCGTGCCGTACATGGTCAGGTGGAAGTCGTCCCAGGTTGCTTCCTCCGAAACCTCCGGGTTGTAGCGGCGGACGCGCAGGTGGACGTCGAACGAGGGGATTTCCCCGGCCCCGCCAACGCCGGCAGGAAGTTCAACCTTTGAGGCTGGCTCAGCGATTTCAGCGGTCATCTTAGTACTTCCTCACCATCGGCTCGTAGCGGGTAAAGACAACCGGCTTGGTGGCCAGGCGGATACCGGCGATTGATTCCGCCGATCCGTCAGCCGGCGCATGGTCATCCTTGTACGCCATGGAGTGCTTCATGAATTTCTCGTCGTCACGCTCGGGGAAGTCCTCGCGGAAGTGTCCGCCGCGGGATTCCTCGCGGTGCAGGGCGGCCACGGTCATCACCTTGGCCAGTTCCAGCAGGAAGCCGAGTTCAACGGCCTCGAGCAGGTCCAGGTTGAAGCGCTTGCCCTTGTCCTGGACGTTGATGCGCTTGTAGCGCTCCTCGAAGGATGCGATGTCGCGCAGCACCTGGTTCAGGGTGTCCGCCGTCCGGAACACCTGCATGTTGGCGTCCATGGTGTCCTGCAGTTCCTTGCGGATCTGGGCCACCTTTTCGTCGCCGGTGCCGTTGCGGGCAATGTCCAGCAGTTCGGTGGTGTAGCCCAGCGGGTTCTCCGGCAGTTCCACGAACTCGGCGGTCTTGGCGTACTCCGCGGCGGCGATGCCCGCACGCTTGCCGAAGACGTTGATGTCCAGCAGCGAGTTGGTGCCCAGGCGGTTGGAGCCGTGGACGGACACGCAGGCCACTTCACCGGCGGCGTAGAGGCCCGGGACCACGGTGTCGTTGTCCTGCAGGACCTCGGCGCTGATGTTGGTGGGAATGCCACCCATGGCGTAGTGCGCGGTGGGGAACACCGGCACGGGCTCCGTGTACGGTTCCACACCCAGGTAGGTGCGGGCAAACTCGGTGATGTCCGGGAGCTTGGCGTCGATGTGGGCCGGCTCCAGGTGGGTCAGGTCCAGCAGGACGTAGTCCTTGTTCGGGCCGCAGCCGCGGCCTTCGCGGACCTCGTTGGCCATGGAGCGGGCCACGATGTCGCGCGGCGCCAGGTCCTTGATGGTGGGGGCGTAACGTTCCATGAAGCGTTCACCCTCGGAGTTGCGGAGGATTGCGCCTTCACCGCGGGCGGCCTCGGAGAGCAGGATGCCCAGTCCGGCAAGGCCTGTCGGGTGGAACTGGAAGAACTCCATGTCTTCCAGGGGGATGCCGCGGCGGAACGCGATGCCCATGCCGTCGCCGGTCAGGGTGTGGGCGTTGGACGTGGTCTTGAAGACCTTGCCGGCGCCACCGGAGGCGAACACCACGGACTTGGCCTGGAAAACGTGCAGTTCACCGGAGGCGAGGTCGTAGGAGACGACGCCGGCTACGCGCTTTTGCTTGTAAGGGGTGCCGTCTTCGCGGACAGCGTCCTCTTCAACCGTCAGCAGGTCCAGCACGTAGTACTCGTTGTAGAACTCGACGTTGTGCTTGACGCAGTTCTGGTACAGGGTCTGCAGGATCATGTGGCCGGTGCGGTCGGCGGCGTAGCATGCGCGGCGGACCGGAGCCTTGCCGTGGTCGCGGGTGTGGCCGCCGAACCGGCGCTGGTCGATGCGGCCTTCGGGCGTGCGGTTGAAGGGCAGGCCCATCTTTTCCAGGTCCAGCACGGCGTCGATGGCTTCCTTCGCCATGACCTCGGCAGCGTCCTGGTCAACCAGGTAGTCGCCGCCCTTGACGGTGTCGAACGTGTGCCATTCCCAGTTGTCTTCCTCGACATTGGCAAGGGCTGCACACATGCCACCCTGCGCCGCACCCGTGTGCGAGCGGGTGGGGTAGAGCTTGGTCAGTACTGCTGTGCGCGCGCGCTGACCGGATTCGATCGCGGCGCGCATGCCAGCGCCACCGGCACCGACGATGACGACGTCGTACTTATGGACCTGCATACCAGACGCTCTTTCTCTCAAAATTCGCTATAAAACAACGGGGCGGCTTTGCCTGCTCCGCAAAACAGGGCCCGCGGATAAGCCCGCGGGCCCGGGGATGTGCCAGTGCTAGGCAGGGCAGAAACCACCCGGAAGGGCGACGCCGTTCACCACGGGGCACGGGTTGAAGGTGAAGATCACCAGGGTGCCCAGGAGGATGATGACCACTGCGGCCGCGTAAAGAACGGTCTTCAGCCAGCGCCGGGTGGATGTCTTCTCGGCGTAGTCGTTGATGATGGTCCGGACGCCGTTGCTGCCGTGCAGCATGGCCAGCCAGAGCATGGCCAGGTCCCAGAACTGCCAGAACGGATCCGCCCACTTGCCGGCCACGAAGCCGAAGTCGATGGCGTGGATGCCCTCGCCGACCATGAGGTTCACGAACAGGTGGCCGAAGATCAGCACCACGAGCACCACGCCGGAAAGGCGCATGAACAGCCAGGCGATCATCTCGAAGTTGCCCTTGGAGCCGCCGCTGCGGCGGTACTGGGGAGCGACCCGGCCGCTGCGGGGGCTCTCGATCGTTGCAGTCATGGCTTAGTGACCTCCGAGGGCGAGGGACAGGTGGCGGATGGAGAAGGCAAGCATGGTCACAACCCAAAGGGCCAGGACTGCCCACAGCATCTGCCGCTGGTACTTGGCGCCCTTCTTCCAGAAGTCGACCGCGATGATCCGCAGGCCGTTGAAGGCGTGGAAGACGATGGCGGCGACAAGGCCGGTCTCACCCAGCGCCATCAGCGGATTCTTGTAGGCGCCGATCACGGCGGTGTAGGCCTCCGGTGACACACGCACCAAGGAGGTGTCCAGGACGTGGACCAACAAGAAGAAAAAGATCACTACACCGGTAATACGGTGTCCTACCCAGGACCACATGCCTTCACGGCCGCGGTACAAGGTGCCAGCTGGTTTTGTCGGCACTGATAAACCTCCCTGCAACACAGCGGCGCTGGCATGAGATCCATGCGGGGGGAACGCCTGCTGCGAGAGCACTCGTAGCTCAGGCCTAAATCTAGGCTTCGCTAACAGCTTATTCAATTTAGTCGTTTGTTGGTGCCCAGTACTGGAGCGGATTTTGCAGGGAAATGAGACGAACGCCACATCATTGCAGGCGCCAGGGCACGTGGGCAGCCCAAAGCAGCGCCCATCCGCCGCCACAGGAGCGGCCGGCGGCCCTTCGGCTAAAGTAGCCGTGATGAGTACAGACAAAGTGACAAGCCCGGCTTCACCCATTGACCGCTTCATTGCGGTGATTCCGGCAGGCGGAGTGGGGACCCGCCTCTGGCCCCTGTCACGAGCAGCAGCTCCCAAGTTCCTTCACGATCTCACGGGATCGGGCAGCACCTTGCTGCGCGCCACCTACGACCGGTTGCACCCCCTCGCGGGCGACCGGATGCTGGTGGTGACAGGGCAGGCCCACCGCGCAGCAGTGTGCCGCCAGCTCCCTGAGGTCCGCGACTCGGACCTGGTCCTGGAATCGGAACCCAAGGACTCGGGTGCGGCGATCGGCCTCGCGGCCGCAATCCTGCACGAACGCGATCCCGACACCATCATGGGGTCCTTCGCCGCCGACCAGGTGATCAGCCCGGATGACCTGTTCCAGCAGGCAGTCCGGGAAGCGATCCACACCGCTGCTGCCGGCAAGATCGTGACCATCGGCATCAAGCCCACCCACCCGTCCACCGGCTTCGGCTACATCCGTTCCGGCAAGGCCCTGCACATCGACGGCGCGCCCAGCGCCCACGACGTTGTGGAGTTCGTGGAAAAGCCGGACGAGACTGTGGCGCAGCAGTACGTGGACAGCGGAGACTATGTCTGGAATGCCGGCATGTTCGTGGCGCCCGTGTCGCTGATGCTCAAGCACCTCGAAGCCAACCAGCCCGAACTCTTCCAGGGCCTCCAGGAAATCGCCCGGGCCTGGGATACACCCCAGCGCGACGAGGTAACGGCCCGGATTTGGCCCACCCTGCCCAAGATCGCCATCGACTACGCCGTGGCCGAGCCCGCCGCCGAAGCCGGGGACGTCGCCGTCGTGCCCGGTACTTTCCGCTGGGACGACGTTGGCGACTTCGCCTCGGTTGGGCGCCTCAACAGCGCCAAGGAAGTGGATGACGTCACTGTCCTTGGCGAAGGTGCCCGCGTGTTCACCGAGAACTCCAGCGGCGTTGTTGTCACCGACACCAAGCGCGTCATCGCGCTGATCGGCATCCAGGATGTTGTCATCGTGGACACGCCGGACGCCCTCCTGGTGACCACCATGGCCAATTCCCAGCGCGTGAAGGCTGCCGTGGATGCGCTCAAGGCGAGCGGGGACACGGACGTTCTCTGACCGGAATCCTGCGGGCGCCATGGTGCCGGCAGGACCGGAATGTAATGCGCCGTCAGGGATGGGCGCTAAACCCGCCACCCTCGCTAGAGTGAAACAGTGCGCAATTACACTACTGAAGCCGAGCCCACCGCCCTGGTGGCCCCCTGGCTCGAACCGCTCCTGCCGGACCTGATCGAATTCCGCCGGGACCTGCATGCGCACCCGGAACTGTCCTTCAAGGAGTTCCGCACCACCGACAAGCTCGCCGAACGGCTCGAAGCCGCAGGGCTGAGCCCCCGCCGCCTGGAGGGCACCGGCCTGACGGTGGACGTGGGCGAGGGACCCATCGCCACAGCACTTCGCGGCGACATCGATGCCCTGCCCATCATCGAGGAGACGGGCCTGCCCTTCGCTTCGAAGAACCATGGTGTCACGCACGCCTGCGGCCACGACGTGCACACCACCACCATGCTGGGCATTGCCCTGGTTTTGCAGCGCATGCACCAGGAATCGCCCCTTGGCGCCACCGTCCGGATCATCTTCCAGCCCGCCGAGGAAACCATGCCCGGCGGCGCGCACGCGTGCATTGAGCAGGGCGTGCTGGACGGCGTCCCCCGGATCCTCGCGCTGCACTGCGACCCCCGCATCGAAGTGGGAAAGGTTGGTACCCGGATCGGGGCCATCACGTCCGCGTCGGACACCATCCGGATCGAGCTGTCCGGGCGCGGCGGCCACACGTCCCGGCCGCACCTCACCGAGGACCTGGTGTTCGCGCTGGCGCAGATCGCCGTCAACGTTCCGGCCGTCCTGTCCCGCCGGGTGGACGTCCGCAGCGGGGTATCCGTGGTGTGGGGCCAGATCACCGCCGGATCGGCGCCCAACGCCATTCCCGGCTCGGGCTACATGGCCGGAACCATGCGCTGCCTGGACCGGGACGCCTGGCATGCCGCCGGTGAACTGCTGGACGAAGTGGTGCACCAGGTGGCCGCGCCCTACGGCGTGGACGTCCACCTGGAACACACCAGGGGAGTGCCGCCCGTGGTCAACTCCGAACACGAGACAGCCATCATCGAAGCGGCCGCCCGCGCTGAAATCGGCGAGAGCGCCGTGGTCCTGACACCCCAGTCCATGGGCGGCGAGGACTTTGCCTGGTTCCTCGCCGAACTTCCCGGTGCCATGATGCGCCTTGGCACCAAAACGCCCGGCGGCGAGGATTACGACCTCCACCGCGGCGACTACATCCTGGACGAGCGCTCTTTGGGCCTCGGCATCAGGGTGCTCACCGCGGCAGCCCTGCGCACCATCCGCGACCTGGAGCCGGCACCGCTTTCCTAGCGCGAAAGACGGGCCGGCGCGGCGGTGCCGGACCGCCGCCGGTAAGTACGACGACGATGCTTGCCTTAAGTGCCGCCACCATTGATAAGTTGTGCACAACTTAGTTGTGCGCTATTGTAGTTCCATGACCGAAGCACCCCGCCTGGACCGGCAAGTATGTTTTGCGCTCTATTCGGCATCCCGGGCCGCCACCGCCGTTTACCGGCCGGTGCTGGACGAGCTGGGCCTCACCTATCCGCAGTATCTGGTCATGCTGGTGCTGTGGGAGAGCGAGCCGCGGGGCGTCAAGGAACTTGGTGGGGAGCTCGGCCTTGATTCGGGCACGCTGTCGCCCCTCCTCAAGCGCCTGGAGTCACTCGGGTTCGTGGAACGCCGGCGGTCCGGCGAGGACGAACGCCGGGTCGCGATCCACCTCACGCCGGCCGGGCGGAGCCTCAGCGAACCTGCCCGGGCCATCCCGCAGCGGTTGGCAGACGCTGCCGGGCTCTCCCTGGACGAACTGGAACAGCTCCGCTCCACCCTGGGCAAGCTCACCTCCGCGCTGCATGAATCCCTCTGACCGCTGAACCAGGCACCATTCCATCTACAGGACGGACTATTTTCGTGAAGACCCTTTATACCGCCGAGGCGCTGGCTTCAGGCGAAGGCCGTGACGGCACCGCACGCAGCAATGACGGCAAACTGGCCGTGGACCTTGCCAGCCCCGCCGAACTCGGCGGCAGCGGACAGGGCACCAACCCCGAACAGCTCTTTGCCGCCGGCTATGCCGCCTGCTTCCATTCCGCACTGCGGCTGGTTGGCCGCAAGGCGGGCGCAGACCTCACCGACTCGGCCGTAGCGGCGAAAATCCACCTTGGGCAACTGGACGGCGGCGCCGGCTTTGGGCTGGCAGCCGAGCTGGAAATCGCCCTCCCCGCCCTGGACTTGGCCACCGCGGAAGACCTGGTGGCCAAGGCGCACCAGGTCTGCCCCTATTCGAATGCCACCCGCGGCAACATCAATGTCGACCTCAAGATTCTGGAGTACGCAGCATGAGCACAGCCCTCGCAACCACTACCCGGGAAATCCGGCTCGCGTCCCGCCCCGTGGGGCGCCCTTCCGGTGACAACTTCGAACTCGCAGAGTCGCCGCTGCCCGCGCTCGAAGACGGCCAGATCCTGGTGCGCAACCTCTTCATGTCCGTGGACCCCTACATGCGGGGCCGCATGAACGACGTCAAGTCATACTCCGCGCCCTTCGCCGTGGGCAAAGCGCTCGACGGCGGCGCAGTAGGTGAGGTGATCGCATCCCGTTCGTCGGCACACCGGGAGGGCGACGTCGTCGTCCATGCCCTGGGCTGGCGGGAGTACGCGGTGGTGGATGGCAGCGCCGCAACCCCGGCCCGCACCGACCTGGCCCCGGCTTCCGCCTTCCTTGGTGCCCTGGGCATGACCGGGCTGACCGCCTATTCCGGCCTCTTGAAGGTCGCCGACTTCAAGCCGGGGGACGCGGTGTTCGTCTCCGGTGCCGCCGGCGCGGTGGGTTCCCTGGTGGGCCAGATCGCCAAGGCGATGGGCGCTTCACGGGTCATCGGCTCGGCCGGTTCGCCTGCCAAGGTGGCGCGCCTCCTGGAGCTCGGCTTCGACGCCGCGTTCGACTATCACGAAGGTCCGGTCGTGGAGCAGCTGGCGAAGGCGGCGGGCCCGGCCGGCATCGACGTCTACTTCGACAACGTTGGCGGGGAACACCTGGAGGCCGCCCTGTCAGTCCTCAACGTTGGCGGCCGGGTGGCGATGTGCGGCGCAATCGCGCAGTACAACTCCACCGAACCGACTCCGGCGCCCCACAACCTGATGCAGGCCATCGGCAAGCAACTGACGCTCCGCGGCTTCCTGGTAGGCGGTCAGCGGCAGCACGCGGCGGAGTTCGCGGAAAAGATGGCAGGCTGGCTCGCGGACGGGACCGTGCGGTACGACGAGACAATCGTGGACGGCCTGGAGAACGCGCCGCAGGCCTTTATGGACCTCCTGGACGGGGCAAACACCGGCAAGATGCTGGTCCGGTTGTAGCCTGGCGATCATAACCACAGAACAAACAGCAGTAGGGGCGCCTCCTTTGGGGGCGCCCCTACTGCTTGGTAACAACTTGTAAACAATCTCCGGGGCCAGCTCCCGCCGTGCTATTGGGACGTGGCGCAGGCCACTAAAGTAAGTGCCATCAGTGCGCTCCGGCGCAGTGCTGCGTGCCTTCAGTGAAAACAGAATTTCAGCGCCGAAACGGACACTCATTGAATTCCAGCCCGTAGTGCCACTCGCATCACCCCTGGAGGAAAATTGAAGAAATCACTGCGTGCCGGCTTCAAGCGCGGTTCAATGGCCGGTGTGGCCACCCTCGGTGCGTCCGCCTTGCTGCTGACCGGCTGCGGGGCCGCCCCGTCCGCGTCCGGCCCCTCGGGTTCAGCCACCGCCTCGGACTACACCGCCTGCATGGTGTCCGACTCCGGCGGATTCGACGACAAGTCGTTCAACCAGTCCGGCTACGAGGGACTGCAGGGCGCCGTCAAGGACCTCGGCATCCAGGAGAAACATGTCCAGTCCAAGGCTGACACCGACTACGACCCCAACCTCCGCTCCATGGTCCAGCAGGGCTGCAAGCTGACTGTGACCGTCGGCTTCCTGCTCGGCGACGCCACCAAGTCCATCGCAACGGCCAACCCGAACAGCCACTTCGCGATCATCGACTACAACGACCCCGCATTCCCCAAGAACGTCAAGCCGATCGTCTACGACACGGCCCAGGCCGCGTTCCTGGCCGGCTACCTGGCAGCGGGCACCTCCAAGACCGGTAAGGTCGCAACCTTCGGCGGCATCAACATCCCCACCGTCACCATCTTCATGGACGGTTTTGCCGACGGCGTGAAGTACTACAACGAGAAGAAGGGCAAGAGCGTCCAGCTCATCGGCTGGGACAAGGACAAGCAGGACGGCACGTTCGTCGGCGACTTCAAGCAGGTGGACAAGGGCAAGGTCCTGACCCAGGGCTTCCTTGACCAGGGCGCAGACATCGTCCTTCCCGTGGCCGGACCCGTCGGCGGCGGCGCGGGCAGCGCGATCCTCGACGCCAAGTCCAAGGGCAAGGACGCCAAGCTCATCTGGGTTGACTCCGACGGTTACCTGACGGCCCCGGACTACAAGTCAGTGATCCTTTCCTCCGTCCAGAAGACCATGTCCACCGCTGTGGAGACGGTCATCAAGGACGACAAAGACGGCAAGTTCGACGCCTCGCCGTACATTGGAACCCTTGCGAACGGCGGCGTGGCCCTGGCTCCGTTCCATGATCTCGATTCCGCCGTACCGGCAGACCTGAAGAGCGAACTGGACAAGCTCAAGAATGACATCATCTCCGGAACCGTTAAGGTCGAGTCGAAGTCCAGCCCCACCAAGTAAGGACCGAACTGCGGGGCGCGCTGCCCTTCCGCCGCTACCGGCCGGAGGGCAGCGCGTTCTGTTTTGCTGGCAACGCACGGCCGCCAGCGCCATGCCGGCGGTCTTTTTTGCCGCCTGCGCGCCCTGCCCAGGAACCACCCGTGACACTAGGCTGGGACTACCCGCTGCCCTGCCGCCGACAGCGCGCCGGAGCAGATCCATACACACACAGATTGGTTGGGGTTTTGAAACTCGAACTGAAGGGGATCACGAAGCGATTCGGGTCCCTGGTAGCCAATGACCACATCGATTTGGTCGTCGAACCGGGGCAGGTGCACTGCCTCCTGGGCGAGAACGGCGCAGGGAAATCCACCCTGATGAACGTGCTTTACGGCCTGTACGATCCGACCGAAGGCGAAATCCTGGTCGATGGCAAGCCCGTCGTCTTCAAAGACCCCGGCGAGGCCATGGCGGCCGGCATTGGAATGGTCCATCAGCACTTCATGCTCATCCCGGTCTTCAGCGTGGCCGAGAACGTGGCGCTGGGCAATGAGACCACTAAAGCTGCCGGCCTCCTCAATCTGGAAGCCACGCGCGAGAAGATCCGCCGCATCTCGGACCAGTACGGGTTCGACGTCGACCCCGACGCCATGGTGGAGGACCTGCCCGTCGGGGTCCAGCAGCGGGTCGAGATCATCAAGGCACTGGTTCGCGACGCCGAGGTGCTCATCCTCGACGAACCAACCGCCGTGTTGACGCCGCAGGAGACCGATGAACTCCTGGACATCATCCGGCAGCTGAAGCGCGACGGTAAGTCGATTGTCTTCATCTCCCACAAACTGCGTGAAGTCAAAGCCATCTCGGACACCATCACGGTCATCCGCCGCGGCAAGGTAGTGGGTCAGGCGGATCCCACCGCTTCCCCCACCGAACTGGCGTCCGCCATGGTGGGCCGCACCGTGAGCCTGACACTCGACAAGGCACCGGCGAAGACCGGCGAGGTGACCTTCAAGGTCCGCAACCTGACCGTGACGGACCACAACGGCCAGCACGTGGTCGATGACCTGTCATTCGACATCGCCAAGGGCGAAGTGCTCGCCATCGCGGGTGTGCAGGGCAACGGCCAAACGGAGCTGACCGAGGCGATCCTTGGCGTGCAGCCGCACGTGGCCGGGTCCATCACGCTCGACGGCGAGGAGCTGCTGGGCAAGAGTGTCAAGCATGTCCTGGGTGCGGGCGTGGGCTTCGTCCCCGAGGACCGCACCCTTGACGGCCTGGTGGGAACATTCACCATCTCCGAGAACATGGTCCTGGACCTCTACGACAAGGCACCCTTCGCCCGTGGCGTGAGCATGAAACCGGGCGTTATCGCGGAGAACGCCGCCAGGAAAGTCGAGGAATTCGACGTCCGCACACCTTCCGTATCCGCCGCGGTGGGCACCCTCTCCGGCGGCAACCAGCAGAAGGTTGTCCTGGCCCGTGAGCTTTCCCGGCCACTCCGCTTGTTTATCGCCTCCCAGCCCACGCGTGGGCTGGACGTCGGCTCGATCGAATTCGTCCATAAGCGGGTCATCGCTGAACGCGACCACGGAACGCCGGTCATGATCGTGTCCACGGAACTTGACGAAGTGCTTCAGCTGGCAGACCGGATCGCGGTGCTCTACCGCGGCCGGCTGGTGGGGATCGTACCCGCCACGACGTCCCGCGACGTCCTGGGCCTGATGATGGCCGGTGTCCCGGCCGCAGAAGCCGAAGTCAACGCTTCCGCCCATGCTTCCGGCGCAACGGCCGGAGCGACGGTATCGGAGCCTGCCGGCCACGAAGGAGAAACCCATGTCTGAGAAGACAACCCCGGAACCGCAGGCCATAGGCCACAACGGGGCCCCGGAGCCCGCCCCGACCCAGGTGCCCGGTGGCACCACCTCCGAGGCCATCGCTTCCGACGTCGTGCTGGACACCGCCGGCGGCCAGATGCCGCCGTCCGCCGTTCCGGCGGCCACCCAGCTGCGCGGCCGGGACCATGACCCGGACGGCGGCGGATCCGTCCTGCACCAGGTCTTCACCGGCAACGCCATGGTCTCCTTCCTCTCCGTGCTGCTGGCCATCGTGCTCGGCGGCATCCTGATGGCGGTGACCAATCCGAAGGTCGCCGTCACGGCCGGCTACTTCTTTGCCCAGCCCGGAGACCTCCTGACCGAGGTCATCCGCCCCTACACCGCCCTGGTGCAGGGGTCCATCTTCAACTGGGCCGGCGCCGACCTGGCCGCCCAGCTGTACCCGATCACCGAGACCCTCACGGTCGCAACTCCGCTGATCTGTGCTGGTCTCGGCGTCGCGCTGGCGTTCCGTGCCGGCCTGTTCAACATCGGCGCCCAGGGGCAGATCATCTTCGGCGCGCTCTTCGGCGCCTACGTCGGCTTCGCCTGGCACCTGCCCATCGGCCTGCACCTGCTGGTCGTGATCCTCGCCGGCCTGGTTGGCGGGGCCGTATGGGGCGGCGTCGTGGGCCTGCTGAAGGCGCGGACCGGCGCACACGAGGTGATCGTGACCATCATGCTTAACTACATCGCCAACTTCCTGCTGCTGTTCCTGCTCACGACCCCGGCTTTCCAGCGCAAGGGTTCCACCAACCCGATCTCCCCGTTCCTTGACTCCACGGCATTGTTCCCCGAGCTGCTCGGACCGCAGTTCCGCCTGCACGCCGGCTTCCTGGTCGCGATAGCGGCCACCGCCTTCGTCTGGTGGCTGCTGAACCGTTCCACGATCGGTTTTGAGTTCCGCGCCGTTGGGGCAAACCCGAGCGCGGCCCGCACCGCCGGCATCAACGTTGCCCGCAGCACCATCCTGGTGATGGCGATCGCGGGTGCGCTGGCCGGCCTGGCCGGCGTCGCGCAGGTGTCCGGCACGGAAAAGTACCTTTCCGGCGGTGTCGCCGCCTCCATCGGTTTTGACGCCATCACCGTCGCACTGCTGGGACGCTCCACGCCGTGGGGAACCTTCTTCGCGGGCCTCCTGTTCGGCGCCTTCCGCGCCGGCGGTGTGGCAATGCAGGCACAGACCCAAACCCCCATCGATATTGTGCTCGTCATCCAGTCCCTCATCGTGCTGTTCATCGCAGCACCGCCGCTGGTCCGTGCGATATTCGGACTCAACCCCCGTAAGAAGAAGACCACCACAAGTGGGACCGCAGGTTCGCGTACCGGCGGCGTCAAGAGCGGAGCGGCAGCATGAGCGCCACCACACAATCCCCCGCCAGCAAACAGCCGGGCGCCGGAAAGGCACCCCGGGCCAACAGCGCCGGAGGCCGGGCCGGGACAACGGAACTGGTGAGCTGGAAGGCCGGCGTTGGACTGGGCCTGCTCGCCATCCTGGGCACCGTGCTGTTCGGCTTCCTGGCCAACACAAAAGCAGCCGGTTTCCGGATCGCCGAAGCCCGGGACCCGAACGCCTCCTCCACCGCAGCATGGATCACCCTGGCCGTGGCGTTGGCGGCCGCCGCCTACCTCGGCTACCGCTGGATCAACCAGCGCCGCGGGGGCGGGGGAGTGGACCGCTGGATTCCCGCCACCACCATCGCTGCCGTCGTCGTCCTGGGCCTCGCCGCCCTCGGCGTTGCCCACGTGGAGAAGATCACCGTGCCCTCGATGGTCTTCGGCTGGATCTGCGCGGTCCTGCTGCTCGCCATGGCAGCGTACGCCATCCTGCTGACCGTGCAGCGGCGCCGCACCCCCGGCTGGCTGGGCGGACTCTTCGCCGTCGTCTTCCTGGCCGGGTTCATGATCTGGATCGTCGCCGGCGGCCGTGACTCCGAACCGTCCATTTCCCTGGGCGGGTTGATGGCAGGTGCGGTGACGCTGGCCGTACCGCTGGTGTTCGGCTCGCTGTCCGGCGTGCTGTGCGAACGGGCCGGTGTGGTCAACATCGCCATCGAAGGCCAGCTCCTGCTCGGCGCATTCTCCGCCGCCGTCGTCGCCACCGTAACCGGCAACGTCTACGTGGGACTCATCTCGGCGGCGGTGGCCGGTGCACTCGTGTCCCTGGTCCTGGCCGTGGTGAGCATCAAGTACCTCGTCAACCAGATCATCGTCGGCGTGGTCCTCAATGTCCTGATCAGCGGCCTCACCAGCTTCCTGTTCTCCACCCTGCTCACGGCGGACCCGGAACACCTGAACAAGCCCGGCCGGCTCCAGGCGGTGGATATCCCGTTCCTCGCCGACATCCCGATCATCGGACCCATCCTGTTCCGCCAGTCCCTGGTGGGCTACCTCATGTACGTGGCCGTGATCGTGGTCTACATCGGCCTGTTCCACACCAAATGGGGCCTGCGGGTGCGCGCCGTCGGCGAACACCCCCAGGCGGCGGACACCGTGGGCATCAACGTCAACCGCACCCGCTTCATCAACGTCCTGATGGGCGGCGCGATCGCCGGAATCGGCGGTTCCTTCTTCACCCTGGTGTCAGTGGACGCTTTCAGCAAGGACATGTCCGGCGGCCGCGGCTACATCGCCCTTGCCGCCATGATCTTCGGGCGCTGGAATCCCATCGGGGCCTTCCTCGCCGCCCTGCTCTTCGGATTCGCCGACAACCTGCAGAGCATCATCACCATCATTGGCTCGCCCGTGCCCAGCCAGTTCATGGCGATGCTTCCTTACGCCCTGACCGTCATCGCCGTGGCAGGCCTCGTGGGGCGGTCCCGTCCGCCCGCGGCCGACGGCATCCCGTACGTCAAGGGGTGACCAAGGTGACAGAAACCGGAGTCCCCGGCAACCAAGGCAGGCCCGGCCGCGGTACCGGCGTCGATTGGGCGGCCCTCGAGGCTGCCGCCGTGGCCGCCATGAAAAATGCCTATGCGCCGTATTCCAACTTCGCGGTGGGGGCAGCCGCCCTCACCACGGACGGCCGGATCGTCAGCGGCTGCAACGTCGAAAACGCCAGCTACGGCCTCACCCTCTGCGCCGAATGTGCCCTGGTAGGCAACCTTCACATGACCGGCGGCGGCCAATTGCGCGCCTTCTACTGCGTCGACGCCGCCGGCACGGTCCTGATGCCGTGCGGCCGCTGCCGGCAGCTGCTCTACGAATTCCGCGCCCCGGAGATGGAAGTCATGACTACCCAAGGCATCAGGACGATGGACCAGGTGCTGCCCGACGCATTTGGCCCCCAACATCTGGAGGAGACCCGGTGACCCAAACCACCAGCAACGCCGAAGCATTCGACGCCGTCGACATCATCCGCACCAAGCGGGACAAGGGGAAGCTCAGCCCGGAACAGATCGACTGGACCATCGATGCGTACACCCGCGGCGCCATCGCGGACGAGCAAATGGCAGCCCTGAACATGGCCATCCTGCTCAATGGGATGGACCGCGCCGAAATCGCCCGCTGGACGGCTGCCATGATCGCCTCCGGTGAGCGGATGGACTTCTCCAGCCTCCGGCGTCCCGACGGCGGCCTGAAGTACACCACGGACAAGCACTCCACCGGTGGCGTGGGGGACAAGATCACGCTCCCGCTGGCCCCGCTGGTGGCGGTGTTCGGCGTCGCCGTCCCGCAGCTTTCCGGCCGGGGGCTGGGGCACACGGGCGGCACCCTGGACAAACTGGAGTCCATCCCGGGCTGGCGCGCGGACCTCAGCAACGAGGACATGCTCGCCCAACTGCAGGAAGTCGGTGCAGTCATCTGCGCCGCCGGTGCAGGCCTGGCCCCGGCAGACAAGAAGCTCTACGCGCTGCGGGACGTCACCGGAACGGTAGAGGCCATCCCGCTGATCGCCTCCTCGATCATGAGTAAAAAGATCGCGGAGGGCACCGGATCGCTGGTGCTGGACGTCAAGGTAGGCAGCGGCGCCTTTATGAAGGACGAGGCCCGTGCCCGCGAACTCGCCGAAACCATGGTGGCGCTCGGCAAGGATGCAGGGGTCAACACCGTTGCGTTGCTGACCAACATGAACACGCCCCTGGGCCTGACTGCCGGCAACGCGATCGAGGTTGAGGAGTCCTTGGAGGTCCTGGCCGGCGGCGGCCCGGAGGACGTTGTTGAACTCACCGTCCGGCTCGCCGAGGAGATGCTCGCCTGTGCAGGGGTGCACGACGCCGACCCCGCAGCGGCACTCAAGGACGGCCGGGCCATGGACGTGTGGAACCGGATGATCACCGCCCAGGGCGGTGACCCCCGCGCCGCCCTGCCGGCGGCCAGGGAATCGGACGTCGTCTACGCTCCCGCCGACGGGGTGCTGGTGGAACTGGACGCGCTCGCCGTCGGCGTGGCCGCCTGGCGGCTTGGTGCGGGGCGCGCCCGCAAGGAGGACACCGTCCAGGCCGGGGCGGGTGTGCGCATGCACGCCAAGCCCGGGGCCACCGTGCGGGCCGGGGAACCCCTGATGACTCTGCTTACGGACACCCCGGAACGGTTTGCCCGCGCCCGGGAAGCCCTGGAACACGCCGTGGTCATCGCTCCGGAAGGGTCGCGGCCCGCCCAGCAGCTCATCATCGACCGCATAGCGTAGGGACCCATGCAGGCCATCAATGACTTCATCCTCGCCGCGGCGGGCCAGCCGTGGGTGCTGGTCCTGGTGCTGGCCTGCTGCATCATTGACGGATTCTTTCCGCCCGTTCCCAGCGAATCCGTGGTGGTGGGCCTCGCCGCCGTAGCCGCCACCGCGGATGTTCCCCATCCGCTGCTGCTGATACTGGTCGCCGCGGCGGGAGCCTTCCTCGGCGACAACATCGCCTACCTCCTGGGCCGCCGGGTGGGCACCCGCCGCTGGGCGTGGATGCGCGGGCCCCGCATGCAAAGCGCGTTCCGCTGGGCCGGCCAGGAGCTGCGCAAGCGGCCGGCGTCGCTGATCCTGGTGGCCCGGTTCATACCCATCGGCAGGGTGGCGGTCAACCTGACCGCCGGCGTCACCCACTACCCGCACCTGCGGTTCGTGGGCCTCACCGTCCTTTCGGCCAGCCTGTGGGCCGGCTATTCGGTGGCGATCGGGCTTTTCTTTGGGCAGTGGTTTGAGGACAACCACGTCCTGGGGGCGGCAATTGCCATTGTCTGCGCTGTAGCGCTGGGCATCCTGGTGGACCTGCTGATCAACAAATTCCGCGGCAAACCCAACGTGGTGGAGCGCATCCGGGAACCCGGGACATAACCTGCGCGTTTAGGGAGGTAATTCCGGGCATTGGGGCGTAGCGGACAGGGCCCGGCGCGTGGGACACTTAGGAACGATTTCCGCTTTGGCTGCGGCACTTTGGCTGTGTCATTTTTATACAGGAGCAACACCGCGTGGAGTTTATTAATGAGGCCGTGCTCCATGCAGCGGGCCAGTGGTGGATCTACCCGGCACTGCTGGTGTTCTTCTTCGTGGACGGCTTCGCCATGGTGGTCCCCAGCGAGACCCTCATCGTTGCCCTTGCGGCCTTCTCGCGGCACAGCGGCGAACCCAACCTCTGGATCCTCGGCCTCACTGCGCTGGTCGGGGCCATCTGCGGCGATAACATGGCCTACCTGCTGGGCCGCAAGATCGGCCTGGACCGATGGGGGTGGATGCGCCGGCCCAAAGTCCGGAAAGTCTTTGCCTGGGCCCGCTACGAACTCGAAAAGCGCGGCGCTGTGCTCATCTTTACCGCCCGCTACATCCCCTGGGGCCGCGTGGCCGTCAACTACGTGGCCGGAAGCACCGGATTCTCGCACCGCAGGTTCTTCGTCTTCGACGCCTTTGCCTGCGTGACCTGGGTGGGCTACTCCCTTGGCATCGGTTTGCTGGCCAGCTCGTTCCCGTGGCTGCACCACAATCCGCTGCTGAGCGCCGGCATCGCCGTCGTGTTCGCCATTGTCCTGGGCGTCGCCATCGACCACCTGCTCCGCTGGTGGCACAAGCGGCTGGGCCGCCACGATGAACCGGAGACGGACGAACCGACAGACGAATCCTCCGCTTCAGCAAAGGACGGCAGGCCCGGCACGCAGGCCCTCGTGGTGCCCTCGGCAAAGGCCGGTCCCGCCGCCAAGTAACGGCCGGCTTCCAACGGCTGGCTTTGGACTGCGGCCCACCCTAAGGTGGGAACGTGACTGAGCCTATTGTTGACGCCGCCCCTGCCATCGATTTCGACCTGAAGAGCCTGCCCAAGGTTTCCCTCCACGACCACCTGGACGGCGGACTCCGGCCGGCCACCATCATCGAACTGGCGCAGGCAGTTGGCCACACGCTCCCCTCAACGGACCCCGTCGCCCTGGGGCAGTGGTTCCGCGAATCTGCCGACTCCGGATCCCTAGTCCGCTACCTGGAGACGTTCGACCACACGGTGGCCGTCATGCAGACGTACGACGGCCTGTTCCGGGTGGCCAAGGAATTCGTCGAAGACCTCGCGGACGACGGCGTGGTGTACGGCGAAGTTCGCTGGGCGCCGGAACAGCACCTCCAGAAGGGGCTCAGCCTCGATGAGGCCGTGGAGGCGGTCCAGGACGGACTGGAGGCCGGCGTCGAGGCCGTCTCCGCGACCGGACGCGAGATCCAGGTGGGACAGCTGATCACCGCCATGCGCCACGCCGACCGCGGCCAGGAGATCGCCGAACTCGCAGTGCGCCACCGCAACCAGGGCGCCGTGGGCTTCGACATCGCCGGCGCCGAGGACGGGTTCCTGCCCAGCCGGTTCAGGGACGCCTTCACCTACCTCGCCCAGCACAATTTCCCCGCCACCGTGCACGCAGGCGAAGCAGCCGGGCTGGAGAGCATCCAGTCGGCGCTGGTGGACGGCCGCGCCCTCCGCCTGGGCCACGGTGTCCGCATCGCCGAGGACATCATGGTGGAATTCGACGACGACGAGGAAGCCGGCGACACCGTTGGCCTGGTCACCTTGGGCGACCTCTCCAGTTGGGTCCGCGACCGTGGCATCGCACTGGAAATCTGCCCCTCCTCCAACCTGCAGACCGGCGCAATTGCGGAGTTTGGTGAAGGTATTGAAAGCCACCCGCTGGACATGCTCTACCAGTTGGGCTTCAACGTCACCATCAACACCGACAACCGCCTGATGAGCGGCGTCACCCTGACCGACGAGTTCAACCTGCTCGTGGAAACCTTCGACTACGACCTTGACGACCTGCTGGAGCTGACCCTGAACGCCGCCGAGGCATCCTTCCTGCCCCTGGAGGAAAAGGAAGCGCTGGTGGAGTACATCAACGACGCCTACGCCAACCTTGGCTGATCCGGATTTCCGGCCCGGCAGTCCTGCAACCGAAGAACTGCTGGGCCAAATTGCCCAACTGCGCGAACACTGCCCCTGGATGGGCGCCCTGACGCACGCTTCGCTGGTGGAGTACCTCCTCGAGGAGGCCTACGAAGTGGCCGAGACCATCGAGGAAGGCCACCCCGATGCCGAACTGCAGGGCGAGCTGGGCGACGTGCTGCTCCAAGTGGTTTTGCACGCCCGCCTTGCGGAGGAGCGCGGCGCCTTCACGTTCGACGACGTGGCGCGCGGCCTGGGAGCCAAGATGGTCCGCCGGAATCCCCACGTCTTCCGGCCCGACGGATCCCTGCAGGATACGTTCCCGGCAAGCGTGGCGGAGATCGAGCAGAAGTGGGATGCCGTCAAGCGGGCAGAAAAGCCGGAACGGCAGGACCCCTTCGAGGGCATCCCGCAGGCACTCCCGGCGCTGGCCAGGGCGCAGAAGTCACTGGACCGTGCAGCACGCGCCGGGCTGGAGCTCCCCGAGGGGGCTCCCGTGCATGGAAGCGAGGAGGAGCTCGGAGACCTGCTGCTCGCCGTCGTCCGTTCTGCCCGGGACAGCGGGATGGACGCTGAGCGCGCCCTGCGGGACGCTGTCCGCCGCTACCGGCGTGGCCAGTGGGGCGAAAGTGACCCCGCGCCATCATGACGTCCCGGCCTTGACCGGTTTGAGTAACCCGGAGCACTCTCGACTAGGCTGGACCCTGACGAGTACGTCGAGTTTTCTGCCTGATTCCCCCCGTTAATCGCCCATAAGGAGCAAATTCATGGCGCTTATCGATGCCATCCACGCCCGCGAGATCCTCGATTCCCGCGGCAACCCCACCGTCGAAGTTGAAGTCCTGCTGTCCGACGGCCAGATCGGCCGCGCCGCGGTTCCATCCGGCGCCTCCACCGGTGAGCACGAGGCCGTCGAACTGCGCGACGGCGACAAGGGCCGCTACCTCGGCAAGGGCGTGCAGAAGGCCGTCGACGCCGTCATCGACCAGATCGCCCCGGCACTGACCGGCTTCGACGCCACTGACCAGCGCAGCATCGACCAGGCCATGCTGGACCTGGACGGCACCCCCAACAAGGGCAAGCTCGGCGCCAACGCCATCCTCGGCGTCTCCCTGGCCGTCGCCAACGCAGCCGCAGCCTCGGCCGACCTGCCCCTGTACAAGTACCTGGGCGGCCCCAACGCCCACGTCCTGCCCGTGCCACTGATGAACATCCTCAACGGTGGCTCCCACGCCGACTCCGACGTCGACATCCAGGAATTCATGATCGCCCCCATCGGTGCCGAGACCTTCTCCGAGGGCCTGCGCTGGGGCGTCGAGGTCTACCACAACCTCAAGTCGGTGCTGCAGCAGAAGGGCCTGTCCACCGGCCTGGGTGACGAGGGCGGCTTTGCGCCCAACCTGCCGTCCAACCGCGCAGCCCTGGACCTCATCACCGAAGCCATCAAGAACGCCGGCTACACCCCGGGCAAGGACATCGCCCTGGCCCTGGACGTTGCCTCCTCCGAGTTCTACAAGGACGGCGCCTACCAGTTCGAAGGCAAGTCCCTGTCCGCCAGCGACATGAGCGCCTACTACGGCGAACTTGTTGCCGACTACCCGCTGGTGTCCATCGAGGACCCGCTGGACGAGAACGACTGGGAAGGCTGGAAGACCCTCACCGACGCCATCGGCGACAAGGTCCAGCTGGTGGGCGACGACCTCTTCGTCACCAACCCGTCCATCCTGCAGCGCGGCATCGACACCAAAACCGCCAACTCCCTGCTGGTCAAGGTCAACCAGATCGGTTCCCTGACCGAGACCCTGGACGCCGTCAGCCTCGCCCAGCGCGCCGGGTACACCACCATCACCTCGCACCGCTCCGGCGAAACCGAGGACACCACCATCGCCGACATTGCTGTGGCCACCAACGCAGGCCAGATCAAGACCGGCGCACCTGCCCGCTCCGAGCGCGTCGCCAAGTACAACCAGCTGCTGCGCATCGAAGAGGAACTGGACGACGCCGCACGCTACGCCGGCCGCAGCGCGTTCCCGCGTTTCAAGGGCTAGTAACCGGCTAATCCCTTCAGCGGTGGCTATGGTTGAAAGACCATAGCCACCGCTGTTGTTTACAGCAGCATCTGTCCCAGCAGTGTTTGCCTGCCGGGACTGTCCAGCACAGATAGTGGCGGCCCGGCAGGCTGCGTTTCAGGAGTGTCATGGCTACCCGCCGCCCCAAAGTTCCCAAGGTCGCCCCCACCCGTCCAGCCAAGGAAACGGCCGACGACGGATCCTCCGCCGGCGCCGAGGTCATCCGGGCGGATTTCCGGCCGGCCAAGGGCAGTGCCGCCGCGGCCCCTGCACCATCGACGGACCGGCACGGGCGGACAACCGCCGGGCAGCGCGCTGGGACGGCAGGGGAGGCCAGATCCCCGAAGCCCTCCGCCGCGCGCAAGGGCAGCAGTCCCGTTGACGGCAAGGATCCCGGCCGCGCCGACGAGGAACAGCATCCCGTCCCCGCCAAGGCGTTTTCCGGCCGCATGCTGGCTCTGGCTGTCGTGATGGTGGCCATTACCATCATGCTGGCGCCCACGGTCAAGATTTTCTTCGACAAGAAGGCCGAAATCGACGCCCTGAATGCCGACATCGCTGCACGCCAGGCCGAGGGCGATGCCCTCCGGCAGCAGGTTTCACGCTGGCAGGACCCCAACTACGTCAAGCAGCAGGCCCGTGACCGCATTAACATGGTTATGCCGGGCGAAACCGGCTACTGGGTTTTTGGCAGCGATGAGCCGGCCGGAGAAAGCAGTAGCCCCGCCGGCGCAGCAGCACAAGACCCCGCCGATCTGCCGTGGGTGGATTCCCTGTGGGAGTCCATCAGGCGCGCGGCCACAGACTGAACCGCACAGGAAGGACGGCCCGCGACAGTGGAACACAACACGGCAGCCGCCCGGGACGAATCCCGCCAACCAACAGCACACGACCTTGAAGTACTGAGCAGGCAGCTGGGACGCCCCGTCCGCGACGTCGTGGAGATTCCGGCCCGTTGCGTCTGCGGCAACCCGCTCGTGGCGGCCACCGCACCCCGCCTCAGCAACGGCACACCGTTCCCCACCACCTTCTACCTGACGCACCCGGTGATCACGTCCGCGGTTTCCAGGCTTGAAGCTGCCGGGGTCATGAACAGCATGAACGACCAGCTGGCCGGTGACGACAGGCTGGCCACGGCCTACAGGGCAGCCCACGAGGAGTACCTCGCCGCCCGCGAAGCCATTGGGCAGCGTTCGGGCATCGGCCCGGTGCCGGAGATCGACGGCGTCTCCGCCGGCGGTATGCCCACCCGCGTCAAGTGCCTGCACGTCCTGGTCGGCCACTCCCTGGCCGCGGGCAGCGGCGTCAACCCCCTGGGCGACGAAGCGATCCGGATGATCAGCGAGTGGTGGACTGCTGACAAGTGCTACTGCGACGGCGCCTGGGACACCGCCGGTGAGGCACCTTCCCGCGACCTGAGCCGCCACGGGCCCCAAGGGCTGCCGGAGATCGTGGGCCGTCCCGCCCCGGTCCGGAAATCCGCCGGAACCACGGGGGTGCCAGAGTGACCCGCGTGGCCGCCATCGACTGCGGCACCAACTCCATCCGGCTCCTGATCGCCGACATCGACCGCAGCAACGGCAGCACGGTCCTTACCGACGTCCACCGCGAAATGCGCGTGGTCCGGCTCGGGCAGGGCGTGGACGCCACCGGCGAGCTGGCCCCGGAGGCGTTGGAGCGCACCCTCGCCGCAACAGCCGATTACGCCCGCCTCATCGAGGAGCACGGCGCAGGGCGGATCCGCTTCGTTGCCACGTCCGCCAGCCGCGACGCGCGCAACCGGGATGTTTTCGTGGACGGCGTCAGGGAACTGCTGGGCGTGGAACCGGAGGTCATCTCCGGGGCCGAGGAAGCGGCATTGTCCTTTGCCGGGGCCAGCAGCGTCCTGCCCGTCCTCGACGGCCAGCAGGTGCTCGTGGTGGACCTCGGCGGGGGAAGCACCGAGTTCGTCCTGGGCACCGCCGCAGGCGTCACGGCCGCCAAGTCCGTGGACATTGGCTGCGTCCGCCTGACCGAACGGCACCTGCGCAACGATCCGCCCACCGCTGGACAGATTGCCGCAGCGGAAGCCGACGTGGACGAGGCCATGGCCCGCGCCGGCCGTGACGTGCCGCTGGAACGCGCCACCGCCGTCGTCGGGGTGGCCGGCTCCGTCACCACCATCACCGCCCATGCGCTCCGCCTGCCGGAATATACGCCGGAGGCCATCCACGGCGTGGCGCTTCCCATTCGGAAGATTGGCGACGCCGCCACCGACCTGCTGGACATGACCCGCGCCGGCCGGGCAGCCCTGCCGTACATGCACCCCGGGCGGGTCGACGTCATCGGTGCCGGGGGACTGGTATGGCGGCGCATCCTGGAACGGATGGGGGAGCTGACCGGCGGAAGGATCACCGCAGCCACGGCAAGCGAGCACGACATCCTTGACGGCATCGCACTGAGCATCGGGTAGTCCATGCATTCCACCCCAGCTTCAACCCCGCTTGTCTCCCGTGCCGTGGCCGCCGCAGTGGCGGTCCTCCTGGCCGCCTGCTGCCTCTGTGCCGGCCTGTTTACCGCCCCGTCCGCGCGTGCCGACGAATGGCGGGACAAGGAGTACTGGCTGGCGGACTCGGGCATCACCAAGGCCTGGGAGGTGTCGAAGGGCGCGGGCGTGAAAGTGGCTGTCATCGACAGCGGCATCGATGCCCAGCACCCGGACCTGAAAGGCTCCGTTGTGGGCGGCTACGACGCGTCCGGCTCGGGCCAGCCGGACGGCCAGAAGAGCGTCGGCTCCAAGCCGGAACACGGCACCCTCGTTGCCACCATGCTGGCAGGGCGCGGGCACCAACCCGCCAGCGCCAGTCCCAGTCCCAGCCCGGGACCGGCCGTTCCTCCGGACGGCATCATGGGTGTGGCACCCGAAGCGCAGCTGCTCTCCGTCTCAACCTGGCTCGGTTCGGCCAACCCGTCCGGCAAAAGCGACCAGGACCAGATTCCGGAGGCGGTGCGCTGGGCGGTGGACAACGGCGCCAAGGTCATCAACATCTCGCTCGGCAGCACCACGCCGCAATGGCCGCAAAGCTGGGATGCCGCCTTCCTTTACGCCGAACAGAAGGACGTGGTCATCGTAGCCGCCGCCGGAAACCGGGTAGGCGGCAACACCCAGGTGGGCGCCCCGGCCACCATTCCCGGCGTGCTCACCGTCGCCGGCCTGGACCGCAAGAACGTGGCCAGCGTGGACGCGTCATCGCAGGGCATCAGCATCGGGGTGGCTGCACCCGCCGAGAACCTCCTCGGCGGCCTCCCCGGCGGCGGCTACGCGGAATGGGCCGGTACGTCCGGATCCACCCCCATCGTGGCCGGCGTGGCCGCCTTGATCCGGTCCAAGTGGCCGGACATGAGCGCCGAACAGGTCATCAACAGGATCGTCTCCACCGCCCAGGACGCCGGGGCCCCGGGCAAGGATCCGTTGTACGGCTACGGGATCCTCAATGCCGAGGCGGCGCTCAAGGCCGACGTTCCGGAGGCCACCGTCAATCCGTTGGGCACCATCGCCGAGTGGATCCGCGTGCACAGGCGCGGCAACGCCGCGCCTGCAGCCCCGCTCCCAACCGCAACGCCAGTGCCCAGCGCCGCGCCCACGCTGCCGGAAGCCACCGTTCCCGCCGCCAAGGCCCCGTCACAGCGGGACAGCGCCATTGGCGCCGCCGTCGTGATTGGTTTTGCCGTCCTTTTCGTGGTGATCATCGCGGCCGCTGCCATCCAGCTCCGCAGGGCTGGCCGCAACGGCTCCCTGGCCGTTGAAGAACCGGATACCGGGGTGATGGAAAGCGTGCAAGCACCCCGGAACCAGCAGGTTACGGAGGCGTCCGACGGCTAGTGAAGATTTTCACAAACTCCTGTATCCTTGAACAATGGCAACCACCCCACAGCTCCAGGACCGTCCCAGGGTACTCGTCGTCGGCGGCGGGTACGTCGGCCTGTACGTAGCACTGAAACTGCAGAAGAAGATCGCGAATGCAGGTGGCATCGTCACCGTCGTTGATCCCCTGCCCTACATGACTTACCAGCCCTTCCTCCCCGAGGTGGCAGGTGGCAACATCGAAGCCCGCCACGCAGTGGTCTCCCACCGCCAGCACCTCAAGCAGACCGAGCTCATCCAGGGCCGCGTCACGTCGATCGACCACGTCAACCGGACGGCTGTGGTGGCTCCTGCCGACAGCGGCGAGAACTTCGAGGTTCCCTACTTCGACGTCGTCCTCGCAGCCGGCGCCATCACCCGCACGTTCCCCATCAAGGGCCTGGCGGACAAGGGCATCGGCCTGAAGACCATCGAGGAAGCCGTTGCGCTGCGCAACAAGCTCCTGGAGCGCATCGAGGTCGCCTCCACCATGACGGACCCCGCGGCACGCGCCCGGGCGCTCACCTTCGTGGTGGTCGGCGGCGGCTTCGCCGGCATCGAGTGCATCACGGAAATGGAAGACCTCGCCCGCGCCGCCGTGCGCAACAACCCCCGCATCAAGCAGGAGGAAGTCCGCTTCGTCCTGGTCGAAGCCATGGGCCGCATCATGCCCGAGGTCACCGCCAAGCAGGCCGACTGGGTGGTTGAGCACCTGCGCAGCCGCGGCATCGAGGTCCTGCTGAACACCTCGCTGGACAGCGCCGAAGGCACCCTGAAGCTGATCAACCTTCCGGACAAGACCCCTGCCCAGGAGTTCGAGGCAGACACCCTGGTGTGGACCGCCGGCGTGCAGGCAAACCCGATGGTGCGCTCCACCGACTTCCCGCTCGAACCCCGCGGCCGCGTCCGCGTCCTGCCGGACCTGCGCATCGCAGGCGACGAAGGCATCGTGGAGAACGCCTGGGCAGCCGGCGACATCGCCGCAGTTCCAGACCTCACGGGCAAGGGCCTGCCGGACGGAACCTGCGTCCCCAACGCCCAGCACGCCCTGCGCCAGGCCAAGCGCCTCGCCAAGAACCTGTGGGCTTCCCGCTGGGACAAGCCCCTGGCGGACTACAAGCACAAGAACCTTGGTGCAGTGGCCGGCTTCGGCGAGTGGAAGGGTGTTGCCAACATCAACCTGCTGGGCCGGATCGGGCTCAAGGGCGGCCTCGCCTGGCTGGCCCACCGCGGCTACCACGGCATGGCCATGCCCACGGTGGAGCGCAAGTTCCGCGTCATCCTGAACTGGATCATCGGCTTCTTCGCCGGACGCGACACCACGCAGCTGATGGACCTGGACAACCCGCGCGGTGCCTTCGTCTCGGCGGCCACTCCCGCCCCCAAGCCAGCCGCTGCGCCCGCAGCAGTGCCGGCTGGCGGCTCCAGCGCCACGGCCACCGCCGCTCCCAAGGAAACCGTGGCGGCCAACGCCAAGTAGCGCATTTGTTCCACCACGCTTGACACCGTCCGACGGCGGCCGTCCCCTTTGCAGGGAACGGCCGCCGTCGGCGTTTCCAGCCAACGCGTCCCGGGCAGGTACCATGGACCCGGCGCCCCAGTAGCCCAATTGGCAGAGGCAGCGGACTTAAAATCCGCGTGTTGTGGGTTCGAGTCCCACCTGGGGTACACCTTGTTCCTTCCGGCGCCCTGAGGGTTTGCACACCGGGAAGCCGCCTGCACAGCAGGCGGCTTCCTGCGTTTAATTCCGCATAGGCAACGACTGTTATAAGGCTGTGACCTCTGTCACTCAGTTTCGCTGCTGTCTATGCACTAGCTTGAACCTAAATCAGGAATTCCTGGTCCCATTCCGGGCGCCGAAGCGCCCCATTGATCCGCACGCGCATCGCATGGCCCTGTTTCGGAAGGCAGACAAATGTACCGAAAGAAAGTCCTCACCTCGTTGGCAGCAGCAGCCACATTCAGCATGCTGCTGTCGGCCTGTGCCAACCAGGCGGGCCCCGGCACCACGGAAAGCTCAGGCTCGTCCGGCAAGGTGAACATCCCCGCCATTTCGAAAGTCGATGTCCCTGCCGGTGCGGTAAAGCCTGCCGGCGACGGGAAGGCGACCTGCCCCTCGACCACCACTCTCGCCTACGCAGGCGCGCAGACCGGCCCCAATGCCCAGCTCGGCGTCAACATCTTCAACGGCATCCAGCTGGCCATCGACCAGCACAACAAGTCCAACCCGGGGTGCCAGGTCCAGTTCAAGAAGTTCGACACTGAAGGTGACCCCAACAAGGCCACCGGCCCCGTTACCCAGCTGGTGAGCGAGTCTGACATCGTGGGTGTGATCGGCCTGCCGTTCTCCGGTGAATCCAAGGCCACGGGCAACATCTTCGAGCAGAAGGGCCTTGTCCACATCACCCCGTCGGCCACCAACCCCGGCCTCACCGGCAACGGCTGGACCACGTTCTTCCGGGGCCTCGGCAATGACGCCGTCCAGGGCCCCGCAGCCGCCAAGTTCCTCACCGGGAAGCTCGGCGCGAAGAAGGTGTACCTGGTCCAGGATGACTCCGACTACGGCATCGGCCTGGGAACCTCCACTTCCGCCGGCCTGGGCAGTGCCCTTGCCGGGACGGAAAAGGTGACCACAGGGCAGAAGGACTTCTCGGCGGTCATCTCCAAGATCATGAATGCCAAGGCAGACGCGGTGTTCTACTCCGGGTACTACGCCGAGGGCGCCCCGTTCGACCAGCAGCTGGTTGGAAAGGGCTTCACCGGAACGTTCGTGGCACCTGATGGCGTCAAGGACGACCAGTTCATCAAGCAGGCCGGTGACGCGTCCAACAACGCGTACTTCACCTGCCCGTGCCTCCCGGGTGAGCTGATTCCGGAATTCGCATCGGCCTACAAGGACGTTTCCAAGGGAGCCGAGCCCGGAACGTACTCCATCGAAGGCTACGACGCCGCAACCGTCCTCCTGTCCGGTATCGACGCCGGCAAGCAGAGCCGTGCTGACCTGCTGGCCTGGGTCAAGGCTTATGACAAGGACGGACTCAGCAAGCACTACAAGTGGGATGCCAAGGGCGAGCTCCAGGCCCCCACGGTTTACGGCTACAAGGTGGAGAACGGAAAGATCGTTCCGGTCGGTCCCATTGGGGACTAGCAACCACGCATGAACCGGCTGTGGGGGCCAGCATCAGCGGGCCCCCACAGCCTTTTCTTCGCTTGGCGCAGCCCAGGACCAAGCAACGTCAATAGACACAAGTCCCACGGCCGGGCCCACAAGGCCGCGTGCAACTGGATCAGGATGTTCCCATGCTTCCCTCTCTTGTCCCACTACTCCCGACGGAAAACGACTGGATCACCTTCGACATACCGTCCCTGGCCCAGAACTTCTGGAGTGCCACCTTTGACGGCCTTACCTTCGGGGCCATCTATGCGCTCGTGGCGCTGGGGTACACCCTGGTTTACGGCGTCCTGAACCTGATCAACTTCGCGCACTCGGAAGTGTTCATCGTTGGCTGCTACGCCGTCTTCTTTACCCTCAGCAGCCTTGGCTTCGGCCCCTCAGCTCCCCGGCTCGACATCTGGGCCATCATCCTGAACCTGCTGTTGGCGCTGGTCCTGGCCATGCTGGCATCCGCCGTGACAGCGTTCCTGCTGGAGCGGATCGCCTACAAGCCCCTGCGGCAACGGAACGCGCCCCGCCTGGTCTTCCTGATCACCGCCATTGGTGCTTCCTTCACCATCCAGTACCTTATTTACCTCTGGCGCGGTCCCAGCCCCGAACTGGCCCTGACCATGTTCCGGCCCACCCCCATTTTCGACGTCTTCGGCACCATCATCGATTCGCAGCAGCTGGTGATCATCATCGCCGCCGTGATCATGATGGTGGGCATCGACAGGTTCATCAGCAAGTCCCGCACCGGCCGCGGCATCCGGGCCGTTGCCCAGGATCCTGATACCGCCACATTGATGGGCGTCAACAAAGAGCGGATCATTATCACCACCTTCGTCATCGGAGGCCTCCTCGCAGGAGCCGCCGCCTTGTTCTACGTCATGAAAATTCCGTCCGGTGTCCAGTACAGCGGTGGCTTCGTCCTGGGCATCAAGGCCTTTGCCGCCGCGGTGCTCGGCGGCATCGGCAACGTCCGGGGGGCATTGCTGGGCGGCCTGCTGCTCGGCCTGATCGGCAACTACGGCCAGATCCTGCTGGGCAACTCGCAGTGGACCGACGTCGTGGCGTTCGTGGTGCTGGTGCTCGTGCTGCTGCTGCGGCCTGAAGGCATCCTGGGCACCTCCCTTGGAAGGAGCAAAGCATGAGTATGACGGACGGCCCCACGCCGCTGCAGACAGCTGCCGCCCAGCAGGCAGCCGAGGAACGTGAAGCTTCCGAGAAAGCCGCAGGCAAGAGCGACCACCGCCCAAGCGGAAAGCGCAGGACCGGTTACCTTTCGGACCGCTGGCACGCCCTGTCCCGCCAGCAGCAGTGGGCCTTCCTGGTGGTCGTCGTGGTACTGGCCTACCTGCTTCCGCTGCTCAACCCGCCCATCATCACCACGGAGCCCGGCAACAACTTCGCGCTGGCCTGCTTCGACATGGCCCGGTTCGCGCTCATCGCCGTCGGCCTCAACGTGGTGGTCGGTTACGCCGGCCTGCTGGACCTTGGGTACGTCGCATTCTTTGCGGTGGGTTCGTACGTCGCCGCCATGCTGACCAGCCCGGATTCGCCCTACCTGCACATCCCCTACCTCTGGACGCTTCCGGTGGCCATGGCAGTCACCATGTTCTTCGGCGTCATGCTGGGCGTGCCTACACTCCGGCTCAGGGGCGACTACCTCGCCATCGTGACGCTCGGCTTCGGGGAGATCATCCGCATCCTGGCCACCATCATTCCTGCGATGAAGGGCCAGGTGGGTTTCCAGAACGTCGGCCACCCGCCGGGTGACGGTGCTGATGGAACGCCGATCTTCTCCAACTCAAACGGTGTGCCCTGGTACTGGCTGACCCTGACCATCATCATCATCGTCACCCTCCTGGTGGGCAACCTGGAACGCAGCCGGGTGGGCCGCGCCTGGATTGCCATCCGCGAAGATGAGGACGCGGCGGAAATCATGGGTGTTCCCACCTTCAAGTACAAGGTGTGGGCCTTCGCCATCGGCGCTGCAGTCGGCGGGCTTTCCGGTGCACTCTTCGCCGGGCAGGTGGGGTTCGTCAACAACCAGAAGTTCGACGTCACCACCTCCATCCTGTTCCTCGCCGCCGTCGTCCTGGGCGGTGCCGGCAATAAGGTGGGCGCCATCCTGGGTGGAGCACTGGTCAGCTACATCCCGTTGAGGTTCACGGCCATCGCCGAGTACAAGTACCTGATCTTCGGGATCGCGCTGGTGCTGATCATGATCTTCCGCTCCCAGGGGCTCCTGCCCGCGCGGCAGAGGCTGCTTGCCTACGGCAGGACGGCGCTGAACAAGGTCACCAGCCGTGAAGGTTCGGCGCCGAAAGACAAACACAATCCACCGGCCGGCCCCGAAGCACCGGTGGCCGGACAGAGAGGAGCGGAGGCATGAGCTCCGAGGAAAGGCACGCGGGCTCCGGCAGGGTCGAGGAGCAGCCGGCGCAGCAAAGCCCGGGCCGGCACAGCGCGGACCAGGCCGGCCAGGTTCAGGAAGATTCGGTGGCACCGATCGCGCCGGAGCTGGACATGGACGCCCTTGCCGAGGCCGGCGTGGACCAGGAACTGGCTGAGAAGGTGGCCCCGGACCGCGACATCGCGGTCAAGGTGGGCGACAACATCGTGGAGGTGCAGAACCTGACCATCAAGTTCGGCGGCCTGGTGGCCCTGGACAACATCAGTTTCAACATCAAGCGCGGCGAGATCCTGGGCCTCATCGGGCCCAACGGCGCCGGGAAGACCACCTGCTTCAATGCCATGACCGGCGTGTACAAGCCCACCAGCGGAAAAGTGGTGCTGGAGGGGCAGGTCCTGAACGGCATCAAGCAGCACAAGATCACCCGGCTGGGCCTGTCCCGCACGTTCCAGAACATCCGGTTGTTCGGTGAGATGACCGCGCTGGAAAATGTGGTGGTGGGCCTGGACGCGCGGCACCGGACCAGCGTCGGCGGAGCGCTGCTGCGCCTGCCCACCCACATCAAGGAGGAAAAGTCGGCCATCGAGCGCGGCATGGCCCTGCTGGACTTCGTGGGCATCGGCAGCCATGCCCATGTCCTGTCCCGGCAGCTGCCCTACGGCTACCAGCGCAGGCTTGAGATTGCCCGGGCCCTGGCAACTGACCCGAAGGTCCTCTGCCTGGACGAGCCCGCAGCCGGCTTCAACCCGGCCGAAAAAGAGGAACTGATGGCCCTCATCCGCACCATCAGGGACGAGGGCTACACCGTGCTGCTGATTGAGCACGACATGAAACTCGTCATGGGCGTGACCGACCGGATCGTCGTGCTGGAATTCGGGAAGAAGATCGCGGACGGACTGCCCCGCGAAATCCGCGAAGACCCGCGTGTTATTGCTGCTTACCTAGGGGAGCCTGAAGATGACGTTGCTTGAACTTGCGGGAGTTTCAGTCCACTACGGCCGCATCCAGGCCCTCAGGGACATCTCCTTCACCGTCGACGAAGGCGAAGTGGTGGCGCTGATCGGTGCCAATGGTGCCGGCAAGACCACCACCATGCGGACCATCTCGGGCCTGCTGAACTGCTCCGAGGGCAGGATCACTTTCGAGGGCCAGGACATTACCAAGATGAAGGCCCACATCCGGGTGGTGCACGGAATCTCCCAGGCCCCGGAAGGACGCGGCATCTTCCCAGGCATGACCGTCATGGAAAACCTCGACATGGGAACGTTCGGGCGGAAGGACAGAAGTGGAGTGCCCAAGGACCTGGACCGGGTCTTCGACCTGTTTCCGCGGTTGAAGGAGCGGGAGAAGCAGTACGGGGGAACCATGTCCGGTGGTGAGCAGCAGATGCTTGCCATCGGGAGGGCCCTTATGTCCAACCCGAAACTGCTGCTTCTCGATGAGCCCTCCATGGGCCTTGCGCCACAGTTCATCCGCCAGATCTTCAAGATCATCAAGGAGATCAACAACCAGGGAACCACCGTCCTTGTGGTGGAGCAGAACGCCAACCAGGCCCTTGCCGGAGCACACCGGGCATTCGTGCTCGAGACGGGGGAGATCACCCACAGCGGCACCGGCAGGCAGCTGTTGGAGGACCCCTCCATCAAGGAGGCGTACCTGGGCGTGGGTTAGCCCTCCTGATGGGGTCCGGGTACCAACCGTGGCAACGGTCACGGTTCGGTTGCAACCGGGCCCCATGGGAACTTTCGCGTCGCCCCCCACGTGGGAATTGGTAGCGTAACAAAAGCTCATCACCCACACCCACATGGAGGAATCCCGCAATGGCACTTGGCGGCAACCCGATCTTCAACGGAAAGAGTTTCCGTGGAGCCACCCAGGCACCGCCTGTCCCGCAGGCTCCCTATGGCGCTTCCTACGGCCAGCAGCCGTACGGCCAGGTTCCCTACGGCCAGCAGCCGTATCCCCAGCAGGGCTGGGGCACCCAGCCGCAGAGCATGACGGACGAACAGCTGCGGCAGATGTACAGCCAGCCGTCGGCAGGCCCCGCGGACACCGGCCGGATGACGTTCGACGACGTCATCATGAAGACCGCCGCCTGCCTCGCCGCGGTGATCGCCGGCGCAGCAGTCACCCTGGTGGTGGCGCAGGGGCTGGCTTCCATGCTGATGCTCGTCGGTGCCCTGGGCGGGTTCGTCCTGGCACTGGTCAACACCTTCAAGAAGCAGCCCTCGCCGGCACTGATCCTGGCCTACGCTGCCCTGGAGGGCCTGTTCCTGGGCGGCCTGACCCGGATCCTGGACGGCATGTTCCCCGGTGTCGGGCTGCAGGCCGTGATTGGCACACTCTCGGTGTTCGCCGTGACCCTGGTCCTCTTCAAGAGCGGCAAGGTCCGGGCCACCCCGAAGGCCATGCGGTTCTTCATGATCGCCCTTATCGGCTATGCCGTGTTCGCGCTGATCAACATGGTCATGATGTGGACAGGCGCCGTGCAGAGCCCGTTCGGCCTGCGCACCTCCGTCGAGATCTTCGGCATCCCGCTGGGCGTCTTCATCGGCCTGCTGGCCATCGGCCTCGCCGCCTTCTCGCTGATCATGGACTTCACCAGCATCGAGGCGGGCGTCCGCAGCGGCGCCCCGCAGCGGTTCTCCTGGACGGCAGCGTTCGGCCTCACGGTCACGCTGGTCTGGCTGTACGTGGAGATCATCCGCCTGCTGGCCATCCTGCGCGGCGACGACTAGGCACCCCGGCAACTTCCGCCGTCGTACTCCAAAGGACGTGGGCCCCACCGAACCGGTGGGGCCCACGGCCATTTAACGCGAAGCCCGCCTAGGCGATGCGCATGGCTCCGGCTGCAGGGAAAACCGTGAAGATGTCCGGGACCGCAAACCCGGCGTCCGCGAAAGCCTTCACGACGGCGTCACGCACCTTTTGTTCGGCTTGCACCGGCGTGAGGGCAATGGCTGCCCCGCCGAACCCGCCGCCGGTCATACGGGCCCCGATGGAACCGTTGGCCCGGGAGGTGTCCACGGCCAGATCCAGTTCAGGGCATGAAATCTCAAAATCGTCCCGCATGGATGCATGGCTGGCGTCCAGCAGGGGGCCGATGGCGCCTGGGCCGGGGCCGCCCAGCAGCTCCACGGCCTGGACCACCCGGCGGTTCTCGGTGACCACGTGCCGCACCCGGCGGAACGTGACCTCGTCCAGCAGCCCGCTTGCCTCCTCAAGGTCCACTACCTCCAGGTCCCGCAGGGCCTTCACCCCCATGACCTCGGCGCCGAGCTCGCACGATGCCCGCCGTGAGGCGTAGCCGCCGTCGGCGTGGGAGTGCGACACCTTGGTATCGATCACCAGGAGCACCAGGCCTGCGGGTTCGGTTTCAAACGGGACCAGGCGCGCCGCCTGGTCCCGGCAGTCCAGGAAGACTGCATGGCCCTTTGAGCCGCGCAGGGACGCGGACTGGTCCATGATTCCGGTGGGCGCACCCACAAAGTCGTTCTCCGCGCGCTGGGTCGCCAGCACCATGTCCTCGGCCGCCAGCCCGGCGCCGGTGAGGTCGTTGAGTGCGGTGATGACAGCGCATTCGATGGCGTGCGACGACGACAGGCCCGCACCCAGCGGGACGTTCGAGTCGAGGAGCAGGTCCAGGCCCGGGACGTCGATGCCCCGTTCCCGGAGGGCCCATATGACGCCCAGGGGGTATTTGGTCCATCCCTTGGCGGTTCCGGGCTGCAGTGACTCCAGCGAGGTGGTGACCAGGCCCTGGTCGCCGTAGGTCGACAACAGGCGGACGGCGGAGTCCGGCCGGGCTGCCACGGCCACCCGGGCGGTGCGGTCGATGGCGAACGGCAGCACGAAGCCTTCGTTGTAGTCCGTGTGTTCGCCGATGAGGTTCACCCGCCCCGGCGCCTGCCACACGCCGTCGGGAGCGGCGCCGAACTCCTGTTCAAAACGGGCCGCCAGCTCCCGTGGCGCGGCGGCTCCGGCATCGGGGTGGTTTTGGGGGCTCACGCATGCGCTCCTTCCGTGGTGGCCGCAAGGGCGGCAGCAGGCGTGGACGACGGCGGGACGGCAACAGTGCGCAGCCGTTCCGCCACGATTTCGGGGGTGGTGTCGTTGATGAAGGCGCCCATCGCCGCTTCCGACCCGGCCAGGTACTTCAGCTTATCGGCTGCCCTGCGCGGGGATGTCAGCTGGAGGTGGAGGTAGCCCGCCGGGCGCAGGACCGCGTCCAGCGGCGCCTGGTGCCACGCCGAGATGTACGGGGTGGGGGTGGGATACAGGGCGTCAACCCGCTTGAGCAGGTCCAGGTAGACATGGGCCAGTTCATCCTTCTCCTCCCCGCCCAATGCGGCGAGGTCGGGGACCTGGCGGTGCGGAACCAGATGGATCTCCAGCGGCCACCGGGCAGCGAAGGGTACATAGGCGCTGAAGTGCTTTCCTTCCACCACCATCCTGCTGCCATCCTCCCGCTCAGCGCGGAGCAGTGAGCCGGTGAGGGTATCCCGGCCGTCCTTGGCGTCGTAGTACCTCCGGGCCGCGGCGCCCAGGACACCGGCGCGCGGCGTGACATACGGGTAGGCGTAAATCTGTCCGTGCGGATGGTGCAGGGTCACGCCGATGTCCGCGCCGCGGTTCTCGAACGGAAACACCTGCTGGATGCCCGCCATGGCGCTAAGGGCAGCGGTGCGCTGCGCCCACGCCTCGACCACGGTCCGGGACCGCTCCTGGCTCAGCCCGCTGAAGGCCCCGGTGTGGTCCGGGGTGAAGGACACCACCTCGCAGCGGCCATAGGCAGGGCCCTTGGTTCCCCAGGCGGCATCCTCCGAAACCGGTCCCAGCGCCGGTCCCAGGGAGGGGAACCGGTTTTCGAAGACCACCACGTCATAGTCGGCGGCAGGGATTTCGGAAGCATTCCCGGGGGTGGTGGGGCAGATGGGGCACTGGTCCGCCGGCGGCAGGTGGGTGCGGGCCTGGCGGTGCGCTGCGATGGCCACCCATTCGTCGGTCAGTGCGTCGAAACGGACTTCGCCGGGTTCCGCCCGTGGCGGCAGGCCGCGGTGGTCGGTCGTCAAGTGAGCCGCACGCGGGACACTGGTGCCGGCGTCGTCGAAGTAGAACAGCTCCCGGCCGTCGGAGAGATTGGTGCTGGTGATCCCTGTCATGAAAAAAGTTTGGCATAAACGATCAAGAATGAATAGTTAAGAACAAAAAGTAACAGAGTGGCGGGATGGAGGTGCCCGGCCGCCCGTTGTACGGTAATCCCCATGACTGCCTTTTCCAAAGGGGAAGCCACGGCCCCCGCCCCAGCCCGGCCCTGTGCCACAGGCCGGCAATTCGAGCTCCGCCGCGGCGACGCCGTAGCCGTAGTGACCGAACTCGCCGCCGGCCTCCGTTCGTTTAGCCGGGGCGGGGTCCTCCTGACCGAGACCTACGGCGATGACGAGATTGCACCGGGCGGGGCCGGCATCACGCTGGCTCCCTGGGCCAACAGGGTGGAGGACGGACAATGGTTCCTCGACGGCAAGAAGCAACAACTGGACATCACGGAAGTGTCCCGGAACAACGCCAGCCACGGCCTGCTTCGAAATGCCGGCTACGTCCCGGTCGGGGAATCCCCGCACGCTGTGGCGCTGGAGGCCACCGTGTTTCCGCAGCACGGCTACCCGTTCCTGGTGCGGCACCGGGTGGAGTACCAGCTTTCGGAAGACCTCGGGCTGCAGGTCCGGCAGATACTCACCAATGACGGTGCGGCGGCCGCCCCCTTCGTCCTCGGCGCGCACCCCTACCTGCGCGTCGGTGACACTCCGCCCGGGGACCTGCAGTTGACAGTGTCTGCCGGCACCCGCCTGGTAACCGATGAGCGCCTCATCCCGCGCAGTGCCACTCCGGTGGACGGGGACGTTGATTTCCGGGCCGGCCGGCAGATCGCGGACCTTGCGGTGGACGTAGCCCTGACGGACCTCCGCTTTGAGGACGGTGTGGCCAGGCATACCCTGGCCGCGGGGGACGGCAGCAGCGTCTCGCTCTGGCAGGACGAATCCTGCCAGTACGTCCACGTCTTCGTGAGCACGGTCTATCCGGGCCGGACGCGGGCGGTCGCCGTGGAGCCGATGACGGGACCGGCCAATGCCTTCAACTCCGGCGAGGGCCTCCGGTGGCTGGCGCCGGGGGAGTCCTTCAGCATGGAATGGGGAATCGACTACACCCCCGGCACGGCAGGGCAGTAGTTTCCCATTGGAGCGGCGCTGGGGAAGTATTGGTACATGACGCCACAAGAGGACGACGTTACCTTTGCCCATCCAGCACCGGTGCCCCCGGTGCCGGCACCTGCCACCGCCGCGGCCCCCCTGCGGGTCCTCACAGACCGTGAACTGGACAAGGACATCCCGTACGGCATCCGCATCGCCGCGTCCTGGTCGTGGCGGCTGGGCCTGATCCTCCTGATGGCCGGGACGCTGGTGTGGCTGCTCAGCCACATCACCCTCCTGATTATTCCCATCATGGTGGCAGCACTCCTTGCCGGGCTGCTCAGCCCAGTCACGTCATGGCTGAAGCGCCGCGGGCTGCCCGCAGGACTGGCCGTCGCAGTGACCGTGATCGGTTTCATCGGCGTCATCGCCGGCGCGCTGGCACTGGTGGGCAGGCAGCTGGTGGTCGGTTTCGGCGAACTCTATTCCCAGGCCCTCGAAGGCGTCCGGCAGGTCCAGGACTGGCTGTCCAGCGGGCCCCTGCACCTGACCGCCACCCAGATCGACCAGTACGTCAAGGACGCCACCGACGCACTGCAGAACAACAGCAGCAGCATCCTCAGCGGCGCCCTGTCCTTTGGCAGCACTGCCGGACACTTCGCCGCCGGCATGCTGCTCTCGCTGTTCATCCTGATCTTCTTCCTCCTGGAGGGGGACCGGATCTGGGCCTTCCTGGTCAGGATGCTTCCACGCAAGGCCCGGGCAGCAACCTTCGGTGCCGGCCACAAGGGCTGGGCATCCATGGTCAGCTACGCCCGCATCCAGATGTTCGTGGCCGCCGTCGACGCGCTGGGCATCGGCGTGGGCGCCGCCATCATCGGCGTCCCGCTCGCTCTTCCCCTGGGCGTGCTGGTGTTCCTCGGCTCCTTCATCCCCGTGGTGGGCGCCCTGGTGACCGGCGTCGTAGCCGTCCTCCTGGCCCTGGTGGCCAACGGTCCCGTGAATGCCCTGATCATGCTGGGCATCGTCCTGCTGGTCCAGCAGCTCGAGGGCCACATCCTGCAGCCCCTGGTCATGGGCAAGGCAGTGTCGCTCCATCCGGTCGCCGTGATCCTCAGCGTTGCGGCAGGCTCGTACCTCGCGGGCATTCCCGGCGCGCTGTTCTCCGTGCCGATTCTCGCCGTAGCAAACTCGGCCGTTCGCTACATTGCCGCCAGAACGTGGGAACATGAACAAGTGCCGGTAATCGCCGGGAGGCCCATCACAGCCGGAGCGGGCGGGGACAACACCATCGAGGACGTTGAACCGCCAACTGCATCCGACGCCGGGAACGGCCCGGAAACCGGCACGTCATCCGAGCACCGTGATGCCCGCGCCGCCTCTCCGGAGGGCACCGGGGCAAAACCCAGAGGAGAGTAGTCCGTGAAGATCCTTGAAACCCTTCCCGTCACACTGGACGATGTCCTTGAGGCGCAGAAGCTGCTTGACGGGATCATTGCGCGCACCCCCGTTGAATCGTCCCGGGCACTGGGAGGAATGGTGGGCGGCGACGTCCATTTCAAATGCGAAAACCTGCAGCGTGCCGGTTCCTTCAAGGTCCGGGGCGCCTACGTCCGCATGGCCCGGCTCTCCCAGGAAGAGAAAAAGCGGGGCGTCGTGGCAGCTTCGGCCGGCAACCACGCCCAGGGCGTTGCAGTTGCCGCCAAAAGCCTTGGCATCAAAGCCCGTATCTACATGCCGCTGGGCGTGGCGCTGCCCAAGCTCGCCGCCACCCGGAGCCATGGTGCCGAAGTCATCCTGCACGGGCACAACGTGGACGAGGCGCTCGCCGAAGCCCAGCGCTACAGCGATGAAACCGGCATGGTCTTTGTCCACCCGTTCGACAATGTGGACGTCGTGGCAGGCCAGGGGACCGTAGGCCTGGAAATCCTGGAGCAGGTCCCCGACGTCGACACGGTCCTCATGGGCGTGGGCGGCGGCGGGCTCCTGGCAGGAGTCGCGGTGGCCATTAAGGCCCGCGCCAGGGAACTCGGCCGGGAGATCCGCATCATCGGCGTCCAGGCGGAGAACGCCGCCGCCTACCCGCCCTCACTCGCCGCTGATGCACTGGTGCCCCTGAAGAAGGTCTCCACCATGGCGGACGGCATCGCCGTGGGACGTCCGGGACAGCTGCCCTTCAGCATCATCCGCGAACTGGTTGACGATGTGGTCACCGTCAGTGAAGACTCCCTGGCCCGCGCCCTGATCTTCCTGCTCGAGCGGGCCAAGATGGTGGTGGAACCCGCCGGGGCAGTGGGTGTCGCCGCACTCATGGACGGCAAGATTGAAAACCCTGGTTCCACCGTGGTGGTCCTTTCCGGGGGAAACATCGACCCGATGCTGATGCTGAAAGTCATCCAGCGCGGCCTTTCCGCTGCCGGACGCTACATGACCGTGCGGATGATGCTCGACGACCGCCCCGGTTCGCTGGCAACCATCGCCCGCATCATCGCCGAAAACGACGCCAACGTCACCGGCCTGGACCACACCAGAGTGGGCGGCTCCATCAGCATGGGCGATGTCTCCATCACCGTAAACCTCGAAACCAAGGGCCACCAGCATGGCGAGCAGGTCCTCAGTGCACTTCGCGCCGAGGGTTTCCAGCCGATTGTCGTGCACTAGGAACGGCCATGGCCGGGCTGTGTAACGGACTGGGGAGCAGCGGGCGCGGCCCGGACCGGCAGACAATCGCGACGCGCGCCAAAGCCGGACTGCTGGTGCTTGGCGGATTCGTGGCACTCCTGTTCGCCATCGAAGTGGTGAACACGATGATGCTGGGCGCCCTTACGCGCACCTTCGGGCTGCGGCCCAGGAGCGCCGACGGACTGCTGGACATCTTCACCTTCCCGCTGCTGCACGCCAACCTGAACCACCTGCTGTCCAACAGCCTGCCTCTGGTCATCTTCGGGTTCCTGGTCTTCCTTTCCGGGCTGCGGGTCTTCCTCACGGCGCTGGCCTTCAGCTGGCTCGGCAGCGGAGTGGCCGTCTGGCTCATCGGCGACGGTGTCACGGTGGGCGCATCCGGGCTTGTCTTCGGGCTCTTTGCCTTCCTCCTGGTCCGTGGGTTCTTCAACCGCAGCTGGCGGCAGATACTGCTCGCAGTTGTCCTCTTCATGGGCTATGGAAGCATCCTGCTGGGCGCCCTTCCCTTTGTAGCGGGCTATGTCAGCTGGCAGGCGCACCTGGGTGGCGCTGCCGGCGGAGTAGTGGCGGCGCTGCTGCTGCGTCCCCGCGTCCCCGTGCTTCCGCGGGAGGCCTGACTCCGGTCCCGCCTCCCCACGGCACACCGTACGCACATAAAAGCGGCGGCCGTCCCCTGGGGGACGGCCGCCGCTCTCTGCAGGACCGGCTTCGTGCCGGTCCCGGCGGTATTAGCCGGCGTAGGGCTTGGCGGAGAGAATCTCCACCTTGATGTCCTTGCCGTTGGGCGCAACGTAGCTGAGGGTCTCGCCCTCCTTGTGTCCCAGGATGGCCGCACCGAGGGGAGACTTCTCGCTGAACACATCCAGGTCAGAGTCGCCCGCGATTTCGCGCGACCCCAGCAGGAACGTCTCCTCATCGCCGGCAATCCTGGCAACCACGATCATGCCGGGCTCCACGATGCCGTCATCGGCAGGCGCTTCACCCACGTGGGCGTCCCGGAGCAGTACCGTGAGCTGGCGGATGCGGGCTTCGATCTTGCCCTGCTCCTCCTTGGCCGCGTGGTAGCCCCCGTTTTCCTTGAGGTCCCCCTCTTGCCGCGCTGCTTCAATCTTCTGGACGATCTCCGCCCGGCCTGCGCCGGAAAGGTGGTCCAGCTCTGCCTTCAGGCGGTCAAAAGCTTCCTGGGTGAGCCAGGCTGCAGATGCGCTGTTGGTGGTAGACACGGACTTCTCCTCTAGTGGTCCTACATGCAAAAGACCCCGCCACGGTGGCCACTTGTGGAACAGTAACCAGCTCAGCGGGGTAAAGGTAT
The DNA here is from genome assembly GCF_030812615.1 of Pseudarthrobacter niigatensis. Classification (NCBI taxonomy): domain Bacteria; kingdom Bacillati; phylum Actinomycetota; class Actinomycetes; order Micrococcales; family Micrococcaceae; genus Pseudarthrobacter; species Pseudarthrobacter niigatensis. The sequence goes on along the minus strand of NZ_JAUSTB010000008.1, from coordinate 53,541 downwards.
CTCTCCATTGTAGTCAATCCTCTGGAGATAACCCAACAAGCAAGCGTCGCGCATCACATCCTTTACGACGCTCCGGCGGGAATCCAGCAGCTGTCCACCACGCCCGACACGGACGCCGACTCCGTACGCAACGTGACGCGCTGAGCCACTGTCCTGCCGCCGTCGGCCGTCCTGTCCGCTGCCGACGGCGGAATGTCCACCACCTTCCAGCCCACCACCGCGAACTTGGAGTCCAGCGCCTTCACGGCACACTTGACGGGGTTGGCCGGTTCCCTGGTGACCTGGAAGTCCACTTCCGCCAGCGTGGCATCGGTGGTGCTGTATCCGACGTCCTTGTACGTCACCCCTGACAGCGAGTTGGAAGTGGTCACCCATGCCAGGAAGCCGATTCCGACAACGAGCGCGGCGCCGATCGCAGTCCGGGCGGCTTTGGGGGAGAGCCGGCGCTTTTTAGCACCATACCGATTGGCTAGGCTAGTGTCTGCGGGCGCGGATTGGGCCGGCTGGTCCGGGGAAGTCACCAGACCAGTTTAGTGCCCTTTCCGCCGGGCTCTTCGCGGCGGCTGCGGCTGCCGCCCGGGCCAATGCACCCCGACCAACAACCATAAGCTGCCACAAGCCGCGCACAACGAATAAGGAGCCGTCCCCTCCATGACAGCGTCCAGCAACTCCCAGGTTCCGCTCCGGCTGCTCGCGGTCCACGCCCACCCGGACGACGAATCCAGCAAGGGCGCTGCGACCATGGCGATGTACGCGTCAGCCGGTGTCGACGTCCTGGTGGCAACCTGCACGGACGGGTCCCGCGGTGACATCCAAAACCCCGCCATGGAAGGCGTACCGCACCCCAAAAGGGACATGGCCGGCGCCCGGAGGCTCGAGATGCAGCAGGCCGCCGCAATCCTGGGCATTAAGCAGCGGTGGCTTGGTTTCGTTGACTCCGGCCTCCCCGAAGGGGACCCGCTTCCGCCGCTTCCCGCCGGATCCTTCGCCACCCTTCCGCTCCAGCAGGCAGCGGCGCCCCTGGTCCGACTGGTGCGGTCCTTCAAGCCCCACGTAATCCTGAGCTATGACGAGAACGGCGGCTACCCCCATCCGGACCACATCATGGCCCACCGGGTAGCCGTGGAAGCGTTCGAGGCAGCGGGCGATCCCGAACGCTACCCCGGGGCGGGGGAGGCCTGGGAGCCAAGCAAGCTCTACTACGACCGTGCCTTCAGCCCGGAAAGGTTCCGGGCGCTGCACTTCGCCCTCGAAGAAGCGGGGCTGCAGTCTCCCTATGCGGAGCGCCTGGCGGCCTGGCTGGAGTCGGATGCGGAGGGCCACACGCCACCCCCTGCCGCGCACCCCACCACCACCCAGGTGGACTGCGGCGACTTCTTTGAAATGCGCGACGACGCACTGCGCGCCCACCGCACCCAGGTGGACCCCCTGGGGTTCTTTTTTGCGGTGTCACCGGACATGCAGCGCAGGGTCTGGCCCTGGGAGGACTATTCCCTGATCCACTCGCGGGTGCCCTCCGAGCTCCCCGAGAAGGACCTGTTCGCCGGGCTAAGATAGACTCGCAGGCTATTTCTATCTTGCGTAGAAGACAGGCGCGGCGAGGGGCCGTTTCCTCTGCGACCTGCTGCATCCGTTCCACCAGAAGGTATTCACCGTGCATTCTCTGCTCTTGAGCCTGGCCACCACGCCGAGCCCGCTGCCCACTCCGACGCTCCGGGACGGAATTTCCGAGGACCAGGTGACGCCGGGCCTGCTGGGCTTCATCATGACGGCGTTCTTCGTTGTGGCCACCGCCCTGCTCATCGTGGACATGGTGCGCCGCATCCGCAGGGTCCGCTACCGCGCCCAGGTGGAGGAAGAACGCCTGGCGGCCGCTGCCGAGGCAGACATCGACGCAGCGGACGCGCAGGACGGGCTCGACGGCGGCACGCGCCAGGGAGCGCCGAAGGCCGACGGAACCGGTCCCGCCGACGGGCTTTCACGGCCCCGCGAGTAGGGAAGGCCCGGCGGCGGTTCGGGCGAATCTACGCAAGGACCGCCAGGGCAATCGCCACGAAGTGGGCCGCGAAGGCAAACACTGTCAAGGCGTGGAACAGTTCGTGGAAGCCGAAGTGGTGGTAACTGAAATTGGGCTTCTTCAATGCGTAGAACACAGCGCCCGTGATGTAGAGGACCCCGCCTACGCACACCAGGACGGCTGCCGGCATGCTGGCCTGGAAGAACTGCGGCAGGTAGAAGAGCGCACCGCAGCCCAGTGCGATGTAGATGGGAACGTAGAGCCAGCGCGGTGCGTCGGTCCACAGCAGCCGGAACAGGACGCCGAGGATGGCTCCGGCCCAGATGACCCAGAGCAGCACCACCGCCTGCTGCCGCTCCAGCAGGGTCCAGGCCAGCGGAGTGTAGGTTCCGGCGATCACCAGCATGATGTTGGTGTGGTCCAGCCGCTTCAGGACCAGCTTGACCCGCGGGGACCAATTGCCGCGGTGGTAGACGGCGCTGACTCCGAAGAGCAGGACGCCCGTGGAAGCGTAGATGGCCGTGGTGATCCGCCGGTCCGGGGTGGGGGCAAGGGCAACCAGGAGGATCCCGGCGGCCAGTGCCAGCGGGGCCGTGACCGTGTGGATCCAGCCGCGCCATTTCGGTTTGATCATCAACAGTTCCGCCAGGCGGACCGCGGCGTCATCCACTGCGCTGGGCTCCGGATCCGCACCGGCGTTCCTGTCCTCCGGCCGGGGTGCCGGGGAGGCCTGCGGAGAGTCGCTGTTCATGGCACCAGAATAACTTACGGACCGGTAAGTTACCGCCGGGTAACTTCCTGCGAACGCCTCTCGCGCCGTGCCGCCTGTCCCGGGGGACGGCTGGCGGTAGCCTAGGATGTGGATGTACGTACGGCAGGAAAGTCAGGTGAGTGGACGCGTGGAGTTGCCCGGGTTCCTCTATGGCTATTACGAGCGCCGGCTGCTTAAGGATCTGCCCCGCGACCGCATTCCCCGGCACATCGGTGTCATGGTGGACGGCAACCGGCGCTGGGCCAAGCAGTTCAACGCCCCCACCGCCCAGGGCCACCAGGCCGGTGCGGACAAGATCCACGAGTTCCTGGGCTGGTGCCAGGAGCTGGGCGTCAAAGTGGTGACGCTGTACATGCTCTCCACGGACAACATGAACCGCTCCAGCGAGGAACTGGACCTCCTCATGGGCATCATCGCCAATACCCTGGACAGGCTGGACGAAGACGCCAATATTTCCGTCCATGCCATGGGTGCCCCGGAGCTGCTGCCGGACTACCTGGCCGAGAGGCTGAACAAGCTCACCGCCAGGACCCCGGTCCGGGAAAAAATCCACGTGAACGTGGCCGTGGGGTACGGCGGGCGCCGGGAGATCGTCGACGCCGTCCGGGAACTCCTCCATGATGCCGTGGCCAAGGGCATGGACATCTCCAAGCTCGCCGATGACCTGTGCGTCGATGACATCTCACGCTTCCTCTACACGCGCGGCCAGCCCGACCCTGACCTGGTCATCAGGACATCGGGGGAGCAGCGGCTCTCCGGGTTCCTGATGTGGCAGAGCGCCTACAGCGAGTTCTACTTCTGCGAAGCCTTGTGGCCTGCCTTCCGCAAGGTCGATTTCCTCCGCGCCCTCCGGGACTACGCCGGCCGGCAGCGGCGCTTCGGCGCCTGAAACCCCCGGTTCATCACGAGTTCATAGATCCGCCGGAGAAATCGCCGTCAAATAGTTGCGGAAATGGGCCGCCGTGGATTTACGTTATATCCATCAGCAGGCAAAACCGCCGGCTGATCGGGGAGGCCAATACATGGAGCGGAACATCGCGCCGGTTGTATGGGAGGCCGGACCCGGCCTCGTGGCCGAGCCGCCTCACCAATAACAATTCCGGGCTGGCGCCCGGGGCTGGAGTCGATGTGGCTACTTCTGAACAACTGCCCGAGGTCCTTGTTGGACAGGGCGGAAAAGCTACCTCTCGCGCCGAGCGAGCCACCTCTGAGGCCGGCGCAGCAACTGATGCTGCGGCCGGTTTTGCTGTCTCCGGAAGGGAAGCCGACATCCACACCTTCGTCATTGACACCTCCGTCCTGCTCTCCGACCCGCGGGCACTCCTGCGGTTCGCCGAACATGAGGTGGTGGTCCCCGTCGTCGTCATCACCGAGCTCGAAGCCAAGCGGCACGATCCGGAACTGGGATACTTCGCCCGCAATGCCCTGCGCCTCCTGGACGACCTCCGGGTCAAGCACGGCGGCCTGAACAAGCCGCTTCCCATCGGAGACGAGGGCGGCACCCTCATGGTGGAGCTGAACCACATCTCCGCGGAGGTGCTGCCCCTGGGGTTCCGCAGCGGGGACAACGACAGCCGCATCCTTGCCGTGGCCAAGAACCTGGCCAACGAGGGGCGCAACGTCACGGTGGTCTCCAAGGACCTGCCCATGCGCGTCAAGGCCTCCGCCATGGGCCTCACGGCCGATGAGTACCGCAATGAGCTGGTCAAGGACTCCGGCTGGACCGGCGTCGCGGAAATCGACGCGGACGAACAGGAGATCGCCACCCTTTACGGCCACGAGCCCGTCTTCATCCCCGCCGCCGCCGAACTGCCCGTCAACACCGGGCTGGTGCTGCTCTCCAACCGCGGGTCCGCACTCGGCCGGGTGGGCGCGGACAAGCAGGTGCGCCTGGTCAAGGGCGACCGTGACGTCTTCGGCCTCCACGGCCGGTCCGCCGAACAGCGCCTGGCCATCGATATGCTGATGGATCCCGGCGTCGGCATCGTGTCCATCGGTGGCCGGGCCGGCACCGGCAAGTCCGCGCTGGCCCTCTGCGCGGGCCTCGAGGCCGTGCTGGAACGGCGCGAACACCGCAAGGTGATCGTCTTCCGGCCCCTCTATGCGGTGGGCGGCCAGGAGCTGGGCTACCTGCCGGGCTCGGAGTCCGAGAAGATGAACCCGTGGGCGCAGGCTGTCTTTGACACCCTCGGCGCCCTGGTCAGCCAGGAAGTGGTGGAGGAGGTCATGGACCGCGGCATGCTCGAGGTCATGCCACTCACCCACATCCGCGGACGCTCCCTCCACGATGCCTTCGTCATCGTGGACGAGGCCCAGTCCCTCGAAAAGAACGTCCTCCTCACGGTCATGAGCCGCATGGGCCAGAACTCCAAGATCGTCCTCACCCACGACGTCGCCCAGCGCGACAACCTCCGCGTGGGGCGCCACGACGGGATTGCCGCCGTCGTCGAAACCCTGAAAGGACACCCCCTCTTCGGCCACGTCACCCTCACCCGCTCCGAACGCTCGCCCATCGCAGCCCTGGTCACGGAACTGCTCGAAGGGTAGGTCGCTTAGTGAGGGGCCGTGGCCGGGTTCGCCGGGCCACGGCCCTTCGTGCCTTTCGGTGGCTGGGTACGTCCGCCCCAAGCCCTTCGCCGTCGCTTAGACACCTCCCGGCGCGGTGCTTCGGTCGCTGGGCGACCTGCGCAACGCTCTGGTCGGCGATGCGCTCCTACGCGAAGGACTTGGGCCGGTCTCGTGCAGTCAAGTCACCTTAAGGAACCTTGCCACTGCCTCGTGGCCCTCGACCTGCAGCTCCCAGTCGGGGCGGTTGAAGGTTTCCGGGGTGAGGCGGACGTGCTGGAGTGTTTCGACTTTGGTGCCCCAGGCTCTGCGGGTGGTGCCGTTCAGTTCGTAGCCGAGGGAACGGGAGACGCCCAGGGAAGCGCTGTTCCAGGCCGCGGCTTCGGACTCGGCCACTTCGGCGCCCAGCCTGTCAAAGGCCCAGAGCACGACGGCGGCACGCATCTCCCTGCCCAGCCCGCGGCCCTGGACGGACTGCTTAAGCCACGAGCCGGTGGTGACGGTCTTCCGGACCGCAAACTCCTTGGCACCCACATCCTGGCACCCGATGAACTGCCCCTCATGCCAGATGCCCAGGAGCAGCGTCCAGTCCTCGGGGGTGAACCCGCCGCGGCAGCGCCAGTACCAGCGGGCCATGTTGGGGCCAAGCTCGTCGTCGGGCAGTTCTGTCCACGGCGTGCTGAAAGGGTTCCTGGCGGCCTCGTGGATGCCGCTGCGGGCGGCGGCGACCGCCGCCGGGATGTCCTGGTCAGTGATGGGTCGGAGCTCCAGCCGGGGCGTGGCCAGCCGGAGGTCGAACAGGGGCCAGAGTGTGTTCAGCGTGGTCATCCGCGAAGCCTAGCCGACGGGCGCGGACGGAGCCTGTCACGTTCAGGCCGGTATGTCCCAGCTGATGTGCCGGCGGACATCGGTGAGGTTCATGGACTGGGCCAGGAACAGGTCATCCAGCATGTACTCGTCCACGGCGATGATCCGGATCCAGTGGCCATATCCCTCCGTTTCCGCTTCCAGCGACTGGCTGGACACACAGACGCCGGTGTCCATGTCCACGCGGAGGAGGGACTTGCCGGGCAGGCACAAGGGAGCGGCAGGATCGGCGGGACGGTACGCAGGGTTGGGAACCACCACGGCTTCAAGGACTGGCCTGCCTTCGTGGTCGGCGTACCGCGCCTCCCGGATGTCCAGCGCGTTGCTGCCGGGAAATTCGATGGGCACCGGTGCGTTGCCCGCAAGCTCCACGGGATCCAGGGCGGCCGAGAAGCGTCCGTTGCCGAAGCCGGGCTCGCCGTAGGCTGCCTCGGGGCGGCGCCGCACCAGCCCGCGGTCGTCATAGACGGGCGTGACCAGGTGCGGAGGGAGGAGCCAGGATTTGCGTGTGGCGCTTACATAGAAAACGTCGCGGGAATCGTTAATGCCCGTGGTGCTGTGGAGGATCAGCCGCTCAGGGCTTTCCAGGCGGAGCGCGCCCGGACGTCGCAGCCAGGCGCGGATGAAGGGTGCACCCGGGGCAGGGGCTGAGGCGAAGGCCTGGTCCCAGTACTCGAACCGCAGCGACTGCCACTTCCAGGGGGAGGACCGGCACAGGTTCCGGAACACAGCGACAAGGTCCGCCGGGGCGGCAGGAGAGTCCGGAGCCGGGCTGCGCCGGGAGTCCCAGGTCGACATATCCACATTTTACGCGGCAGCGCTACGGCGGGAATGGGGGGATCCAGTAGCATCCGAGGGGTGATCGGACGACTCGGTGAACTCTGGCAGCACAGCCCGCTTGCCTTCTGGCTGGTTCTGGCGGCCTGCCTCTACTTCGCGGTGATGGCGGTCCGGCTGACCATCATCGACGTCCGGCACCACCTCCTGCCCAACCGGATCGTCTTTCCGTCCTATGGCGTGGCCGGGGTGCTCCTGCTGGCGGCAGCAGCCATCGCCTGGGCCAGCCCGCTTCCGGATGCGGGGGGCGGCACCGGCTTCCTTTCCACCCCGGCCGTGCGCGTGGTGGCGGGGGCAGGAATCCTGTGGCTCTTCTACTTCGTCCTCCGCTTTGTGTACCCGCCGGGCATGGGGTTCGGCGACGTCAAACTCGCAGGAGTGCTCGGCATGTACTTGGGTTACCTGAGCTGGGGGCACCTGTTCGCGGGAACCTTCCTGGCTTTCCTGCTCGGCGGCCTGTGGTCCCTGACCCTTCTGGCAGCCCGGCGTGGGACCTTGAAATCGTCCATCCCGTTCGGACCGTTCATGCTTGCCGGAGCCGCGGCCGCCATGCTGCTTCCCGCATGACCGCGGGGTATGCAGCCCCCGGGGGTTGGATAGGCTGGCCCTATGCCTGCCCCTGAGTATGTCCTGAAGCTGCGCAAGAAGATCGGCAACGATCCCATCTGGGTTCCTGGCGTGCGCGGCGTGGTGGTGGATGACGCCGGCAGGATCCTGCTGGCCCAGCGGGCTGACAACGGCCAGTGGGCCCTGGTCAGCGGCATGCTTGACCCCGGCGAGCAGCCGGCACGCGGGCTGGTCCGGGAGATCTTCGAGGAGACGGCCGTGGTGGCCGAGGCTGAGCGGGTGGTGTCCGTGGGCGCGGTAGGCCCGGTCACGTATCCCAACGGTGACGTCTGCGAATTCCTGGACGTGGTGTTCCTGTGCCGCTACGTCTCCGGAGAAGCCAGGGTCAATGACGACGAATCCCTGGCTGTCGGCTGGTTTACCCTTGACGACCTTCCCGAGCTGATGCCCGGCCACCTCACCAGCATCCGGCAGGCGCTGGCCCCCACAGCAGCGGTCCACTTCGAGCCGTAGCGGCGGGACGCTTAAAGAAACAGGGGCGCCGCAACCCCCAAAGATTGCGGCGACCCTGTTGGTCACTTCCCCCCGCCCAGCGTGCGCCTGGCACACAGCCAGCCGGGGCAAGCGGGGCGTTCGACGCCGTCAGCGGGCCTGGGAAACCAGCTCGCCGTCGTCGTCCTTCACAACGTCCCCGTCACCTGCGGCTTCCACGTCCCCGGCAGTGGTGCCGGGAAGCCCGGCGGCGAGCCGCTCGGCCTCCTCGCCGCCCACGGCCTCACCACGGGCCACCATACCGGCGGTGTCCGACAGCGGGATCTGCTTCAGCGTCAGGGCCAACAGCAGCGCGACGGCGATGAAGGGGAGCAGGTACCAGAACACGGGCGCCAAGGAGTCCGCATAGGCGTTTACGATGGCATCGCGCAGCTGCTCGGGGAGCTGGTTGAGTGCCTGCGGGTCCAGGGTCCGGGTGGACTGCCCGGCCTGCTCGGCGGAGGCTCCCGCGCCGGTAAAGGCGCTGGTCAGGGCCTCGGAGAGGCGGGTGGTAAAGATGGACCCGAAGACGGCCACGCCCATGGCGGCGCCCACTTCGCGGAAGTAGTTGTTGGTGCTGGTGGCGGTGCCGATTTGGTCGGCCGGTACCGAGTTCTGGACCACCAGGACCACCACCTGCATGATCAGGCCCAGGCCGGCTCCGAAAACGAACAGCTGCAGGCAGATGACCCAGATGGGGGTGCTGGCCGCAAGGGTGGTCATCCAGAGCATGGCCGCCATGGTGAAGACGGCGCCCAGGATGGGGAACATCTTGTACTTGCCGGTCTTGGAGATCCTGATGCCGGAGTAGATTGAGGTGCCCATGAGGCCGGCCATCATGGGGAGCATGAGGAGGCCGGATTCTGCAGCGGACGTGCCGGAGGACATCTGCAGGAACGTGGGGACGAACGCGATGGCGGAGAACATGCCCAGGCCCAGGGTGAAGCCGATGGCGGTGGCGTTGATGAAGATCCGGTTCCGGAACAGGCTCAACGGGATGATCGGGTCCTCGGCGCGCCGCTCCACCATGACGAACGCGGCGGCAGAAACCAGCAGGCCCGCGCCAAACGCCCAGGTGAGGGGTGAATCCCAGCCCTCGTCCTTCTTGCCGCCGAAGTCGGTGAAGAAGATCAGGCAGGTGGTGGCGGCGGAGAGCAGGACGACGCCGAGGACGTCGATCCGCTTCTCCGCTTTCTTGTTGGGCAGGGTCAGCGCAAACCAAGCGATGGCAAAGGCGGCAAGGCCAACGGGGATGTTGATGTAGAACGCCCATTCCCACGTCAGGTGGTCCACGAAAAAGCCGCCCAGCAGCGGGCCGGCCACGGCGGAGAGGCCGAAGATTGCACCGAGCGGACCCATGTACTTCCCGCGCTCCTTGGCGGGAACAATATCGGCGATGATCGCCTGCGAGAGGATCATCAGGCCGCCACCGCCCAGGCCCTGGACGGCGCGGAAGATGACGAATCCCCAGAAGTCGGTGGCCAGGGCGCAGCCCACCGACGCGAGGGTGAAGAGCGCGATGGCCACCAGGAACAGGTTGCGGCGGCCCAGGATGTCACCGAACTTGCCGTAAATCGGCATCACGATGGTGGTGGCCAGCAGGTAGGCGGTGGTGATCCACGCCTGGTGCTCCACGCCGCCGAGCTTGCCCACGATGGTGGGCATTGCCGTGGAGACGATGGTCTGGTCCAGGCTGGAGAGCAGCATTCCGGCGATCAGCGCGGAGAAGATGATCCAGATGCGTTTTTGCGTCAACAGCAGGGGTCCTGCCGGCGGCTTGGCGGTTGCGGTGCTCATTGGTTTCCTTCTGCGGCGGTGGCCGTGCTGTCGAATGGCTGGGAGAAAAGGAGGCTGGCGGCGGAAATGTTCTCCAGCAGCAGGTCCGGATAGCTGCGGGTATTGCCGTCGGAGAAGTAGGCCATGCTGCTCTTGCGGGCGATGGTGCTGAGCAGGACCACTGCCATCTGCACCACTGGGTGGTCCGGCGCCACGCCCTCACGCCTGGCGACGTCCCGGGCGAACTGGGCTTCGCGCTGTTCCGTGACCCCGATGATTTTCAGGATGAGCTGCGGCTCCTTTTTGACCACCCCGATCAGCTGCCGCGTGTCTTCCTCGGACTCCGTCATGCCCTCGGCCAGGCGGAGGGAGAGCCGGACCAGGTCGCTGAACAGGGTGGGCGAAATTTCGCCGGGGCGGGAGCCGGCGGCACCGGCCACGAATTCCTCGATGGCATCGGCCGGAACGTCGTCCTCGGCGTGGCCGATGATGGCGTCTTCCTTGGTGGGGAAGTAGTTGAAGAAGGTCCGGCGCGAAATCCCGGCCACCTCGCAGACCTCCTCCACGGTGTAGCCGTTGAGGCCTTTTGCGGAGGTCAGGGCGCGGGCGGCAGAGGTGATGGCGGTCCGGGTGGCTGTCCGCTTGCGCTCGCGCAGGCTGTCAGAAGTTGCACTATCAGTCACAAAGTACATTTTTGCACTAAAAACCATACAGTGCAAACTCGATGGCTGGCGGGCAGTTGCCTTAACGAGCGACGGCGGCCGGCGCCTTTCGTGCGAAAGGTGCCGGCCGCCGTCGGGCGTTCCCGAAGTGGTGGCGGGGTTAGGCCTTGTGGGCCGGGGCCGTCATGGTGGTGACGTCCAGTGCCTTGTCGAGGTCGGCCTCGGAGACCTTGCCGTCGCCTTCGCCGACAAAACCGAGCTGCTCGGTGGCCTGGCGGATGGTCAGGCCCTCCTTGACGGCGGTCTTGGCGATCTTGGCGGCGTTCTCATAGCCGATGTACTTGTTCAGCGGGGTGACGATCGAGGGGGAGGCTTCGGCCAGGAAGCGGGCGCGCTCCACATTCGCGGTGATGCCGTCGATCATCTTGTCTGCCATGACGCGGCTGGTGTTGGCCAGCAGGCGGATTGACTCGAGCAGGTTGGCAGCCATCACGGGAATGCCGACGTTCAGTTCGAAGGCGCCGTTGGTGCCGGACCAGGCGATGGCGGTGTCGTTGCCAATGACCTGGGCAGCGACCATGATGGACGCCTCGCAGATGACCGGGTTGACCTTGCCGGGCATGATGGAGGAGCCGGGCTGCAGGTCCGGAATCGCGATCTCGCCCAGGCCCGTGTTGGGGCCCGAACCCATCCAGCGGAGGTCGTTGTTGATCTTCATGAACGAGATGGCGATGTTGCGCAGCTGGCTGGAGGCTTCGATCAGGCCGTCGCGGTTGGCCTGTGCCTCGAAGTGGTCGCGGGCCTCGGTCAGCGGCAGTCCGGTGTCGGTGGCCAGCAACTCGATGACGCGCTCCGGGAAACCGGCGGGGGTGTTGATGCCGGTGCCCACGGCGGTGCCGCCCAGCGGAACCTCGGCGACGCGGGGGAGCGAGGCGTTGATGCGCTCGATGCCGTAGCGGACCTGTGCGGCGTAACCGCCGAACTCCTGGCCCAGGGTGACCGGGGTGGCATCCATGAGGTGCGTGCGGCCGGACTTGACCACGTCCTTGAACTCAACGGCCTTGCGCTCCAGCGACTCTGCCAGGTAGCCCAGGGCGGGGATGAGGTCGTTGATCAGGGCGGACGTGGCGGCAACGTGCACGGACGTGGGGAAGACGTCGTTGGAGGACTGCGAGGCATTGACGTGGTCGTTGGGGTGGACCACCTTGTCGCTGCCCGCGGCCTTCAGCGCACGCGTGGCCAGCTCTGCCAGGACCTCGTTGGTGTTCATGTTCGAGGACGTGCCGGAGCCGGTCTGGAAAACGTCGATCGGGAAGTCGCCGTCGTACTTGCCGGCAGCCACCTCATCGGCAGCGTCTGCAATCGCCTTGGCCAGCTCGCCGTCGAGCACACCCAGTTCAGCGTTGGCCTGGGCGGCAGCCTTCTTGACCCGTGCCAGCGCCTCGATGTGGGTGCGCTCCAGGGTCTTGCCGGAGATGGGGAAATTCTCTACTGCCCGCTGCGTCTGCGCGCGGTACAGTGCGTTCACGGGGACGCGGACCTCGCCCATCGTGTCATGTTCAATGCGGAACTCTTCAGTGGAAGTCATGGGGCTAGCTTATGGCTCCCGGGCGCCCCATCGAAAACCGTTAAGGGAGCCATGCCGGCGGCCCGCCGGGCCGCCGGCACGGAGTTCTCAGAGCTCGCCGATTCCAGAAACAAGGTCGGCGCGGCCCTCTGCCAGGCGGTAGGAGAGGCCAATGACCGCGGTGCGGCCTTCCTCGATTGCGGTGGAAATCACACGCGAGCTGTCCGCGAGGCGCTGGGACATCTGCTTGACGTTCTCCACCACCATGTCGTTTACCTCGGGCTGATTGTTCCGCAGGGAGGTCAGGACGGAGGGGGTGATGCGTTCCACGAGGTCGCGGATGAAACCTGCCGGCATTTCGCCGGTCTCCACGGCGTCCCTGGTAGCGGTGACCGCGCCGCAGTTGTCATGCCCCAGCACCACGATCAGCGGCACCCCCAGCACGGCGACGCTGTATTCGAGCGAGCCCAGGACGGCGTCGTCGATCACCTGCCCGGCGGTCCGGACCACGAAGACGTCGCCCAGGCCGACGTCGAAAATGATCTCAGCGGCAAGCCGGGAGTCGGAGCAGCCGAAGATCACCGCGAACGGATTCTGGGTTTCCACCAGCGACGAGCGCCGTGAAGCGTTCTGGTTCGGATGCGAGGACTCGCCGTTGACAAAACGTTCGTTGCCTTCGCGCAGGCGGCGCCAAGCCAGGGCAGGGGTGAGGTTAGTAGCCATGCTTACCAGATTAAGGCGCGGCAGGGCTGGAAGGGGAAACTGTGACGGCCGGGCCGGCGTCCAGGGAGCCCACGACGGCGGCCGCCAGTGTGGCGAATTCGTCCAGTTGCGCTGCGCCCGAGAGGACCACGGTGCTGCCCCGGTAGTTCAGGACCATCGACTTTTCGCCCTTGCCGGTGTCCCGCAGTTCCCATTCCCGGCCGCCGGCATTCCGCGAGCCGGTAACGGGGGCGTTCTTGGTCTGCTGGAGCAGCCAGGTGGGGTTGGCCTGCGTGGTCTGCACCAATGCGATGAACGAAGTCTTGGGGGTGACGTAGCCAACCTCCCAGGTGGGAACCCCGCTGCCCGTCCCTGCTTCCCACCGGGCATAATTCGCGCGGAAGGCGTTGCCGGTATCCGGTGCAACGGGTGTGAATCCCGCCACATCAGCCGCGTTCCGTGCCACGGACGCCACGTCGATGTCCGGGCGGTAGCCCTCGCTCTTCGGCTGCGGGTTCATGAGCACAACAGGCAGGAACGCCGCGATGCTCAGCACCAAGGCAATGATCATGCCGATCACCGAAGCGTTGGCGCGCTTGGCCGCCGCCGCCGGAATGACGGGCTTCACGGGGGTGTCAGCGCTGCTGTCCGCGGCGCCTGGCCGGCCGCTGGGGCGGGCCGGGCCGGAGCTGGGACTGGTGGCTTCCTGCATGTCGTTCACCCCTCTATAGTCGCCTATCCCGGAGCTTGACTTCCATTCGGCCCCGGCCGGCGGTCCGCCCCGGGCTGCCATCCACATTGCGGGGTTGCGTCACGGGCCGCCCCCGTCGCGGCGCCGCGACTATGATCGGTAACAGAGGAATCACCGTTCTGCTGCACCGGCGGGCGGGTTCAATGATCGCCACTCGAAGAAGAGGTTCACGTGTCACCAGCGTCCATGACCCAGAAGTACTCCACGATTTCGCCGTCGCTTGCCGTGGGCCACGACGAGCCGGACCGCAACCTTGCCCTTGAACTTGTCCGCGTCACCGAAGCCGCGGCCATTGCCGGCGGCCACTGGGTTGGCTTCGGCGACAAGAACACCGCCGATGGTGCCGCCGTCGACGCCATGCGCTCCTTCCTGCAGACCGTCCACTTCAACGGCGTCGTGGTGATCGGCGAGGGCGAGAAGGACGAAGCGCCCATGCTGTTCAACGGTGAGCGCGTGGGTGACGGCACCGGCCCTGAGGTGGATGTCGCCGTCGACCCCATCGACGGAACCCGCCTGACCGCCCTGGGCATCAACAACGCACTGGCAGTACTGGCCGTTGCCGAGCGCGGCTCCATGTTCGATCCCTCCGCCGTGTTCTACATGGAAAAGCTGGTTACCGGCCCCGAGGCCGCCGACATGGTTGACCTGCGCCTGCCGGTCAAGCAGAACCTGCACCTGATTGCCAAGGCCAAGGGCGTGAAGGTCAACCAGCTCAACGTCATGATCCTCGACCGCGACCGCCACCGCCCGCTGGTGGAGGAAATCCGCGAAGCCGGTGCCCGAACCAAATTCATCATGGACGGCGACGTCGCCGGCGCCATTGCCGCGGCCCGCTCCGGAACCGGCGTTGACGCGCTGATGGGCATCGGCGGCACCCCCGAAGGCATCGTGGCGGCCTGCGCCATCAAATCCCTGGGCGGCGTCATCCAGGGGCGGCTGTGGCCCACCAGCGACGAAGAGAAGCAGAAGGCCATCGACGCCGGGCACGACCTCGAGCGGGTGCTTTCCACCAACGACCTCGTCTCCAGCGACAACTGTTACTTCGCCGCCACCGGCATCACGGACGGCGACCTGCTCAAGGGCGTCCGCTACTCCAAGGACAAGGTCCTGACCCAGTCCATCGTGATGCGTTCCAAGTCCGGCACCATCCGCTTCGTGGACGGCGAACACCAGGCCAGCAAGTGGGAAGGCTACGCCCGCAAGAACTGACCCGCGGCCCCCGCTGACCGAAAGCCCCTGGCGCACCACGCGCCGGGGGCTTTGGCGTTAAAGCCTTGGTATAGGGTTTAAGCCATGATTCCTGCTGTTGTGCCCTGTACTGACCGCGCCCTCTGGGACGAGCACGTTGACCGGTTCCAGGGGCATCCGCAGCAGCTGTGGGGCTGGGGCGAGACCAAGGCCGCGCACGGCTGGTCAGTGGACCGGGTCCTGGTCAAGGACGGCGACGAAACCATCGGCTGCGCCCAGCTCCTGGTCCGCAGGCTTCCCGTCCCCTTCCGCGCACTGGTCTACATTCCCCGGGGCCCCATGTGCTCGCCCGGCAACGCGCAGGTGGTCCTGAACCGGCTGGCAGAGCATGCCGCACTCCGCCACCGGGGCGTTGCCCTGAGCATCGAACCGGACTGGGACAAGGACTCCGCCTTTGCCGGCGCCGTTGCCGCCGCCGGTTTCCGCGAGTCCACCAACACCGTCCTCATCCCGCGCACGCTCATCCTGGACCTCACCCGGTCCGACGACGAGCTGATGGCGGAGATGTCCAAGTCCACGCGGGCCAACATCCGCAAGGCCATGCGCAGCGACGTTGAATTCCGCAAGGTCAAGAACGAAGCCGAGCTGGAGCAGGTGCTGGCCATCTACCACCAGACGGCCGAGCGGGCAGGCTTTGGCATCCACGAGGACCAGTACTACCGGGACATCTTCCGGAACCTGGGCGACTCTTCCCCGATCATCGCCGCGTTCGACGGCGAGCAGATGCTGGCCTTCACCTGGCTTTCGCGCAGCGCAGCCACTGCGTTCGAGCTCTACGGCGGCGTCTCCGCCGAAGGGCAGAAGCAGCGGGTGAACTACGGCGTGAAGTGGGCGGCACTGCAGGCCATGCGGGAAGACGGCTGCAGCCGGTACGACTTCAACGGCCTCCTGAACGACGGCATTTCCGATTTCAAGAAGCAATTCGCAAAGCACGAAAACATGCTCCTGGGAACGTGGGAAAGGCCGCTGTCGCCGTTCTACCCTGCCTACGCCAAGGCCATGCCGCTCGCCCGCAAGGGTCTCCAGCAGGCGCGCCGGTTGCTGAAAGGCGCGGCCGGGCAGGTCCGCCCATTGGTTCGAAAGTTGCGTCCGGGCAACTAGCCGCCGCAACTAAACCGGTCAAAGGCAAAGGGCGACGACGGCACTCACCAGAGTGCCGTCGTCGCCCTTCCTGCTGCTATGGCGCCGGACTAGAGTCCGGTGGTCACCGCGAAAGCCAGGGCCTGCCCGGTGCTGCCGGCCACCCGGTGGACGTTGACGGGGGCCTCGGCCGCGGCAATGAACGCACTGCCCCCCTGCTCCAGCTCCAGGTCGCCCTTGGGGGAGTCGAGGTACACGGCGCCGGCCACCACGATGACCACTGCCGCGCCTGCCTGCGCCAGCGGGACGGGACCGGAGTCCGGCCCGAGCTCAATGCGCTGCAGTTGGAACTCCCCGAACGGGGGCCGGAACAGTTCCTGGTCCAGCACGGAAGTTTCCGCGGTGAGCATCGGAACGGCCACCGGGTGGAAGTCGATGGTCTTCAGGAGCTCCGGCACATCGATGTGCTTGGGGGTCAGGCCGCCGCGCAGGACGTTGTCCGAGGACGCCATGACCTCCACGCCCAGGCCGTGCAGGTAGGCGTGCACGTTTCCGGCGGGAAGGTAGACGGCTTCCCCCGGCTTCAACGAAATCCTGTTCAGCAGCAGCGAGATCAGGACGCCGGGGTCGCCGGGATACTTTTCGTTGAGGCTGATGACGGTGCCCAGCTCTGCCTGGAAGGGCTCGAGGGAAGCACCGGACACCAGGGCCGCCACCACCAGCGCTGTTTCCTCTGAAACGCCCTGGCCGCCGGTGATCAGCCGCTCAAAGGCGCGCCGGAGTCCTGCGCCTTCGTCCGAGGCGGTGAGATCCTCAAGGAGGGCCTGGAGCAGCGCAGGGACCTGCGCGGGCCCGGGAAAGGCATCCGCGATGTGCTGCAGGATCACGCGGGTTTCGGCGGCGGGCCGGAACCCACAGAGGGCCTCGAACGGAGTGAGCGTGAAGATCATCTCCGGCTTGTGGTTGTCGTCCTTGTAGTTACGGTGCGGCGCGTGCGGATCCACTCCGGCTGCGTTTTCCCGGGCAAACCCCTCACGGGCCTGTTCCAGGCTCGGATGCACCTGGAGGGAGAGCGGCTGCGCGGCTGCCAGGACCTTGGCCAGGAAGGGCAGCCGGGGCCCGAAAGCGGCCACGGAGTCCGCGCCCAGGAAATGCTCCGGATCGGAAGCGATCAGGGAGTCGAGCGGGCTCCGGGTTCCGTCCTCGGGCAGGTGCGCCACCGACGGCGAATCAGGGTGCGCACCGATCCACAGTTCGGCCTCCGGACGCCCCGACTCAGGGCGTCCCAGCAGCGAGGCGATGGCCGTCGTCGAACCCCAGGCGTAGTCACGCAGGACGTTCTCAATCTCGTACAAAACCGTTCCATTCCTTGGTGGGTGGGAGCTGGCGGGCGGCCGCTACAGCGGGGCGCACTGCCCGTTGGTGGCCACGAGCTGGCGGATGGCCTCTTCGTTGCCCTCCAGCTTGAGCTGGGTCAGCATCTCTTCGGTGATCGGCTCACCGTCGGGCGTGGTGGTCACAGGCGTAAAGTCCGACGGCGAGGGCTGCTGGACGGCGTTGCCCGCGGCCGGCAGGGTAGCCGGGACGGTCCCGGCGGCCTGGACGTGTCCGGTGCCTGCCTGGGGAAGGGCCATTATGTCGTCGGCGATGCCGGCCGACTGTGCACCCTTGGCGGAAGCCGATGCCAGCAGCTGGTCCACGCGTTCGTGGATCTGGTCGAAGTCGGGGTTCGTGGAAAACGACGCGTCAAAGTCAGGCGGCCCGATGGTCAGCCGCTTGACGTCCTTGCCCCTCGCCTTGATGGCCAGGTCAAGGAAACTCCCCAGCTGGGCGGAGGAGATGTTGGACTCCACCACCTTGGTCCCGGCGCCGGCGATGTCCTCGAACTTGGACAGCAGGGTGGCGGGATCCAGCTGTTTCAACATGGCCTGCTGGACACACTGCTGGCGCTGGATGCGGGAGTAGTCGTCAACGTATTCGCGCGACCGGCCGTACCAGAGGGCCTGGGCGCCGTTGAGGGTCTGGTCCCCGGCGGGAATCCAGCCAAGCGGCATGCCGTGGGTCTTGGTGGCCTCGTCGAAGTAGCCGCTCATGGGAACCCAGCCGCCGGCCTTGATTTTGATGCCGCCCATGGCATCGATCAGGGTGGAGAATCCCTCCATGTCGACCAGGACATAAGCCTGGATCTGCATGCCCAGGGTGCCGGAGACGGCCTCCATGGTGGCCTGCGCGCCGGGGTCTGCCACGCCCGGGTACAGGTCCGCGTGTTCGTTGGTGACCTCGGTGTTGATGGCGTTGATCAGGCACTCGTCACCGCAGTTGTAGCCGTCCGGGTAGAGGGCACGCATGGGGGAGCCTTCGCTGAACTGGGCGTTCTGGAAGTTCCTGGGCACGGAGATGATGGCGGTCTGGCCCGTTTGGGCATCCACGCTGAGGATGGAGAGGCTGTCTGGCCGGCGGCCGGTGCGGTCATCGCCGGCATCGCCACCCATCATGAGGAAGTTGTAGCGCCCGTCCACCGGCTCGATGGCCGGCCCGGATGAAAAGATGTTGCCGATCGCATTGCGGCCCACGTTCAGCAGGTAGGCGGCGTACCCCATTGAGCCACTGCCCAGGACCAGGGCCAGGACCAGGGCAATGCCGACGGCGGGCCGGGCCCGCGGTGCCAGCAGGACAGGGCGGATGAGCCGCAGGGTATTCAGGAACAGGAAGGCCCAGCCGAGGGCCAGCGCGGCGAGCACCACTACCAGCAGCAGCGACGTGATGGGGTTGGTCACGATGTTGATGACCAGGCTCCGGTTCAGCAGCAACAGGACCAGGGCCAGGAGCAGGACCGCCCATACGGCGAGCGTGACGCGGAGCGCCGTCCGGCCAAGCTTGCGGTCGCCTGCCACGAGCTGGGCGCTCCCGGGCACCAGCAGCGTCAGCAGGACCAGGACGAAAGCCCGCTTGGTGCGGACTTCGGGAGACGCACTGACCGGGTAGCGCACCGGGTCCGACAGCGACGGGCCGGAGCCGGTGTGGAGGACGCTGCTGCTGGCCATGCCGGGCGCCCTAACGGCTGCCCCGAAGGGGGCTGGACCCGCCGGGGAAGACTTCGCTGACCTTTTGGCGAAGGTTCGCACCCTTTCGGGTCGCCACTGCGTTCAGGTCGGCGGCGAAGTCGATCAGGTCCGCCCGCAGCGAGTCGGCGAGTTCATCGGTGCCGGAGGCCAGCATCCGCACAGCCAGGAGCCCGGCGTTCCGGGCTCCGGCGATGGAGACTGTGGCTACCGGGACGCCTGCCGGCATCTGGACGATGGAGAGCAGGGAGTCCATCCCGTCGAGGGTCTTCAGCGGAACGGGGACGCCAATCACGGGCAGTGGCGTGACGCTGGCGAGCATTCCGGGCAGGTGGGCTGCGCCGCCCGCCCCTGCGATGATGACCCGAAGGCCACGCTCGTGCGCCGTCTGGCCGTACCGGATCATCTCGGTGGGCATCCGGTGGGCGGAGACGACGTCCGCCTCGAAGGGAATGCCGAATTCGGCCAGGGCGTCCGCCGCGGCCTCCATGACCGGCCAGTCTGAATCGGAGCCCATGACCAGGCCCACCAGGGGGCCCGCGGCGGTACCAACTGCTGGGGTGGCTTCGGCGCTCATGCGTTCTCCTCGAAAATCGCGGACGGTTCGTCTGTTGTGACCCGCCCGTCGCGGATGATGCCGGCCACGGCCGTGGCGCGGCGGCGGACCGAATCAACCTCTGCCGTGGAACTGCCTGTCAGGTTGACGTGGCCAATCTTGCGTCCCGGCCGCACCGACTTGCCGTAGCAGTGGACCTTGGCCGCGGGTTCGGCGGCCAGTGCCATGGGGTAGGCGGCGTACAGGTCCTGGTTGTCGCCGCCCAGGAAATTTTTCATGACGGTAACGGGAGCCAGGGCATCGGTGGCGCCCAGCGGCAGGTTCAGGACCGCGCGAAGGTGCTGCTCGAACTGGCTGGTGATGGAACCGTCCTGGGTCCAGTGGCCGGTGTTGTGCGGCCGCATGGCCAGTTCATTGATCAGGAAGCCGGCACCTGAACCAGGTGTTTCGAACAGTTCCACGGCGAGCACGCCGGTAACGTCCAGCTCGGCGGCGATGCGCAGTGCCGCATCCTCCGCGGCGGCGGCGACCTCCAGGGGGATCTCGAGCGCGGGCGCAATCACCTCATCGCAGACGCCATCGACCTGGATGGTGTGCACCACGGGCCACGCCCGTGCCTCGCCATCCGGAGTCCGCGCCACGAGCGCGGAGAGTTCGCGGGTAAATTCGACCTTCGCTTCGGCCAGCAGCGGGCTCATGGAGGCAAACCAGTCCGCGGCCTCCGCGGCCTCTTCCGCAGATGCGACGATTCGCACTCCCTTGCCGTCGTAGCCGCCCCTGGGGGTCTTGAGCACCACGGGCCAGCCTGTCCCGTCGCCGAAGCGGACCAAATCATCAACGTCAGCCACCGACGCCCATGCCGGGTTGGGCAGTTCCAGCCGGTCGATGGCGGCACGCATCACCAGCTTGTCCTGGGCGTGGACCAGGGCGTCCGGCCCGGGCTGGACGTTGACCCCCGCGTCCTGCAGGGCGCGGAGGTGGCCGGTCGGTACGTGCTCGTGGTCGAAGGTCATGACGTCCAGGCCTTGGGCGAAGTCCAGGAGCGTCTGCAGGTCCTTGTAGTCGCCCACTGGAGTGGCGGGTACGGCCGACACCGCCGACACGTCCTCGCCCTCGGCGAGGACACGGAGTTCAAAGCCGAGTGCTGTAGCGGCAGGGGCCATCATTCGCGCGAGCTGGCCGCCGCCAACCACGCCTATCACTGGAAAAGTCACATGTGCCAGCCTACCGAAGACGGGCCCAATCCCGCTTTTGCAACCCGGCATGCCACCGCGGTTTCCGCCCCGCAGAGCCCAGGGTGACCAAGTTCTCCCGGGCAGCTCAAAGGTTTGGGGGCTAAAATGGAGCTTTGGCCACGTGGCCCACAGTTCGTCAGGCCATGGAGGGTCATGTTTAGCTCACTTGCAGATCGTATCCGGGGGCTCGCCTCACTTTTTTGGCGCGAGGTGGCCAAGTTCGGGGCGGTGGGCGGTGTGGCGTTCGTCATCGACAACGGCTTGACCTACTACCTCATGCACGGCCCCATGTCGGACAGCGAGGCGAAGGCACGTTTTGTCGGCGCCACCGTTGCCACCATCTTCTCGTGGGTGGCCAACCGTTTCTGGACCTTCCGCCACCGCCGCCAGGCCAACGTGCTCCGCGAGTTTGTCATGTTCGTCATCATCAACGGCATAGGCATCGGCATCTCCACCGGTTTTACGGCGTTGGCAAAGTACGGAATGGGAATCGACAACAAGAACCTGCTGTTCCTGGCGGGCGTGGCCGGCATCCTGGTAGCCACGGTTGTCCGTTTCTTTGCCTACCGCTTCCTGGTCTTCAACCAGGAGCTGGACCAGGAGCCGGAGTTCTCCCACGACCACGAGATCATCGAAGCCCATCCGCACCGCGAGTCCGCCCGCGCCGCGGAGCGTCCAGCTTCCACCACCGTGGACGGCGGCCCGCAGGCCTAGCAGGCGTACGTGGAGGTCAGCTGCCGTGGATGCGTTCGTCCGCCCGCAGTTTGTCGGTAAGCGCCACTCCGGGATGGGTCAGCACCACGGAGCCGTCCCGCTGCCAGGCCCCCAGCGCACTGGACAAAGCTGATTCGAGCCCGCGGTCCGCGGGGACATGCACCCTGGCACCCTCCTCGTGTGGAACGGCAAAGCCGGTCAACAGCTCCCGGTGGGGGACAGTACGCCCTTCGCTGGTGCGGACGGCGCATCCTTCCGGATCCGGGTCGGTGTGCGCCATGAACACGTCCCCGTGGGAACGCACCTCGGCAGCATAGTCAAGGCAGCCGGCGGGAAGCTCCCCGGGCCACCGCATGGCCAGTGCCGGGAGTGCAACGGCAATGACGGCGGCGTCCTCTCCCGTGGCCCCGGAAGGGTCGTCCGTGGCGAGGAAGTCCGCCGGACCGCCGTCGAGGACTGTTTCCAGGCCAAGCTGCCAGGACGCCAGCGCCCACACGATCGCTTTCCAGTGCGCCGGAAGGGCGAGGCGCAGCCGCATGCCGGGTTCGGCGTCCAGCTCATCCTGCAGAAGGTTGCTGGTCTTTGCCACCCAGTTGTCCAGGACCCGTCCCGAGAGCTCCACCCGCTCTGCATCGGGTCCGTACCAGGTGAGCCGTGGTGACGTTGAGTTGCCTGAGCGCAGGGTGCCCATTAAGTCAATTGCGGGGGTAGTGGTCATGGGTTCATCCTGCCACTCCGCAATGACAGGGTCATCCGGCGATGGCTTCGGTTGCATGCCGCGGAAGCGTGAGTGATGTTAATCACTACAGGTGCTAAGTTTGCTTGCTATTTTGCCGGAGACCGGGTATTTTCCCCGCCAGCCCTGCGTTTTGACGGGTTTTTGGTACACCTTCGGCCGGTTGCGCCCCGCGCCACGCCCGGGCCGGTAAAAATCCCGGGCGTGGCGTGCGCAAACTTCTGAACAAGGACTGTCTATTATCCCGGCAACGGCTTGACTAGCCCTAGTTACACACGTGTAATTAGGTAACTAAAGCAATTGCGTAAATACCGGCACACAACCGAGTGTCCACGTATCCAGGCAATGGCTGAAACATCAGGAGGGTCGCCGTGGGGCAAGCAGAGCGTATCCAGGAAGATGCCGTCGTGGCCGGCCAGGCAACGGCAAAGTACCGTGCGCGGGGGGTGCCCAGCGACTGGTACGTGGATCCCGCAGATCCTGATGCTGCGGAGAGGTACACCAGGAATTCCACCAGTGTCCTCGAGGACCAGGCCACCGCGTTCCTCGCGGCCCATGAAGCCCTGTTGGACGGGGGCGCCGAGCCGGAGGAGGACCTGGATCCGCCCATGGAGTTGGCCGCCGGGACTGTCCAGCCGGTATGGATTGGACTTCCTCTGCAGCAGGACTTCGATGACGAAGGCGAGCTCGGCTGGCAGACTGACGCCTTGTGCGCCCAGACCGACCCGGAAGCATTCTTTCCCGAAAAGGGCGGCTCAACGCGCGACGCCAAGAAGGTTTGCGGCGCCTGCAATGTACGGTCCCAGTGCCTCGAATACGCGCTGGCCAATGACGAACGGTTTGGCATTTGGGGAGGCCTTTCCGAGCGTGAGCGCCGGCGGCTTAGGAAGCGAGCAATCTAATTCTTCAGGATGTCCATGTCACTGCCGTTGTGGTTGCCCACAACGGCAGTGCCTATCTGCCCAGAACCCTTTCGGCACTGGCCGCCCAAACGCGCCCGGTTGACCGCGCTGTCGGCGTTGACGCTGGCTCCGGCGACGATTCCTACAGCCTCCTCAGCCGGGCCTTGGGGGAGGCCGCCGTTGTCAGCCATTCGCGGGGCAAAGGCGGCATGGGTTCCGCTGTCTCCGCAGCGCTGGCAGCGCTCGTGCCCTTCGATGGAGATGCCGGTTCCGGCCGGACGGAGTGGATCTGGCTCCTGCACGACGACGCGGCGCCGGCGCCGGAAGCCCTCGCGGAACTCCTGGGCGCCGTGGAGCGGGCCCCATCTGTTACGGTCGCGGGCTGCAAGCAGCTGGACTGGCATTCGCCGCGGAAATTGATGGATGTGGGTCTTTCCACCAGCCGCTGGGCCGAGCGGCTTACCCTCATCGACGCGGACGAGATGGACCAGGGCCAGTACGACGGCCGCACGGACACTTTCGCGGTGAATTCCGCCGGCATGCTGGTGCGGCGGGATGTCTGGGAACAGTTGGGCGGCTTCGACCCCGCACTGCCGGGCAGCGGAGACGACGTCGACTTCTGCTGGCGGAACCGACTTGCCGGCCACCGCGTTGTGGTGGTTCCCGCGGCCCGGATGTTCCACGTGGCGCACCGGCCCCATGCCCTGGGGAACCCGTCAGCCGCCCGAAAAGCGCAGGTCCACCTCCGCCTGAAGCACAGCCCGCTCTGGATGGTGCCCGTCCACGGCATCGGCGCGTTGCTCGGCAGCCTCTTCAAGCTGCTCCTGAGCATCGTCGTCAAAGATCCCGGGCATGGCATTTCCCAGCTCCTCGCCACCTGCGCGGCGCTGGGCCGGCCCCGGGCCGTGGCCAAGGCCCGCAGGGCGGCCAAACGCACGCGGCGCATCCGCCGGTCGGTCATCCGCAAGCTCCAGACGCCCCGCCGGGAGGTGTGGAGCCACCGCCGGTCATTGATGGAGGCGCTGGGATCGGACGGGTCAGGCGCGGACCACCTTGTCCAGGACCCGCTCGCACACCAGCCCACCGGCGACGCCGCGGACGACTTCGCGGCCCTGGCCACCAGCAAGCGCGGCTGGGTGGGCAATGGCGCCCTTGCCGCCGTCATCATCGCGTCAGTGGCCTCGCTGCTGGCGCTGGCAGGACTGTTCCGTGCCGCCGCCGTCTCCGGCGGTGCCCTGATCCCGGTCTCCGCAGGCCTCGGGGATATCTGGCACAACGCCTCCAGCTGGTGGATCAGCCTCGGAGCGGGCCTTCCCGGCCGCGGCGATCCCTTTGACTACGTCCTCTGGATTATCGGCCTCGCGGGCGGAGGCGATGCCAACGCTGCCATGGCCTGGCTGCTCCTGCTCGGTGCCCCGCTGTCCGGACTCACCGCGTGGTTCGCCGCTGGCGGAGTCACCGAACGCCGGCGGCTCCGTTTCGCAGCCGCCCTCTTCTGGGCTGCGGCGCCGGCACTCCAGGCCGCGCTGAACCAGGGCCGGGCAGGTGCCCTGATTGCCCACATCATGCTGCCGCTGGTGGTCCTGGGCCTGCTGCGGGCCACGGGTTCGGCCATTGGCCACGGACGGTTCGGCGCCACTACGGCGCCCGGCTACCCGGCCGGTGAGCAACTCCCGGCGAAGGCGGGCATCAACGGTGTGCCGTCGTGGACGGCCGCTGCTGCTGCGGGCCTGGCGCTGGCGGTCACCACCGCCTCGGCGCCCTCCCTTCTTCTTCCCGCGACCCTGGTCATCGTGCTGTGCGGCGTCCTGCTGGGAGGGCGCGGACGGACCGTGTGGTGGGCCCTGCTGCCCAGCGCGGCCCTGTTCGTCCCGTTCGCGCTGTCCACCCTCGACAGGCCACGCGCGCTCCTGGCAGACCCGGGCCTCCCGCTGGGATTCGAGGCAGCGCCACTGTGGCAGCAGTTCATGGGCCAACCCCTGTCGTTCAACCCCGCCGGTGGCCTCCATGGACTGTCGGCCTTCGCGGGCGGCCCGGTGCCATGGGCCCTGCTGCTCGCCGTGCTCATTGCCGGGCCGGTGCTGGTCCTTGCCGTCGTGGGAATCTTCAGCGCAGGACGCCGGGCGCGGACTGCCAGGTGGTTCTGGACCGCTGCGATCATCGCCCTGGCCAGCGGCTGGTTCGCGGGCCACGTTGCCACGGGACTGAACACGGATGTCATCGTGGCGCCGTTCCCCGGACCTGCCGTGTCTGCCGCTTCCTTTGCCCTCCTTGCAGCGGCACTGCTCGGTTGGGAGCAGCTCCTGGCCGCTGCGGACCGGACCTCCGGTGCCGGGGCGGGAACCAGGACTGCGGCCCGCGCCGGCCTGGCCGTTGCTCTGGTGCTGGTGCTGGCTGGCCCGCTGGCAGGGATGGCCGCCTGGTCCGCGCAAAACCTGCTGCGTCCGGCCACCTCGGCAGCTGCCGCACCGGCAGCGCAGGGCCCTGCGGCCGGCACATCTCCTACCGCTTCGGCGGACGGGGGAGCGCTGGGCGTTCCGCGGCTCGTGGACGCTGCCACCGGCCGCTCCCTTCCCGCCACCGCTGTTGACCGCGGTACCGGACCCGAGCAAACGCGGACCCTCCTCCTCGGCACCGGTGACGACGGGACCTTCAACGCCTCGCTCATGCGCGGGGCAGGCACCACGCTGGACAGCCTCTCCGCCATCGCCTCCGCCAGGAACATCATCGGCGGACCCGGTTCCGAAGAAATACGCGGCGACGACGACGTCACCGCAGCCGTCCGCCGCGTTGTTGCCACCATGGTGGCCGGGCAGGGCGTGGACCCCCGTTCCGACCTCGAACAACTCGGCGTCGGCTTCGTGGTCCTGCGCTCCGCCGACACCGCAGCCCAGCTGACCGCAAGCCGCATGGACGCAGTCCCGGGCCTGGTGGCCGTGGGACAGACTGACGTCGGTTGGCTGTGGCGCATCAGCCCCCTGAACCAGCGCGGCACCCAGGCCGCTGATGTGGCCCACCGGGTCCGTATTGTCGACGCAGGCGGTACGGCCACGGCATTGGTGGCATCAAATGCTGAAGGCGTCGATATCGCAGTGCCCGCCGGGCCGGAGGGCCGGCTGGTGGTCCTCGCCGAGCGTGCCGATCCCGGTTGGACAGCCTGGCTCGACGGCCGGAAACTGACCTCCACCACCTCAGGCTGGTCACAGGCCTTCACCCTGCCTGCGTCCGCCGGCCAACTGACGGTCCGCTACGAGAACCCTTGGTCCCTTTGGGCTGCAGTCGGTCAAATCACGGTGATCGGGCTGACTGTCATCCTGGCAATCCCCATGCCGGCCCGGCGGCCACGGACCGGCCTCTCACGGGACGAGGGCTCCCTGCGTAAGGAACACCAACATGCATGAGCACACCCCACCTGCCGGCAAGGCTGATGCCAATGCCAATGCCAATGCCAACGCCGACGCCGGAATCCGGGACACCGGAATCCCGCACGCCGGGACGCCTGGGACCGGGGCAACGGAGACCGGGACGGCGGACGCTGCCGGGCAGCCCCTGGCTGGCGGGCAGGCGGCGGCAACAGAAGAGCCCGGTTTTGGCGGCAAACCCAGCGCGGGCGTGCACAGAACCGGGAAGGGGCCGAGAGGCTCTCGCCGCGGCGCTACGCGGCTGCCGGGCGGTAAAGGCCGGGCGGCCTCGATCGCCGGGGTGGCCGCAGGCGTGCTGATCCTCGCCGGCGCCGGGGCCGTGGTCACGGCTGGATCGCTGGTGGCGGAACCTGCATCAAGCCGCACAGTGCCAGCAGCCAAAGCAGCCGTCCCTGCGGGGGCCAGCGTTGGCGTATGCCCCGGCCCTGCGCGGTTGCTGGAAGGCACGGACGCGGGGACGGACGCCCAGTTCCGGCCGGAGTCGGCCACGGCCGCAACCAGGGTCAGCGCCGCAGTGCTCAGCGCCGGCGGCGTGCTGCCGGGCAGCCGGCTGGCGCACCTGGACGGAACGGCCGCCGTCGAAATTGCCAAGGATCCGGGGCCGGCCCCAACTGCCGCGGCCCCGCAGGAACTCCTCGCCGGAGTGGTGGCAGACCGGACCGTGGACCAGGTGAACGTCGTGAGTGCCAACGCCGTCGCGAACCAGAACGCGTCGGCCGCCGGGGCCATGAAATATACGGCCACAGACGGTGACCTGCAGGGCAGTGCTGCCGCAACCTGCGGGCAACCTTCGAATGACCAGTGGCTGGCTGGTGCCAGTACCACGGTGGGCCGCACCTCCGTGCTCGCCCTGACCAACGCCTCCAGCACACCAGCTACCGTGAGCCTCGAATTGTTCGGGGGCCGCGGCCAGATCCAGGCGCCCGGCAGCCGCGGCCTGCTGGTTGCCCCCGGCACCACCCGCAGCGTGGTCCTCGCCGGGCTCGCCCCCAACGAGTCCCAGCTCAGCGTCCACGTCCGCAGCGCCGGTGGACCGGTCGCAGCCTCCATCCAACAGAGCTTCCTGCGCGGACTCACTCCCGGCGGCGTGGACTACATCAGCCCGGGGACTGCCCCAGGGGTACGCCAGGTGATGACGGGAGTGGATATCCAGGACCCTGCCGGGCTGGCTTCCCTGACGGCACAGCCCGGCTACCGGGATGCAGGCCCCGCCCTGGAACTGACGGTGCCCGGCGCTTCTGACGCCGTGGTGGAGATCAAGCTGTACGGACGCGACGGCCAGCACGCGCTTCCGTCCGGCGGCGTCATCACCGCAAAAGCCGGTTCAACAACTGAGGTTTCCCTGGCAGGGGTACCCGCCGGCCAGTACACGGTTGCTGCCTCTTCCGACGTCTCCTTCCTTGCCGCCGCCCGGATGACCCGCGGCCTCCAGGCCGGTCAGCCCTCGGATGTGGCCTGGGCAGCATCAGCCGTTCGGCTGGGCAGCCAGCACGTGGTCCCGGTTCCCAAGGGCGGCCAACGCCAGCTGGTGTTCGGCGTCCTGGACTCCAGGGCCACTATCACGTATTCGCCCATCACAGCCGATGGAAAGGTACGCGCCGCGGCCACTGCGGACATCGCCGGGGGAACCACAGCCTCCATCAGCATTCCCGACCAGGCCGGGGGGGCCGCCGTCGTTGGCTACGTGGTGTCGGCGTCCGGGGATGCCGCCTACGGTTCGGTGCTCGTGGGGCAGGAAGGCCGCAACGACGTTTCCTCCCTGGCCTTCCTGGCCGCTGCAGCCGGGCAGGAAACCGTCCCGGTCAGCCTGGGCTACTAGTAAAGGCGACTCAGGCAGCCCGCCGTGCGGGCCGGCTCCTCAGTAGCGGCGGCGGTAAACCGGGTCCAAAGTTTCCGGCGCCACGCCAAGCATCTCCGCCGTGTGTTCCACCACCACGTCGTGGACCAGGTCCTGGAGTTCTTCGACGCTGGAGCACGCCTGCTCCACCACCCGCCGGTACACCGTAATCGTGGGGCCATCCCCGTCCGCGGCCGGCGTGTAGGAGCCCATGGGCGGGGTGGACGCAGTCGCCGCCAACTGTTCCAGCTCCGGCGGGATTTCGTCCACGCCGAACCGCACCCCGTCCAGCGTCTTGCCCCAGATGTCGTGCAGCCGCTGGGCCGAGTCCAGCACCATGTCGTCAAAGCGGTCGGCGCGGGTCCGGTAGCCGGGATGGGTTGGCAGCATCACCTCGCCGCGGAGGCCGCGCCCGTGGCGGTTCCGGCGCCGCCGGGAGAAGCTCCTGCCACTGGTTTCCGCACCCATCGCCGCGGTGGCATCCGGGTCAGCCAACCGGACCGAAAAACCTGATTCATGGTTCGATGACTGCATACATCGACTGTAAACCCGGGGGAGGATTTACGCGATACATCCGCTGTGCCCCGCGGGCGCGTCGGCCGGAGCGGCAATGCGCGGCTTTTCGCCGACGAAGGGGTAGTCTGTGATGTCGTGGGAGCTATCCGTCAATGTTCAAGGTCTGCCTGCCGCCAGTCGGCGGTAGCCACCCTGACGTACGTGTATGCCGACTCCACCGCCGTCCTGGGTCCGCTGGCCACCTACGCCGAACCGCACTGCTACGACCTCTGCGAGCAGCACGCTGATTCGTTGACAGTTCCCCGCGGCTGGGAAGTACTGCGGCTGGCCATGCCGTCCACCCCGCAACAACCTGGTCCCGACGACCTGCTGGCCCTTGCCAACGCCGTCCGCGACGCCGCCGCCCTCCCCGCCGAGCCGCAGGCGCCCGCCCAGCGGGCACACCACTCCGCCCTGGAAGCGCCAGCCGGCACCGAAGGCGCACGCCGTGGACACCTGCGGGTCCTTCGGGAACCGTCCTGAACCCCATCTGGCGGTAGGCTGGAACCTGCACATCTTTTCCGCCACCGGCGCGAGCGCGCCCGCCAGGGGAGCATGAACAAATGCCAAAGATCAGTCCCGAGCTGTTGTCCGTCCTGCGTTGCCCCGTGACCGGCTCGCCCCTGGTGCAGGAGGGGGACGAACTGGTGGCCACCGCCGCCGGGGACACGGGCATCAGGAACCGGTACGCCATCGAGGACGGGATCCCTTTGCTGCTGCCTCCGGAGCTGCTGGCGGCAGCCGCCTCCGCAGGTTCGGACCAGCATGATCCCGCTGCGGCAGGGCTCTAGTTCACCTGCCTCCGCACGCACAAACACAGCAGCACGGGGACTGGACCAGGACCCGGACCAAGCAAAGGACCACCCATGACTTTTGACTACAAAGTTGCCGACATCTCCCTGGCCGAAGCCGGCCGGCACCAGATCCGCCTCGCCGAGCACGAAATGCCGGGCCTAATGTCCCTCCGCGAGGAGTTCGGGGCCTCCCAGCCGCTCAAGGGCGCACGGATTGCCGGCTCCCTGCACATGACGGTCCAGACCGCCGTCCTGATCGAGACCCTCACTGCGCTGGGCGCCGAGGTCCGGTGGGCGTCCTGCAACATCTTCTCCACCCAGGACGAAGCCGCCGCAGCCGTGGTGGTGGGCAAGGGCACCGTCGAGGATCCCCAGGGCGTGCCCGTGTTCGCCTGGAAGGGCGAGACCCTTGAGGAATACTGGTGGACCGCCGAACAGATCCTCACCTGGCCGGGCGCCGAGGCCAACCCCGAGCTTGGCCCCAACATGATCCTGGACGACGGCGGCGACGCCACCATGCTGGTGCACAAGGGCGTGGAGTTTGAAGCCGTGGGCACTGTTCCCTCCACAGACCCCGAGGACTCGGAGGAATACGGTATCTTCCTTGACGTTCTGCGCCGCTCCCTGGCTGCAGACCCGCAGAAGTGGACCCGCACCGCCGCCACGATCAGGGGCGTCAGCGAGGAAACCACCACCGGCGTCCACCGCCTCTACCAGCTCGCAGACCAGGGCAAACTGCTCTTCCCCGCCATCAACGTCAACGACTCGGTGACCAAGAGCAAGTTCGACAACAAGTACGGCATCCGCCACTCCCTGCCCGACGGCATCAACCGGGCCACGGACGTGCTCATGGGCGGCAAGGTCGCCGTCGTCTGCGGCTATGGCGACGTCGGAAAGGGCGCCGCCGAGGCTCTTCGCGGCCAGGGCTCGCGCGTGATCGTCACCGAGATCGACCCCATCTGCGCACTGCAGGCAGCCATGGACGGCTACCAGGTGGCCAGGCTGGAGTCGGTCCTGGCGCAGGGCGATATCTTCATCACCACCACCGGCAACAAGGACGTCATCCTCGCCGAGCACATGGCCGGCATGAAGAACAAGGCCATCGTGGGCAACATCGGCCACTTCGACAACGAAATCGACATCGCGGGCCTTGCCCGGATCCCCGGCGTGAAGAAGGTTGAGATCAAGCCGCAGGTCCACGAGTGGGTCTTCGATGAGGGACAGGATGCCGAGCGCTCCATCATCGTCCTCTCCGAAGGCAGGCTGCTCAACCTCGGCAACGCCACCGGCCACCCGTCGTTCGTCATGAGCAACTCGTTCGCCAACCAGACCATTGCCCAGATCGAACTGTGGACCAAGCGGGACCAGCACGAGTACGACAACAAGGTCTATGTCCTGCCCAAGGTCCTTGACGAGAAGGTGGCCCGGCTGCACCTTGACGCACTGGGAGTTGAACTCACTGAGCTGAGCAAGGACCAGGCTGAATACCTGGACATTGACGTCGCAGGCCCCTACAAGCCCGAGCACTATCGTTACTGAGACGTAAGGGCCCGGGCGCGCAACGTGCCCGGGCCCGTTATTTTCTGCACGTAGGATCGAAAACATGGAGCCTGATGTAAAGCCCCGCCGCCGGGGGACTGCCAAGAAAATCATTGCCGTGGCTGCCGTTTGTATCCTGGCTGCCGTGGGCGGGGTTTTTGCCGCCGTCGCTCCGGGACTCGCAGGCGGGCCCCTTGAATCGGAAGCAGGCTCCGCGCTGCGCACATCCCCGGGCATCGCATCGCCCGTTGTCCCGCCGGTAAAGGTCGACGCCGCACCCGCCGACGGCGCCAAGCAGGTCAATCCCGCCGCGCCGGTTTCCCTGAAGGTGGGCAACGGGACCATCCAGCGCGTCACCCTGGCCAGCATCGCGGGGAAGAGCATCGACGGAAGCATCGACGCCGGCGGGACCTCATGGTCCGCTACCGCGCCTCTGGAATTCAACACCGGGTACAGCTACACCTATGTTGTCAAGGACAGTGCAGGGCGGGAGACCAGCACCACCCAGTCCTTCAACACCGTCTCCAGCTCACATGAGGCGGATGCCGCCATCTACCCCCTGAACGGCATGAAGGTGGGCGTCGGCCAGCCCCTCCAGATCATCTTCAGCGAGCCGGTGACCAACCGCGCCGCCGTGGAAAAGGCCATCAAGATCACCACCACGGCGGGACAGACCGGGGCGTTCCACTGGTACAGCGACACCATGGTCCGGTACCGTCCCGAGAACTTCTGGGCGGCGAACTCCACCGTCACCATGGACATGCAGCTCTTCGGCGTCGACCTTGGAAACGGCCAGATCGCCAACTTCAATAAGAAAGTCAACGTCAATATTGGGGACAAGAAGGTGGCCATCGCGGACGCCACGGCCCACACGTTCACGCTGAGCGTCAACGACCAGCCCGTCAAGACGCTGCCCGTGAGCATGGGGGACAAACGCTTCCCCTCCGCCAAGGGATATGCCGTGCTCATGGAGAAAAACCGCTTTGACCACTTCAGGGCGGCAAGTATCGGCCTGAAGCCGGACGATCCCGCGTACTACGGTGAGGCCGACGTCGAATACACCATCCGCCTGACCCTCAGCGGGGCCTACATCCACCAGGCACTGGAGTCCGCCTATCCGTATATCGGCAACGCGAATGTGTCCCACGGCTGCATCGGGTTCCTTCCGGACGGGGCAGCCTGGGTGTTCGACAACATGGGAACCGGCGACGTCGTCCAGATCATCAACACGGAGGGTGACTACGCGGCGAACACCGACGGATATGGCGACTGGAACATTCCGTGGAGTGAGTACGACAACTGAGTCACTCGGCGAACGGCAACCGTTGCAGCCGCTGTCCCATCTCCGTGTTCCGCCGGCGTGACTGCGACAACCTGGTGAACTCCCTGTTCCGTCGTTCAGCGACGACGGCGGCCAGATAGTCATCCGGGCCCGTCCCCGGCGGTGGCGGCGGGGCCACATGGGCTGACAGTTCCCCGGCGATCGCCTGCGCCATGCCGGCCCTCGAAAGCGGAGCCATCCGGCCCGCCTGGCGGATGAACTGGGCAGCCCTGCGCGCCGTGGCGTCAGGGATCCGCCCGATGTCCGCCGCGGCCGCCCACGCCTGAAGGTAGGGCGGCACGAAAACCCGGAGGGCCGCTTCTGCAGGAACCCTGCTTCGCACGGCGTACGTGCCGGCGAGCAGGTCGCCGAGCCGCTTGGATTTGTCGTTGAAGAGTGCGACGGCGAGGGCAAGCCCCCCGAACGTCAGGTAGATTTCAAGGAATCCGGTGAGTCCCCGGATCACGGCATGCCGGAACCGGATGGCACCGCCGTCCTCACGCACCACCCGCAGACCCGTGGCCAGTTTCCCCAGCGACCGGCCCCGGGTCAGGGTTTCCATTCCCACGGGCACCACCACCAGGCAGAAGACGACGGCGGCCAGGCCAAGGGCGCGCGCGGCCGCGGCGTCCAGGTCCCTGCCGGCGGCGGCCAGGCCAAGCATGATCAGCACGAGCAGGACCACGTGGAAAACGGCGTCGATGGCCAGGCCCAGTGCCCGGGCCGCAAAGCCCGCGGGCCGAAGCTCGAGGACCACGGCCTCGCCGGTGATGATCTGGCTCATACTGCGTCCTTTCCCTCCGCGGCTGATGATGTGGACCATCCGACGGTGCGGACGGTCAAAGTCTAGTGCGGCCGCTAGGCTGTAGCCGTGGACATGGATGCCTTCGCCGCCGTTAATGCGGACAAGTGGGCGCGGCTGCAGGAGCTTGCGGGCAAACGGAGGCTCACCGGCGCCGAGTCGGACGAGCTGTTGACCTTGTACCAATCAGCGTCCGGCCACCTGTCGCTGGTCCGCTCCATGGCCCCGGAGGGCGGCCTGTCCGCTTCCCTCTCTGCCACGCTGGCGCAGGCGAGGACCCGCTTTACCGGGGCACGGTCCAACGCGATGGCCGACCTCGCCAGGTTCTTTGTGGTGGCGCTGCCCGCCGCGCTGTACCGGCTCACGTGGCTCACCCTGGCGTGCGGAACGGCTTTCGTGCTCATCGCCGCCGCGTACGCGGCCTGGATCGGGACGTCACCGGACGCCCTCAGGGCCGTGGCGTCCGAGACCGCGGCCGCCCAGTACGTGGACCAGGACTTCATCAACTACTACTCGGAAAACCCGGCAGCGTCCTTTGCCGGCGCAGTGTGGACCAACAACGCGTGGATCAGCGCACAGGCCGTGTCCCTGGGGATCACCGGGGTCTGGGTGCCGATGATCCTGTTCGGGAATGCCCAGGGAGTGGGCGTTGCTGCCGGAATCTTCGCCGCCGCTGGTAAGTCCGACATTTTTTTCAGCTACATCCTGCCTCATGGGCTGATGGAGCTGACCGCCGTGTTTGTCGCCTCTGCGGCGGGGCTGCGGATCTTCTGGGCCATGGTCTCGCCTGGTCCGCAGACCAGGGGACGGGCGGTGGCCGAAGAAGGCAGGTCGCTGGTAACGGTGGCCCTTGGACTGGTCCTGGTCCTGTTCGTCTCGGGGCTGGTGGAAGGGTTTGTCACCCCCAGCCCGCTCCCTGCCTGGGCCCGGATAGGCATTGGCGCGGCGGTCCTCGGGGCGTACTGGACATACGTCCTGGTGTGGGGCAGGCGCGCTTTCCTCGAGGGGGAACGCGGAGACCTCCGCCGGGAGGATGCCGGGTACACGGAAATCGCTGCCTGAATCGTTGTAATCCAGCCGGGGTGGTTCCTCGCCCAGCGGAAGTTCCGGACGGTAGGCTCGTCAGCAGAATGAATCGCGCCGGCGGAATGGAACCGGCGCGGAACCCAACGGAAGTGACGCTGCTGTGAATGACGAAACACCGGTCCGCGCCAAAAGCGCTGCGCCGCAGCCGGAGCCTTTGCTGGATACGTCCGGGGATTCCGACGAGCCCGCGTTCTCCTGGCTGACGCCTGCTGACGCGGACACGAACAGTGGGGAAGAGCCCCGCGGGGACAAACTTGGTGGGGAAGAAGCCGGCCGGGACAAGGCGGCCCGCCAGGAACCTGCGGCAGAGGGCAAAACCCCGCAGCCGGAAACCCGGGCCCACCGCAAGGCCGCCGAAGCCGCCGTCGAAACCTCCGCTCCCGGAAGCAACACAGCCGGACGTCCGGGCGCCGCATCGTCGGCTGCCGCCTCTTCAGCGGACGAGCCGGCCGGGAGCCCCGGTTCGCCGGTGTTCAAGGAACCCCTTCCTACCTCTGCGCTCCACGTCCGTCCTCCCGAAGAGGAAGTGGAGCGCCGCAACGCCCAGCGTGAAAGCGCAGCGAACGCCAAGCCTGTGGCGCCGCGCTTCATGCAGGTCCTGCTCGCGATCATCTACCCGTTCATCCTCCTGATCGTGGCCGTCCGTGCGGTCACCACCCCGCTCTTCCTTTGGGTGGAGTACAACCGCCCAGGGTTCCCGGGCGACGGCTACGGATTCAGCACCGACGACAGGATGACCTACGGCTCCTACGCCGTGGATTACCTCCTCAACTGGGCCGGCCCCAGGTACCTGGGCGACCTGGTGCAGCGGAGCGGGGAAAAGCTCTTCAAGGACGGCGAAGTCAGCCACATGGCTGACGTCAAGGCCGTCATCCTCTCCACCGTCGGCGCGGGTGCGCTGCTGCTGCTCCTGGCGTTGATCGCCATCCTGTACCTGCGCAGGCGCAGCACCGGCGGGGTCCGGCGAGGGCTCTTCGCAGGCTCCATCATCACGCTGGTCCTGATCCTGGGCCTGGGCACACTGGCGGCCCTGGGCTGGCAGCAGTTCTTCACCGAATTCCACCGCGTCTTCTTTGCCGACGGGTCCTGGACCTTCAGCCTGGACGACACGCTGATCAGGCTGTTCCCGAGCCAGTTCTGGATCGACGCCGGCATCGCCATTGCGGGCCTGGTTCTCCTGGCGTCCCTCGTGACGCTGGTGCTCACGTGGCCCACCCGGCGCCGCCGCGGCGTTGCGCCGGAGGCCCGGGAGGCGTTGGCGGAGCAGGAATTGGTGGATCAGCCGTAAATTTTGGCGATTTCCGCCTGGTACTCCGTCACCACGGCGGCCCGCTTCAATTTGAGCGACGGCGTCAGGTGCCCGGACTCCACAGTGAACTCGGCGTCAAGCAGCCTGAAGGTCCTCACCGACTCGGCCTTTGACACCGTCCGGTTCGCAAGGTCCACCGCCTCCTGGAGGGCGGCCAGTATCAGGGGGTCGCCGGCAGCTTCCGTGAGGGGGAGCGGGGGCAGGCCCCGCTCTGACCGCCAGTTGGCAACCCCTTCCGGGTCCAGGGTCAGCAGGGCTGAGATGAAGGGCTTGCCGTCGCCCACCACCACCGCATGGCCTACCAGCTGGTGGGTGCGGATCTTCTCCTCGAGGGGTCCGGGCGCTACGTTCTTGCCGCCGGCGGTCACCAGCAGGTCTTTCTTCCTGCCCGTGATGGTCAAAAAGCCGTCCTTGTCCAGGGCGCCCAGGTCACCGGTGCGGAAGAACCCGTCCACGAACGATTCAGCATTGGCTGCCGGGTTGTTGTGGTAGCCCTTGAACACGCCAATTCCCTTGACCAGGATTTCGCCGTCCTCGGCCACCCGGATGGTGGTCCCGGGCACGGGGATCCCCACTGTTCCCACTTTGGTCCGGGACGGAGTGTTGGCTGTGCAGGGCGCTGTGGTTTCGGTCAGCCCGTAACCTTCGAGGACGGGAATGCCTGCGCCGCGGAAGAAGTGTGCGTCATCGGAGGCCAGGGGGCTGGCGCCGGAGACGGTGTATCCAACCTCTCCGCCCAAAGCCTGGCGCAGGCGGGGATACACCAGGCGGTCATACACGGCGTGCCGGGCCCTGCTGAGCAGGCCGGGGCCCGGACCGTCGCCGCGGCTCTGCCGGTCCTGTTCCCGGGAGTACCCGATGGCGGCGGCCGCCGCGGCATCGAACAACTTTCCCTTGCCTGCGACGGCGGCCTTGTGCGCGGCCGTTGCCCGGACCTTTTCGAAGATGCGGGGCACCACCAGCAGGAAAGTGGGCCGGAACGACCCAAGGTCGTCCAGGAGCTGCGCCGCGCCCGGGGTGTGCCCCAGGGTTGCCCCCGCTGCGAGGCACACCACCTGGACGGCCCGGGCCAGCACGTGGGCCAGCGGCAGGAACATCAGGGTGCGGGCCTGGTCCTTCTGCAGGATTTCCGGCAGGAACGCAACGATGTTCCGGGCCACCAGGGCGAAGTTACCGTGCGTGATCTCGCACCCCTTGGGTTTGCCAGTGGTGCCGGACGTATACACGAGCGAGGCGAGATCGGCCAGCCCTGCGCGGCTCCGCTGGCGCTCCAACTCGGCGTCGCTGACGCCCGTGCCCGCAGCGGCGAGGCTGGCAAGGTCCGGGGCCTCGCCGTCGTAATCCATCCGCACCACGTTGACCAGGCGGTCGCTGAGCTCGGCGGAACCTGCCACCACGCCGCTGACGAGCTGTACAGTGGCGCGGTCGCCGGCGAACACGCGGCGGACTCCTGCGTCCTGGATGATCCACTGCACCTGGCTTGCGGAGGACGTTTCGTAGATAGGTACGGTGACGCCGCCGGCAAACCAGATGGCGAAGTCCACCAGAGTCCACTCATAGGAAGTTCGGGACATGACCGCCACGGTGTCGCCGGGCTCCAGGCCGCCGGCGATCAGGCCCTTGGCCAGGGCGCTGACGTCCTGCAGGAATTTCTGCGCGGAAATGTCCACCCAGCCGTTGGGCCCCCTCCGCCGGTACAGGGCGTGGGCCGGGTTGGCGGCGTGCTGCTCCAGCAGCAGGTCAGTCACGTTGCTGTTGGCGTCAACCTCAACCAGCAGTTCCGTGCTCGCTTCTCTCACAGCAGGTCTCCGTTTCCGCTGCCACGCCGCGGCAGCGGCTCCTTCAGGTCTCCCTTGCCATCCTGCCCTAGATCCAGGATGGCATCCACATCCGCACCTTCCAGTCGACGTACGGGATCACTTCGGCGGTCCAGATCGGGTAGAAAAATGCCGACAGCAGGACTGCCGCCGCCAGGAACAGCACCACCAGGTACAGGCCCGAGCGCCGGCGCCACGGGGGATCCGAGGACCGGCCCAGGACCAGGCCGAGGCAATATACCAGGGCAAGGACCAGGAACGGTTCGAAGGACACCGCGTAGAAATAGAACATGGTCCGCTCGGGATACATGAACCACGGCAGGTAGCCCGCGGCGACTCCGGCGAGCACCGCCCCGGCACGCCAGTCCCGGCGTCCGGCCCACCAGAACAGCAGGACCAGCAAGGCAATGGCGGCTGGCCACCAGACCAGCGGGTTTCCCACGGACAGGATGGCAGAGGTGCATTTCTCCACATTGCAGCCGGGGGTGCCCTGGGGCGGGGACTCATAGAAGAAAGACGTGGGCCGCCCCATCACCAGCCAACTCCAGGCGCTGGCCTGGTAGGGGTGCTCGGAGCTCAGGCCCTGATGGAATTTGTACGCTTCCAGGTGGTAGTGGATCAGGGACCGTACGGAGTCCGGGAGCCAGCTCCATTCCGCCGCCGGGTTGCTTTCCGCCCAATGGCGGAAGTAGGCGTTGTCCGACAGGAACCAGCCTGTCCAGGTGGCCGAGTAGACGATCCCTGCCACGGGGACCATCCCCAGGAAGGCCGGGATCCCGTCCCGGATAGCTCCGCCGCTGATCCAGCCGCGGATGCCCGCCACACGCCTGGCATTGAGGTCCCACAGCACCGTGAGGATGCCGAACCCGGCCAGGAAGAACAGGCCCGACCATTTTGTTCCCACGGCCAGTCCCATGCAGACCCCGGCGGCAACCCGCCACCAGCGCACGCCCAGCCATGGTCCGGCCAGCAGCGCCGCGGCCGGGGGCTGGCCGCCGTTCGCGGCAGCGGCGCGGGCCAGCCGGTGGGCCAGGCGGCGGCGCCCGTCATCGCGGTCCATCAGCAGTGCCCCAAAGGCGGCGAGGACCCAGAACGTGAGGAAGACATCCAGCAGCGAGGTGCGGGACATGACAAGGTGGTGGCCGTCGACGGCGAGGAGCAGCCCTGCGGCGCCGGCCAGTGGAAGCGAGCGGAACAGTTTCAGGGCGATCAGTGAGACCAGCAGCACGGTCAGGGTGCCCGTGAGGGCCGCCGCGAAGCGCCAGCCAAAGGGGTTCTCCGGCCCAAAGAGCCACATGCCGGCCGCGATCATCCATTTGCCCACCGGCGGGTGGACCACGTATTCGGGGGTGTTCAGCAGGACGTCCGGATTTCCGGCGTTAAAGGAATCGTTGGCCTTGTCCGGCCAGCTGCGTTCGTAACCGCTGATGAGGTAAGAGTAGGCATCCTTGACGTAGTACGTCTCGTCGAAGACCAGCTTGTGCGGCACTTCCAGGCGGACGAAGCGGAGGAGGCCGGCGACTACCGCCGTGAGGGCCGGAACCAGGATGAACCAGAGCCGGAGTGATGCCGGATAGTCGCGCCACGAGGTGGCGGTGCCGATGAGCCTCGCCTTGAGCGCTTCGACGGTGAACGCTTCGTCCGGCCGGCTGATCCAGGCCCGGGAAGTCGTCCCGGCCGTCTCTTCCGCAGTGGCGCCGGTTCCGGTGGAGGATGCCGCCGGGCTGGGTTTCCCGGCCCCGGCGGGCCGCGTCGAGGTCTGCGTCACGAGCCCCATGCTACCTTTTGCGGCTGGAAGACCCGGCAGCAGTAGGCTTGGTGGGTGGACCCGAACCCCAGCACCCTTCCCGAGCCCGGCCCTGCGACGGCAGGGCGGATTGTCCTTGCCGCCACTCCCATCGGGAACACGGGCGATGCCTCCGCCCGGCTGGTGGAACTGCTGGGAACGGCGGACATCGTGGCGGCCGAGGATACCCGGCGCCTCCACCGCCTGGTCCAAAGCCTGGGTGTCGCGGTTGCCGGCCGCATCATCAGCTACCACGAGCACAACGAGGCCACCCGGACGGCCGAGCTGCTGGACCAGGTACGTGCAGGCAGCACGCTGGTGATGGTGACCGACGCCGGGATGCCTGCCGTCTCGGACCCCGGGTTCCGGTTGGTGGAGGGGGCCATCGCAGCCGGACTCCCCGTCACCGCTGTTCCGGGGCCATCCGCCGTGCTCACCGCCTTGGCGCTCTCCGGCCTGCCCACGGACCGGTTCTGCTTCGAAGGATTCCTGCCCCGCAAGGCAGGCGAGCGGGCCTCCCGCCTGGCTGACCTGGCGGGGGAGCGGCGCACCATGGTGTTCTTCGAGGCCCCGCACCGGCTCGAGGCAATGCTGCGGGCCCTGCGGGAAAGGTTCGGCCCGGACCGCCGGATCGCAGTGTGCCGCGAACTGACGAAAACCTATGAGGAAGTCATCCGCGGCACGGTGGGCGAACTCCTCCAGTGGGCCGAGGACAACGAGGTCCGCGGCGAGATTGCCGTGGTCCTGGGCGGCGCCCCCGAACAGGCGGCAGGCACCCCGGAAGACCATGTGGCGGCGGTCAACGAACTGGTGGCCCAGGGCATCCGGCTGAAGGAGGCGGTCGCCGCCGTCGCCGAAGACGTCCGCGTCAGCAAGCGGGAGCTCTACTCAGCGGTCCTCGCCGCCCGCTAAGGCCCTAACAGGACGCCCGGCAGCCAACTCTGGAAGCATGGTGCC
Source organism: Pseudarthrobacter niigatensis (assembly GCF_030812615.1). Classification (NCBI taxonomy): domain Bacteria; kingdom Bacillati; phylum Actinomycetota; class Actinomycetes; order Micrococcales; family Micrococcaceae; genus Pseudarthrobacter; species Pseudarthrobacter niigatensis. Next base: position 13,169 of record NZ_JAUSTB010000008.1, on the reverse strand, counting down.
GTGCTGTGCAGCTGCACAGCACGGCAGCGAATCCGCAGTGCGCAACGGCGTAGACCATGGCAGGGCCCCGCAGTAGTCTGGCTGTTAATCAGCCCCATGATCCCGGTCACTCCGGCCGCGGCGACGGGCTGCCACAACCCTACCGACGAGGGAGTCATCGTGACTGTCACTGCACAGCCGGCCGTTACCGCCGAGCGCGAAACCCGGCTTTTGGCCTCCGTTCCCACCGGGCTGCTCATCAACGGTGAGTGGCGCGACGCCGCTTCAGGCAAGACGTTCGACGTCGAGGATCCCGCCACCGGGAAGGTGCTGCTGAGCATCGCCGACGCCGGCCCCGAGGACGGTGCGGCGGCCCTGGACGCTGCCGCGGCAGCCCAGGAGTCCTGGGCCAAGGTCCCGCCCCGCGAACGAGGCGAAATCCTCCGCCGGGCCTTCGACCTGGTGACGGAGAGGGCCGAAGACTTCGCCCTCCTGATGACCCTGGAAATGGGCAAGCCGCTGGCCGAAGCACGCGGCGAAGTGACCTACGGCGCTGAGTTCCTGCGCTGGTTCTCCGAGGAAGCAGTGCGTGCCTTTGGCCGCTACTCCGTTTCCCCCGACGGCAAGTCCCGCCTCCTGGTCACCAAGAAGCCGGTGGGTCCGTGCCTGCTGATCACCCCGTGGAACTTCCCGCTGGCCATGGCCACCCGCAAGATTGCCCCCGCCGTCGCGGCCGGCTGCACCATGGTGCTGAAGTCGGCGAACCTCACCCCGCTGACCTCCCAGCTGTTCGCCGCCGTCATGCAGGAGGCCGGCCTGCCCGCCGGTGTCCTCAACGTCATTCCCACCTCCACGGCCGGGGCTACCACCGGACCCCTCATCAAGGACTCCCGCCTCCGCAAGCTGTCCTTCACCGGGTCCACCGAAGTCGGCCGCCGCCTGCTGGCCGATGCCTCAGGGAACGTGCTGCGCACCTCCATGGAGCTCGGCGGCAATGCCCCGTTCCTGGTCTTCGAGGACGCCGACCTGGACGCCGCCGTTACCGGCGCCATGGCGGCGAAGCTCCGCAACATGGGCGAGGCCTGCACCGCTGCCAACAGGTTCATCGTCCACGAGTCCGTCGCGGCCGAATTCGCGGAGAAGTTCGCCGCGAAAATGAAGGAGATGACCACGGCCCGCGGCACTGAGCCAGAATCCAAGGTGGGGCCGCTGATCGATGCGAAGAGCCGGGACAAGGTCCACGAACTGGTCTCCGACGCCGTCGCTTCCGGCGCCAAGGCCGTCCTGGGCGGCGGACCGGTGGAGGGGCCGGGCTACTTTTACCAGCCCACCATCCTGTCCGGAGTCGCCGAGGGAACGCGCATCCTGTCCGAGGAAATCTTCGGCCCGGTGGCCCCGATCATCACCTTCGGCAGCGAAGACGAAGCTGTCCGCCTGGCCAACAACACCGAATACGGACTGGTTGCCTATGTCTTCACCAAGGACATCAACCGGGGTATCCGGATGGGCGAAAAGCTGGAGACCGGCATGCTCGGGCTGAACGCCGGCGTCATCTCCAACGCTGCGGCGCCATTCGGCGGCGTGAAGCAGTCTGGCCTGGGCCGTGAAGGCGGGCTGGAAGGCATCGAGGAGTACCTCTACACGCAGTACATCGGTATCGCCGACCCATACGCCGGCTGATTCCGGCTGGAGACCAGCACAGTGCCGGCCGGGAAATTTCCCGGCCGGCACTGCGCGTTCAGCCGCCGCGGGACCTGCTGCCGGCGTCGTCCGTTGCTGGCTCCGCCCGCCCCCCGGGACGCGGCAGGTGCCGGATGGTGCGGCCCGCTGCGCTGAACGGCATTCCCAGCAGCAGCCCCAGGCGGCGCATGACGGACCGGGGGAGCCATGAGGCCGCCCACCGCCTGGACCGGGTAGCGTTCGCCTGGAGGGACTCCTCCACGGCGGCAACCCCGGCAGCAAAGTCCTCGCCCGCCGGCCGTTCACTGCCGGGACGGCCGTACCTGTGCTGTTCGAAGCCTGCGGTAAGGGATGCCACCGCCACGTGGGCGTCCCGGTCCATACCGTCCGGCTCGCCCAGCAGCGCGCTGCGGAACCGGGCCGCATAGGTCCTCGGCGTCTCGCTCTCTCCGGGTGGCAGCCCATAGTCGGTGCCGAGGTCCCTCAGTTCGCTCCACGCCAGGGGGACTGCCAGGTCCGGACGCTTGGGGTGCAGCCGTCGCGACCGGGTGCCGGCGCGGACCATATGCGGGGCGCCGGCCAGGAGCAGCAGGGCGCCGGCTCCGGCCGTGCCGAGGAGCCAAGGCAGCAACTGCGGGCCGTCGCCGGTGCCGCTGCCGCCTGCGCCGGGTACGGGCTGTGCAGTTGCCGTGCCGGCCGGTGAGGGCACCGGGGCAATATCAGGAATGAGTCCGTCGTTGTTGCCCAGGGACTCGGCACCGGATGATGCCGAAGCCTCGGTGGCGTAGTCGGGAACAACTCCACGGGAGGGCGTTGGTTCGAACGCCACCCAGCCAAGCCCCTGGAAGTACAGTTCGGGCCAGGCATGGGCGTCGCGCGCATCCGCCTCGTACTCCGGGAGCGAGCCCTGCCCGGCCACCGTGATGCTGGCCCCGGTCAGCCTGCCCGGCGCGTAACCCACGGCAATCCTGCTCGGAATGCCTTCCAGCCTTGCCATTACCGCCATCGCGGAGGCGTAGTGGATGCAGTACCCACTCTTTTGCTGCAGGAAGTCGGCCAGGACCGAGAGCCCGTTGCCGTCGTAGCCGCCCTGCACCGGTGATTGGAGCGAGTAAGTGAACTCGGAGGACCGGAGGTACTTCTGGATGGCCATGGCCTTCTGGTATGGAGTCCCCGCGCCTCCAGCCACGCTCTGCGCCGTGGTTTTCACAATGTCCGGCACATTGCCCGGGACCCTGGTAAACACGTCGGCGATGCCCCGGGCCTGACCCGAGGATTGGGCCAGCAGGGCTGAAGTGAGCTTGGGCACCGCGGAGGTCACCAGGTATTCCTGCCGCCGGGTGGTGGTGTCAGTGCCCTTGATGCTCAGCGTGGCGGGATCCCAGGTCCACTGGCCGCCCAGGCCGCTGACGGTTTCCGGCGCATAGGGGACCGGGAGGTACGGGCTCGTGAAGGACCCGGCGTCGATGGCGGTGACAAGGCGCACCTGCTCGTCGGTGAGGACCGGATAGCCGGGGTCGATCCGGCCGTCCAGCGGAACCCTGGAGCCGGTACGGTCATCCGGGCCCCAGGAGTCGCCGTCGAAATTCTCCACCGTCACCGAGCGAAGGTAGAGAGGTACGGGCGAATTGGTGGCGTACGTGATCCTGCCGCTTCCGTCAGGGGTGCGCAGGCTGCTGCCCAGCGTGATCATCGGGTTGAGGCCGGTGGAGCTGCCCCACGGGTTCAGCCGTGATCCCTGCGGGAAGGTGCCACGGTCGAAGCCGGGAATGGCCAGGGGCAACACCAGGGTGGCGGCCAGGGCTACGGCGCCGGTGACGGCAGCCCGCCGCATCAGCCCCGGGCTGCGTGCCGACCCGCCCTGCACCCTGCCGTCCGGTGCGAACCACTGGCTGCAGGCAAGGATCAGCAGGTACCCCGCCGCCGTGGCAACGAAACTCCAGGCGCCCACACTCTGGGGTTTGATCATGGCCGGGACCACCAGCAGGGCCAGCAGCCCGACGCCGGAAGCCGCGGGCATGCCCAACGGCACCGCGAGGGCATCGACCAGGATGACGGCCAGGCCGAGAATGGCGCAGACCACCATGACAATTCCGGCGTTCGGCGCCACGGGCGCTGTCTCGGCCAGGACTGTTTCGCTGGCGCGCTGGATCAACTTGTCCAGCTCAGGCAGTGAGGCTCCGGTGGGGAAGACCCAAAGGAAACTGGAACTGCGGAAAAACGTCAGGGTCAGCACCCCGCCCAGGGCCACGAACCCGCCGGCGGTCACCAGCAGGGGCTGGGCGCGGACGGAACGGAGTGCTGCCATGGTGAAGGCCACCGCCACTACCGTGGTCATGGCGGCCCAGTACCAGTTCCAGCCGCGAAGGACGCCGTTCAGGGACAGGGCAGCGCCGCAGGCCGCCGCCGCAATGGCTGCCGCCATGGCCCAGGGATAGGCCCCCGGGCCCGTTCGCCGGGCAGGCACCCCGGGATTGTCGTGCGCTTGCTGCCCCTCACCCGTTGGCCGGGCCGGTGCCATGGTCATTTGGCCACCCCCGCTCCCCGGCGGACCTCCGACGCCGGCGCCACCGGGAGGGCCGGCTCCTGCCCGAACTGGCCCCACACCGCAGAAAGCCGGGTGTTGGGCCCCGCGGCCACTGCCCGCCAGCCGCCCTGCCGGAGTACCTCCAGGACATGCTGGAACTCCGCGGGACGTTCCACCGCCAGGAGGGCGAATGCGTCCGTGCCATATGCGGCAGCCGGAGCCAGGGCCGCCGCTTCCTCGCCGGTAATCCGGCCCAGCACTGCAATCAGCGGCCCCCGCATCCGGTGGGCGGAGAGCTTGTCCATCAAGTGGTCGTCAAAGGCCGGCGGCCCCTGGTCGATGCCCGGATGCGTCCGCGTTCCCGCGGCCCGGTGCTCCGCGGCACGCCCGCCTTTGTCCGGGAGTACGCCGTCCCGCCGTGGGTGGAGCGGGCCGGAGAGGTGGATCGCAGCCAGGCTTTCGGCGATCGACTGCAGGCCGGACGGGCCGCTGTACTCCTCGGCCGCCGGCTCGGGCGAAGAGGGCGAGTGCAGGAACGCTGGTTCGCCGCCGGCATCCAGCAGGCGAAGGCCGTAATTGCGTTCGGCCAGGTGCGCGCTGACGGACATGGCAGCAACAACCGACCATTCAAACGTGTCGCTGGTGGCCGGCGCATGCCCGTCGTGGCCCCGCAGCCCCGGGGACGAGGTGCCCGGCCCACCTGCGAACGCACCGGAACGGTGGTCCAGGATGATGGTCGCCTCCGGCGTAGTCACGGATTCCTCCTGCCGGACCATCAGGGCCCCGTGCCTGGCCGTGGCAGCCCAGTGGACCCTCCGCATCGGGTCGCCGTGGCGATATTCGCGGGTCATGACGTCGTCATCGCTCGGGTTCGCCCGGACCCGCGTGGCGGTGACGCCGTCGTTGCCCCGGGCTCCTGCCAATCCAGTGGCAGGCAGGACGACGGCGGCAGGCGTCACGGTGAGGACGTCGCCGTCGTCAATGGACCGCCGGTGCAGCGACAGACCGAAGGGGTCGGTGAACTCGGCCGTGACCGGTCCAATCCTGAACTGCCCGCGATACCTGGACGTGAGGTGGTATTCGTAGCGGCTGGTGCCGCCGGTGGCGGCGCGGGACGGGAACCGGAAGGCGGGTGGGTGGCCGAACTGCGCCGGGAGCCGCTCCTCCATGACCACCTGCCCGCTGCCCGGGCCGGTCCTGGCCACCGCGAGGGAGACCACCGCCGGCGCCGAGGTTTCCACCGGAGAGGGGTTGAATTCCCGGTAGACCCGGAAACGCGGTTTGACGAGGCGGACGCCGGCAAGGGAGACAAGGGGCAGCAGAAGCAGCAGCAGTGCCAGGGTCAGGAGGTCACGGCGTCCCATGACCTGGGCCGCAGCGAGCGCGAAGGCGCCTGCTGCCAGCATGCCCCACCCGCGCCTGGTGAACAGGTGCCGCGGGAGCTTGTCCAGGAGGGCCATGGCATCCGCCTAGCGGTTCCTGCTGCCGGCGGCGGCCCCGGCCCGGTCGGGCTGCCCGGCGGCAGCCTGCGGCACGGGCAGCCGGGACAGGATGCCCCGCAGGACGCTGTGCGGTGTTTCGCCGGCGCCGGCAGCCTTCCGGTCAAGGATGATCCTGTGCGCCAGGACTGCCTCTGCCACGTCGCCTACATCGTCCGGAAGGACAAAATCGCGTCCGTCCAGGGCTGCCGTGGCCTTGGCGGCGCGCAGCAGCTGCAGCATGGACCGGGGGCTCGCGCCGAGCCGCAGCAGCGGGCTTTCCCTCGTGGCCCTGCCCACTGACACCGTGTATTCCTTCACCGGCCCGGACACGAACACCTGCTGGACGCTGGCAATCATGGCGGCGACATCGCCGGCTGTGACCACGGGGGAGACGTTCGCCAGCGGCGAGACCGCCTGATGGGTCTCGAGCATCTCGATCTCGGCGTCCTTGTCCGGGTAGCCCATGGAAATCCTGGCCATGAAGCGGTCCCGCTGTGCCTCGGGCAGCGGATACGTCCCTTCCATTTCGATGGGGTTCTGGGTGGCCACCACCATGAACGGCTCATCGAGTTTGTAGGAGGTGCCGTCCACCGTCACCTGGTGCTCCTCCATGCATTCCAGGAGTGCGGACTGGGTCTTGGCGGATGCCCGGTTGATTTCGTCGCCGATAACAATGTTGGCGAACACTGCACCGGGCCGGAATTCGAAGAGCCTGGAGGCCTGGTTGTAGATGGACACCCCCGTGACGTCGGAGGGCAGGAGGTCGGGGGTGAACTGGATGCGGTTGACGGTGCAGTCAATGGTGCGGGCAAGGGTTTTTGCCAGCAGGGTCTTTCCGACGCCGGGCACGTCCTCCACCAGCAGGTGGCCCTGGGCGAGGAGGACAGTGAGCGCCAGCTTGGCGGCATCGGATTTGCCGTCGATGACCGTGTTGACGGTGGTCAGGATGCGTTGCGCGGCTGCGTGGAAGGCCCCGGACTCCATGGGTGCCGGCCTGTGGCCGTTCAGGTGGCTGACGGGATCGGCGACGCCGGCCAGGTTGAGGTTCGGTGCGCTTCCATTGTTGGCAGTGCGTCGGTGGGGTTCCATCGGCAACCTTTCAGCCCGGGTTTCACCTGGACGTGACAGCAAGCCTGCCTTCGCCCCTCGGTGGGCGTGCGCGTGTGTTCGTTCCAGACTACTAACACAACTGCCCTGCCTGACAGAGAGTTCCGGCAAATATGGGGGAGTCATGTGGCCGCTAGGCTGATTGGATGTGCGAATCGTCCATTCCCCCCGCCTACCGGGCGCCTGCCGCAGATGCAACCACGGATCCCGGCGCAGGACGCCGCAGGGATTTCCCGCCAGCGCCGGAACCGTTGCCGGTCCCGGTCATGGACAACCACACCCACCTGGACTTCCCGGAAGGAAAGGGCCCGGTAGGGGTCAAGGCTGCCCTCGACGCAGCAGAGGCCGTCGGGGTGCTGGGTGCTGTGCAGGTTGGCTGCGACCTGGAGTCCTCGCGGTTCACAGTGGAAGCGGTGGACCTGGACGAACGGCTCCTGGGAGCGGTGGCACTGCATCCCAACGATGCCCCGCAGTACGCGGCCCGGGGTGAACTGGAAGCGGCCCTTGCCGAGATCGAACAGCTCGCCGCGCATCCCCGCATCAGGGCCATCGGCGAAACCGGGCTGGACTTCTACCGGACGGAAGGGGCGGGGCTGCGGCACCAGGAGTACTCGTTCCGGCGCCACATCGATATCGCAAAGCGGCTGGACCTGACCCTGCAGATCCATGACCGGGACGCGCACGGTGACGTGGTCCGGGTACTCCGGGAGGAAGGGGCGCCGGAACGGGTGGTGTTCCATTGCTTCTCCGGGGATGAAGACCTTGCCAGGACGTGCAATGAGCAGGGCTGGTGGATGTCCTTCGCCGGCACCCTGACGTTCAAGAACGCTGCAAACCTGCGGGCCGCGCTCGCGGTCGCTGACCGGGAGCTTGTCATGGTGGAAACGGACGCCCCGTTCCTCACGCCGCACCCGCACAGGGGGCGTCCGAACGCGAGCTACATGGTCCCTTACACCGTGCGGGCCATGGCAGAATTGACAGGCTCCGACCTTGCCGCCCTGTGCACCGCAATCAGCGAAAATACCGTACGGGCATACGGATCCTGGTCCTGATCGCTGCCTGCCGCACCACCGCCGGCCGTATACCTGGTATGCAAAAATGTTGGCTGCTTTATAACGCTACGGTTACAGTGGACAACTATTAGCCGGGGTCGGGGAAGGCCAACGGGTAATTTCACTCCACTTGCAGCCGGCCCGGCTTGACCAATATCCGGCCATTCAGCTGTGCGGAGTGTGGCGGCGCACCGGTGCCCGGACCCTCCTTTCTTTCGAGGTTGCTCCGGGCATTTTATTGCGCATTCCCCGTGCCCGGATGGACCGAGAGTTACGGGCAATCGTGATCAAGTTCTTCACATCGGACGGCAAGTTCAGCTTTATTAAGGTTGGCGCCCAGCTGCTGGTGCTTTGCGGCCTGGTCGCAGGCCTCGTAGCCTTCGTGGGCAATAACAAAACAGTCACGCTCAACGTGGACGGCCAAGCGTCGTCCGTGCAGTCCTTTGGTGGAACAGTGGCACAGGTGGTCAAGAGCGCCAACCTGGACCTGAAGCCCGGCGACCGCGTCTCGCCCTCCCTGGACGCCACCGTTCAGGACGGCACCATCATCAACATCAACCAGGCCAAGGAAGTCAAGGTCAGCCTTGACGGGGCCGAGAAGACGGTCAACACCACGGCGCAGGACGTCGAGGACCTGGTGACCGAACTCGGTGTGGCCAGCGCCTCCTCCGTGTCGGCGCCGAAGGATGCCACCCTTGCGCTGGCTGGTTCCTACGTCGCCATTTCCACGCCCAAGACCGTCAGCATCGTTGCGGACGGCAAGGTCAACACGGCCACCACCACCGCCCCCACAGTGGGCAAGGTCCTTGAAGACTCCGGAGTGACCCTCGGCGCCAACGACCGCACCTCGCAGCCGGCCAACGCCAACGTGGTGAACAACATGGTCATCAAGGTTTCCCGGGTGGACACCGGCCAGACCGCGGTCACCAGCGAGGACGTCCCCTTCGATACGGTCACCGCCGAAAGCGCTGACATGCTTAAGGGTGAGAAGCAGGTGACCCAGGCCGGGACCGCTGGGAAGATCGAGCGCACCTTCAAGCTGGTGCTCGTGGATGGCCGGGAGGCCTCCCGCACCCTGGTGTCGGAGAATGTCGCAGTCCAGCCCGTCACCGAGAAGGTCACCGTGGGCACCAAAGCCAAGCCGGCCGTCCAGGCCGCGGCGGCCCCCGCCGCTGCAGGTGCCAACACCGGCGCGGCAGCACCGGCCATGATGAACGAGGCCATGTGGGACAAGATCGCCCAGTGCGAGTCCACCGGCAACTGGAGCATTAACAGCGGCAACGGTTATTACGGTGGCCTGCAGTTCGACATCCAGACCTGGATCGGCGCCGGCGGCGGCGCTTACGCGCCGAATGCAAGCCTCGCCACCAAGGCCCAGCAGATCGACATCGCCAACCGCGTTTATGCGCAGCGCGGCCTGTCGCCGTGGGGCTGCGGCTGGGCAGCCAGCCGCTGATCCGCACGGCACAAGCGCAGCTGACGGCAATGGCCGGCCCCGGGTACTCCGGGGCCGGCCATTGCCGTTAGCCGGAAGGGCCGGCGTGCCGCGCGGGATAGGATACCTAGGTGACTGAACCGATCCCCGCCGTGCCCGCACCGCTGTTCGGTGCCTCCGACATTCGGCGGATGGCAGCGGAAATCGGGGTCAGGCCCACCAAGACCCTGGGCCAGAACTTTGTCATTGACGGCAACACGATCCGCCGCATTGTTGCGGCCGCGGGCGTGCGGCCGGACGAAACGGTGCTTGAGGTCGGTCCTGGCCTCGGCTCCCTGACGCTGGGCCTGCTCGATGCCGCAGCGGCGGTCGTCGCCGTCGAGATCGATCCTGTCCTCGCCGCAAAGCTCCCCGAGACCGTGAAGGAATGGCGGCCCGCCGCCGCCAACGCCTTCCACCTGGTGCACGCCGACGCCATGAAGGTCACCGAACTGCCGGTGGAACCCACCGCCCTGGTGGCCAACCTGCCGTACAACGTGGCCGTTCCCGTGGTGCTGCACCTGCTGCAGCATTTCCCCAGCCTGAAGCACGGACTGGTGATGGTTCAGGACGAGGTAGCGGACCGCCTGGCCGCCGGGCCGGGATCCAAGACCTACGGTGTGCCGTCCGTCAAGGCCGCCTGGTACAGCCAGATGCGCAAGGCCGGTGTGATCGGCATGAACGTCTTTTGGCCGGCCCCGAAAATCCACTCGGGCCTGGTGGCCTTCACCCGCCGCGAACCACCGGCCACCACTGCCACGCGCGAGCAGGTGTTTGCCGTGGTGGATGCTGCGTTTGCGCAGCGGCGCAAGACGCTCCGTGCGGCACTGGCCGGCTGGGCCGGCGGAGCACCGGAAGCCGAACGCTGCCTGCTCGCGGCGGGCGTGGACCCCACCGCCCGCGGCGAAGTCATCGACATCGCCGCATTCGCCCGGATCGCCGAAGCCAGGGAAAACCGCCCGTGAGCGCGGCAGGGCGGTTCGCTGCCAGGACCGTCCGGGTCAAGGCGCCCGGCAAGGTCAACGTGTCCCTGGCAGTGGGGCCGCTGCGGGCGGACGGCTACCACTCGGTGGCCAGCGTCTATCTCGCGGTGTCCCTGTACGAGGAAGTGGCCGCCACCAGTACCGCTGCCCCCGGCATCACCATCAGCCTCAGTCCGGAAAGCACCCTGGACCTCGACGACGTCGACATCCCCCTGGACAGCAGCAACCTGGCCTACAAGGCGGCCGCCATCATGGCCGACGTCTCCGAACACGCCACCGGCGTGCATTTGGAGATCACCAAGCGGGTACCGGTGGCCGGCGGCATGGGCGGTGGTTCCGCCGACGCCGCTGCCACCCTCCTGGCCTGCGACGCCCTCTGGAACAGCGGGCTGTCCCGTGAGGAGCTGGCCCACCTCGCAGCGGAACTGGGCGCTGACGTGCCGTTCTCGCTCCTGGGCGGAACCGCCGTCGGCCTCGGCCTGGGGGACGAACTGTCTCCGGCCCTGGCCAAGGCGCAAACCCACTGGGTGCTGGTAGTGGCGAATTACGGCCTCTCCACGCCCGAGGTGTACCGGACCCTGGACCGCCTGCGCGGGGCCGGGGGAATCGACGCCGAAGAACCCACCGGGGTTGATCCGCAAATCCTCGCGGCCCTGCGGGGCGGCGACGCCGAGTCCCTGGGCCGCGTACTGGTGAACGACCTGCAGCGTGCCTCCATTGAACTCGCGCCTGCGCTGCGCGATACGCTGGGAATCGGTGAATCCCATGGCGCCATCGCAGGCATGGTCTCCGGATCCGGTCCCACCGTGGCGTTGCTGGCCGAGGACTCCGTTGCGGCCGCTGCCCTGGCAGAGGACCTGCAGCGCTACGGCCTGACGGCGCTCCCTGTCCACGGCCCGGTCCCGGGCGCGCGCATCATCTCCGACACCCTCCTTTAATACTTCCAGTCCGGCAGCAGAAAGCAGTTCCCTTGGCACACCTTCTTGGCGGCGAGAACCTCACGGTTTCCTACGCGACCCGCACCGTCCTGGACGGCATCACCCTGGGATTGGAGGAAGGGGACCGGATCGGCATGGTGGGCCGCAACGGTGACGGCAAGTCCACCCTGATGCGGCTGCTGGCCCTGCGCTCCACCCCGGACTCCGGCCGCGTCACCAAGCGCGGCGACGTCAATGTCGGGTACCTGGACCAAAGCGACGTGCTCGACGGCGACCTGACCGTCGGCGCCGCGATCGTGGGCGACCAGGCGGATTATGAGTGGGCGCGGAACCCGCAAATCCGCGAGATCATGGGCGGGCTGGTGTCCGACGTCGACTGGCATGCCAACGTGCACGCCCTCTCCGGCGGCCAGAAGCGGCGCGTGGCCCTGGCAAAGCTCCTCATCGAGGACCACGACGTCATCATGCTCGACGAACCCACCAACCACCTCGACGTCGAAGGTGTGGCCTGGCTGGCCCGGCACCTAAAGACGCGCTGGCGGCCCAACCAGGGCGCCTTCCTGGTGGTCACCCACGACCGTTGGTTCCTCGACGAAGTCTGCACCAAGACGTGGGAGGTGCACGACGGGATCGTGGACCCCTTTGAAGGCGGTTACGCCGCCTATGTGCTGGCCAGGGCCGAACGGGACCGGATGGCCTCCGTGGTCGAAGGCAAGCGCCAGCAGCTGGTCAAGAAGGAACTGGCCTGGCTTCGCCGCGGCGCCCCGGCCCGCACCGCCAAGCCGAAGTTCCGGATCGACGCAGCCAACGCGCTCATCGCGGACGTTCCGGCTCCGCGCGACTCGATGGCCCTGAGCAAGATGGCCACCGCGCGCCAGGGCAAGGACGTCCTGGACCTCGAGAACGTGTCCCTGAACTTCCAGGGCGATGAGGGCAGGAAGCTCTTCGACAACATCACCCTCCGCCTCGCACCGGGGGAGCGGCTCGGCCTGGTGGGCGTCAACGGCGCCGGCAAGACCACCCTCCTGAAGCTGCTCAACGGCGAGATCACGCCCGACGCCGGCCGGCTGAAGCGGGGAAAGACCGTGGTCACCGCGGTCCTCACCCAGGAAGTCAAGGAGCTCGACGACGTCGCTGACCTGCGCGTCATCGAGGTCATCGAGCGGGAAAAGCGTTCGTTCAACGTGGGCGGCAAGGAATTCACGGCCGGCCAGCTGGTGGAGCAGCTCGGATTCACCAACCAGAAGCAGTGGACACCCGTGCGCGACCTCTCCGGCGGTGAGCGGCGACGCCTGCAGCTCCTCCGGCTGTTGGTGGGTGAACCCAACGTGCTGATGCTCGATGAGCCCACCAACGACCTCGACACCGATACCCTCGCCGCCGTGGAGGACGTCCTGGACGGCTGGCCGGGCACCTTGGTGGTGGTCAGCCACGACCGCTACCTGCTGGAGCGCGTCACCGACCACCAGATGGCCCTGCTCGGCGACGGAAGGCTCCGCGGCCTTCCCGGCGGCGTGGACCAGTACCTCGAACTGCGTGAAGCGGCATTGGCCGGTTCAACCGTCACGGGCGGCGGAAACCCCGTCACCAGTGCAGCCCAGGCCGCGGCAGCAGCGACTGGCACGGGCCCCTCCGAGGCGGAGAAGCGGGAGGCCCGCAAGGCCCTCAACCGGATCGAACGGCAGCTCAAGAAGCTCGACCAAGACGAAAAGAAGCTTCACGACCTGATGCTGAAGACCACTGAAGCCGGCGACTTCGACAAGCTCGCCGACCAGAACAAGCAGCTCAAGGACCTCACGGACGAAAAAGACGCCCTGGAACTCGAGTGGCTGGAGTCCTCCGAGCTCCTGGGGGACTAGGGCGTGTCTCCTAAACCCTGCTTGGCTTAGCCGGGATGCTTGAGGGGTGTCTCGTACTTCTGTTTTGACTGATGGGCAGTGGGCCCGCA